>NZ_JBFAQB010000003.1:398935-872604 GCF_040676995.1 Nonomuraea sp. NPDC049419 | reverse complement strand
TTCCCCCCCCCCCCGCCGCCCCCCCCCGCGCCCCCGCCGGCCCCCCCCGCCCCCCCCCCGCGGCTGCGTACGCTGAACGGGTGACGACACTTGTCCTGGACGGAGGGCTGGCGACCCAGCTCGAGAGCCTCGGCGCCGACCTGCGCGACGAGTTGTGGTCGGCGCGGCTGCTGCTGGAGGAGCCCGAGCTGATCAGGCACGCGCACGCGTGCTACTTCGCGGCGGGCGCCGACGTGGCGACCACGGCCAGCTACCAGGCGACGCTGCCGGGGTTCGAGCGGCGCGGGCTCGGCGCCGGCGAGGCGGAGCGGCTGCTGCGGCTGTCGGTGAAGCTGGCGGCGCAGGCCCGCGACGAGCACGGGCGCGGGCTGGTGGCGGCCTCGGTGGGCCCGTACGGCGCCTATCTGGCCAACGGCGCCGAGTACACCGGCGACTACGACCTCGACGAGGACGGCCTGTACGCCTGGCACCGCCCCCGCTGGGAGATCCTCGCGGCGGCCGGGGCCGACCTGATGGCCTGCGAGACCATCCCGTCCTATCCGGAGGCGCGGGCGCTGGCCCGGCTGCTGGCCGGCACGCCCGAGGTGAAGGCGTGGGTGGCCTTCTCGTGCCGCGACGGCGAGCGGCTGAGCGACGGCACGCCCATCGCGCAGGCGGCGGCCGTGTTCGGCGGCAACCCGCAGGTGGTGGCCGTGGGCGCGAACTGCACGGCGCCGCGCCACATCCCCGGCCTGATCGGCTGCCTGTCGAGCGGGCTGCCCGTGGTCGTCTACCCGAACTCGGGCGAGACGTGGGACGCCGGGCTCCGCCGCTGGACGGGCCTGGCCGACCCGGTGGAGTTCGGCCAGGCGGCCAAGGAGTGGCAGCAGGCGGGCGCGTCTCTGATCGGCGGCTGCTGCCGCACGACGCCGGAGTACGTCAGGCAGATCCGCGCCCACCTGTCCTGAGCCAGGATCTTACGGGTCAGGCGACGGCCGGGGCGGTGCGGCGGCGGCGCAGGAGCACGTTGTCGAGGGCGAAGGCTCCCCCGCCGGTGAAGCCGACCGCCAGGCTGGCCGCGGCCAGCGCCAGCACGAACTCGTAGCCGCCCTCGCCGGCCAGCCCGTTGGCGCCGTGCACGAAGACGATGGCGCCGAGCATGTCGAGGGCCAGCAGCGACCCGGCGACGGGCAGCGCGACGCCGAGGATCAGCGCCAGCCCGCCGAGCACCTCCAGCGCGGCCACGGCGGGCGCGGCGACGCCGGCCAGCGGGATGCCCACCGACTCGAAGAACTTGGTCGTGCCCTCGATGCCCATGGTCGCGAACTTCTGATAGCCGTGCACCAGGAAGATCACCCCGACGGCGACCCTGGCGAGCAGCAGGACGACGGGGCGCCCCTGATCCACCATGCGTGCTCCTTCTTGATGTTCAGATTTGAACGACAACTCTAGCAGTGATGGTTCAAATTCGAACGACAGTACACTGAGTCGGTGACGGACCCCCGATGGCTGGACTCGACGGAGATGGCCGCATGGCGCGCCTTCCTGGCCACTTCCCACCTGCTTGAGCGGCGCATCGAAGAGCAGCTCAAAGCCTCTGCCGGGCTCACCCACCCGCAATACGAGATCCTCGTGCGGCTCTCCGCCGCCCCCGGCCGCAGGCTGCGCATGACCGAGCTGGCCAGGGGGGTGGTGGTGTCGAAGAGCGCGCTGACGTACCAGGTGACCCAGCTGGAGAAGGCGGGGCTGGTCGAGCGGGAGACGTGCCCGTCGGACGACAGGGGCGTGCTGGCCGTGCTCACCGAGGCGGGCGTGCGCTGCCTGGAGCGGGTGGCGCCCGGTCACCTGGAGGTGGTGCGGGCGTACCTCATCGACCGGCTCAGCAGGGAGGAGCTGCAGGCGATGACGAGCGCCATGCGCAGGGCGGAGGAGGCCTTACGCTCCTCCGCGTGAGCGGCCCCCCTCAGCTCTGACCCTCAGCTCCGGCCCTCAGCTCCGGCCCTCAGCTCTTGGCGGCCGCTGCGCGGGCCGCACGCTCCATCTCGACGCGGGCGCTCGCGGCGTATTTGTCGACGTATTCCTGGCCCGACAGCTCCATGAGCGCGTACATGATCTCGTCGGTCACCGCGCGCAGCACCAGCCGGTCGTCCTCCATGCCGTAGTAGCGGGAGAAGTCGAGCGGTTTGCCGAACCGCACGCCGGGACGGATGCCCAGCTTGGGCAGCGGGCGCCCGGGCGGCATCATCTCGTACGTGTTGATCATCGCCCACGGGATCACCGGCACCCGCGACTCCAGCGCGAGCCGCGCCACGCCGGTCTTGCCCTTGTAGAGGCGGCCGTCGGGCGAGCGGGTGCCCTCGGGGTAGATGCCGAGGATGTTGCCCTCGCGCAGGATGCGCAGCCCGGTGCGCAGCGCGGCCTCACTGGCCTTGCCGCCCGAGCGGTCGATGGGCACGGTGCCGACGCCGCTGAAGAACAGCCGGGTGAAGAAGCCCTTGACGCCGCGGCCGGTGAAGTAGTCGGCCTTGCCGAGCGAGATGACCTTGCGGCGGATCTGGAGCGGGCCGAAGAAGTGGTCGGCGAAGGACAGGTGGTTGCCGGCGAGGATCGCGGGCCCCTGCTTGGGCACGTTTTCCGCGCCCTCGGTCCAGGGCCGGAACACGAGGTGGAGAAACGGCCCCAAGACGGCCTTGACCACCCAGTAGAACACCTGGCACCTCTTCCCTGGTCACGTCGTCGAGATCGGCAGAGTCATCTTCCCACCTCGCGGGCCATGCTCCTACCTCACCTCTCGCACAATTACCCCAGAACGTGCGACGATCGGGCCGTTCCGGCAGAAATTGCCGGAATGAAACAGCACGGAGGAGCTGTTATGCCGCTCATGCCAGGCGCGGAGCCCTACCACCATGATGCAGGCCCGGTGGGCGTGCTGTTGTGCCACGGGTTCACCGGCACGCCGCAGTCGCTGCGGCCGTGGGCCGAATACCTGGCCGGGCACGGGCTCAGCGTTTCGCTGCCCCGACAGCCCGGTCACGGCACCAGGTGGCAGGAGATGAACCGCACCCGCTGGGAGGACTGGTACGCCGAGGTGGAGAAGGCGTTCGCCGATCTCCAGGGCCGTTGCGCGGAGGTGTTCGTGGCGGGGCTGTCGCTGGGCGGCTGCCTCGCGCTGCGACTCGCCGAGGTGCACGGCGCGGCGATCAGGGGCGTGATGGTCGTCAACCCCTCGATCGCGCTCGACGTGCCGCTGCTGAGGCTGGCTCCGCTGCTCAAGTGGTTCGTCGCGTCCGTGCCGGGCGTCGCCAACGACGTCAAGAAGCCCGGCGTGACGGAGCTGGCCTACACGCGCACCCCGGTCAAGGCGGCGGCCTCGCTGCCGGGCCTGTGGTCGCTGGTGCAGGCCGACCTGGCGAAGGTGACACAACCGCTGCTGGTCTTCCACAGCACGGAGGACCACGTGGTGAAGCCGACGAGTGTCGCGATCATCCGCGCGAAGGTCCCGCAGGCCACGATCGAGGAGCTTACCGATAGCTACCATGTTGCGACGCTGGACAACGATGCCGACAGGATCTTTGCCGGGAGCCTCGACTTCATCCGGACACATGCCTCGGTACCCTTGCAGAGGGACTGATCGCACCCAGGGGGAAGTCGCGATCGCTGCGGAGAGGCCCATCTAGGTGACGCCCCAGAGTGACGAGGACGAGGTCTGGCGGCAGATCGTCGCGTCCTTCAACGACACAGCCGAGCGCGATTCGGCCGACCAGCCATGGCCGGACAGCGAAAACCTCCCCGCCGAGCCGACCCGCCGGGTGGTCAAGCCGCCCGAGAGCGAGCCGGGCGAGGACGACGACCCGCCGCGCGACGGCGCCGACGACAGCACGGGCGAGGGCTCCGAGGACGATGAGGAGGAGGGCCACTTCGTGCCTCCGCCGCCGCCTCCGCTGCCCAAGCTCGACCTGGCGACCAAGCTGGCGTGGGTCGCGCTGTTCGGCGGTCCCGCCTATCTCCTGGTGGCGGCCATGGCGAGCTGGCACATGGAGGGGTGGGCGCTGTTCACGGCGGTGGCGGCGTTCATCGGCGGGTTCGTGGCGCTGGTCGTGCGCATGGGCGACGGCCCGCCCAACGACTCCGGCTGGGACGACGGCGCCGTCCTTTAGAGGCTGACGTGGGCCCGGGCTAGGACGGCGCCGTCCTTCAGAGGCTGGCGTGCGGGCCCGGGCTAGGACGGCGCCGTCCTTCAGAGGCTGGCGTGCGGGCCCGGGCTAGGACTTCTGGGTGCTGGTCCTGGGCACGAACGACTCCACCACGTCGGTGTACTGGTCGTCGGGGTCGACCGCGTGGCCGACCGCCCACACCGTGCCCTTGCCGGCGAGGTAGGTGACGGCTTGCAGGCGTACGCTGTCGCGGTCTTTCTGGGTGGCGCCGCGGATGATCGTGCAGGAGCCCTTCTCGCAGCGCAGCATGAACGGCACGGCGGCGTGGGCCGGGTCGTAGCCGGTCATCCAGTAGCGGCCCTTGCCGTCGCCGGTGACGCCGTAGAGCCTGGCCTCGGACGAGCCGGGCAGCCGCAGGCGGCTCCAGCGCTTGCCGTTCCAGACCAGCGCGAGCGGCGAGATGTCGCCTGGGCCGCGGTAGACGCCGCCCACGGCCACCGCCCGCTTGGAGCTGTCGACCTGGATGTCGCGCAGGTAGCCGCCGGGGACGGAGGGCAGCGTCATCGATTTCCACGAGCCGCCCGAGTAGTGGACGACCAGCGGCCTGGTGCCGGTGTCGCCGACCGCGAACCCGCCGGACACCGCGTAGAGGGCGCCCTTCTCCTTGGTCTGCTGCACGGTCCAGGTGGTGCCCTGGCCGGTGAGGATGAGCCCGTTCTTCTCGCGGCTGCCGACGGCCACGACGCGGCCCGGCTTGGCGTCGATGCCGCCGAGCCAGTCGCCGGCGCGCAGCCCCTGGGGCCTGACCCGGTCGAACCCGGCCGTGTCGCCGTGGGCGAGGTAGGGCAGGCCGTCGTGCCCGTCGCCGACCGCCCAGACGTCGGAGGCCGACGCGGCGGCCAGGCCGCGCAGGCTGCCCGCGGCCGTGGCGTCGCGGATGCCGATCTCGGCCCACCTGCTGCCGTTCCAGTGGCGGATGGTGCCGCGGTTCTTCCAGACGTCCCAGATCTCCTGCTGGCCCACCGCCCAGACGTTGTCTGCGGTGATCGCGAGCACGTCGGACAGCGAGCCGTCGGCCTGGAGGCGCACGCTGGTCGACTGCTGCCACGCTTCGGCGGCGGGCCGGGGATCGGCATGCGCGGCGGGCGTGACCTGCGTCAAGGCCACGGACGTCGCCAAGATCAGAGAGAGCGCACGCCGCTGAAAGCGACGGGTCATGAGGGAAATGCTACGGGCTCACGCGCCTGTCTTGCCCGTTAGTGCCCAACTCTCAACTCCGCCACGACCGGGAAATGGTCACTCGCGCCCGCCTGATCGGTGCCGGTGAGCGGCACTCCGCACGACACGACGGCGATCTCGGGGGCGGCGAACACCGCGTCGATGCGCTGGCGCGGGCGCGGCGCTTTGAACGTCGGCCCGCCGCCCGCCGGCGCCTCGGCGTGGCAGTCGGCCAGCCGCGCCGCCAGGTGGCGCCAGGCCGGCTGGTGGTCCTGCTCGTTGAGATCGCCGCCGAGCACGATGGAGGCGTCGTGCCGGGCGGCGGCGTTCTCCATGAGGGCGATGATCTCCTCGACGTGGTACGCCCGCGCCGCCTCGTCCAGGTCGAGATGGAACGACCCCACCACCAGCCGGCCCCCGTCCCGGATCGGCTCCACGACGGCCAGGGCGAGGGCGCGGCGCTCCAGCCCCCGGAAGGGGCGCAGCGCGTGGTGCTCGGCGTGCAGCACGCGCATGCGCGGCCCGGTGAGCACGGCGACGCCGCCCGCCCTGCCGTGGGTGGCGACGGCGAGCCCCGCCGAGGCGGCCAGCGCGCCCCTTCTGGCCCGCCACCGCACGAACCTCGGCACCTCCTGCACGCACAGCACGTCGGCGCGCAGCGCGACGACGACCGGCGCGAGCGCGGCGAGCCCGGCCCGCATCCCATGCACGTTGTACGTCCCGACCCGGACAGGAAGCATCACAGGTCGCCGCCTCCGGCGCCGCCGGGCCCTGGCATCACGGATCGCCGGGCCCGGCCGGCCGGCCAGGCGGCCACGAGTCGCCGGGCCTCGGGGCCGGCTGGCGAGGTGGTCACCGGCCGCTGGGGGCTAGCGGCGGCGGGCGAGGTCGGCGGCGCCCACGACGCCGGCGGAGGCGCCCAGCTCGGCCAGGCGGATCTCGGCCAGGGGGCGGTGGCCGCGGCCGGTGAGCCGTTCGGCGAACGCCTGTCTGGCGCGGTCGATGAACAGGTCGGCGGCGCGGGACACGCCGCCGCCGACGATGAAGCAGCCGGGGTCGAGGATGGAGGCGAGGTCGGCCATGCCCTGCCCGAGCCAGTCGGCCAGGTTGGCGAAGGCGGCCAGGGAGACCTCGTCGCCGAGCCTGGCGGCCTCGGTGACCTCTTCGCCCTCGATCTTGCCGCCGGCCAGCCCGAGCAGCGTGGCGGCCCGCTCCGGCTGCGCGCCGGCCAGCTCTCTGGCCTCCTTGACCAGGGCCTGGCCGCTGGCGTACTGCTCCCAGCAGCCGATGTTGCCGCAGCCGCACTCGCGCCCGCCCGGCTGCACCTGCATGTGGCCCAGCTCGGCGCCCATGCCCCAGCGGCCGCGGTAGAGGGCGCCGTCGAAGACGAGCCCGCCGCCGATGCCGGTGCCGAGGGTCAGGCAGACGACGTGGGACTGCCCCCTGCCCGCGCCGAACCTGGTCTCGCCCCAGGCCATGGCGTTGGCGTCGTTCTCGATGACGACCGGCAGGCCCACGAGGCCGCTGATCTTCTTCTGCAGCGGCTCCTCGCGCCAGGCGAGGTTGGGCGCGAAGCGGATGACGGACCGGCTCTCGTCGACGAAGCCGGCCGCGCCGACCCCGACCGCCTCGACGTCCCGGCCCTCGGACAGCTCGCGAACGACGTCGGCCACCGTCTCCGCCACCTTGTCGGGGCGGTCGGCGGCGGTGGGCCTCAGCGTGTGTTCGACGATCTCGCCGTTGTCGTCGACCACACCGGCGGCCACCTTCGTCCCGCCGATGTCGACACCGATCGTGAGCATTGCCGCGTGTCTCCCTATCCCAGATCTATGTGTTGAACGTTGTCACGATTGTCACGATTGTCACGGTCCTCGCGCTGCGTGTCGCGCCGGTCACGGGGTCCGCGGGGGGCGGGCTTGCTCAGCGCGTCGAGCGCGCCGCGGAAGGCGGCGAACAGCTCACCGCCGGCGGCCACCAGGTGGCCGGTCACGTCGCCGCCCGACTCGCGCTGCGCCGCGATCGCCCGGCACACCGGGCAGGCCCGGCAGATGTACTCGTCGTGGGGCTCGGAGACGGCCTCCTCCCACACGTCGCGCTCCCTGCGGGAGCGGCCGCCGACCGCGCCGGACAGCGAGCCGGTGAAGGAGTCGAACACGCTCTTGCCGACCTGGCGGGTCGCCCGGCCCTGAAGCGACTCGAACAGCTTGCGCGCCTCGTCGGCCACCGTGCCGATCGGGTCCCTGTCGGCCTGACCGGAGCTCTCTCGCCCGGTCTCCCTATGGGTGTCCCTATGGGCGTCTCTGCCGTTCCTGTCACTGTTGTCGCTCATCCTGGTCCTCCAAGCTCGTGGGGTCGCTCATCCATTCAACTCATCAGGTCGCGGATTCGCTCCCTCGGCGGACCACGTGACGCGAAGCACACCGTCGCGCAGCGCCGCTCCGCTGATCTCCCTGCGGGCCAGCGCCGCGGGAAGGGCCAGGATCCTGCGGTACGGGCCCGCCGTGACGATCAGCTCGTCACCCTTGCGGGCCAGGTCGACGTTCTCCCGGTCGGCGCCGGGCAGGGCCAGCTCCAGCTCGTCGGCGCTCATGCGCAGCGGCGGGCGTACGGAGTGGGCGGCGAACGGGTCGGCGTCGCCGTACATCGCGGCGCCCACCTCGGCCAGCGCGTCCTTGCCCACGGGCTCGGCGGGCAGGTAGGGCACGACGTGGATGGGCAGCGGCGCGAACGACTGCTCGGCCTCGGCCAGCAGCCTCGACTGCGCCTCCACCCATCCCTTGCGCCACGCGTCGGCGCCGTCGCCGCCGGGGAAGACCCGGTTGGCGATGACGGCGTCGACGCGGTAGCCGTACAGGCTGAGAGAGGTCAGGGTGCGCCTGGCCTCGGCCAGCACCACCGACTCGGGGGTGAGCACGAGCCGCACGGAGGCGTGGTCGCCGGTGAGCAGCTCGCGCACCTCCATCAGGCCGCGGTGGAAGCGCTCGCCCGCGTTCATGACGTCGTCGCCCGGCGCGCTGACGCGGGCCACGCCGCGGACGAACGGCGAGACCAGCTTCAGCACCCGGCGCCCGACCGGCATGAGCCGGTTGACGTGCCAGTCGAGCGCCTCGGGCAGCGCCAGCAGCCGCAGCGTCTCGGCGGTGGGCGCGCAGTCGACGACGATGACGTCCCAGCAGCCGTCGCGGGCGTGGCGGCGCAGCTCCAGCAGGGCGATCAGCTCTTCCGCGCCCGGCAGGACGGTGATCTCCTCGGAGGTGATCTCGTCGAGCCCCAGCTCGGCCAGCACGCCCCGCGCGTAGTCGCGCAGCTCGCCCCATTGGCGTTCCATCGACTTCTGCGTGTCCACCTGGTGCAGGTGCAGGCCGGGCGCGATCTCGCCGGGCTCGGCGGCGAGCGCGTCGGCCAGCGAGTGGGCCGTGTCGGTGGACACGATCAGCGTCTTCAGCCCGCGGCGGGCGGCCAGCGTGGCCGTCGCGGCAGCGGCCGTCGTCTTGCCCACCCCGCCCTTGCCGGTGAAGAGCAGAACCCGCGGGTGCACCTCAGCGGCCTTCGACGCGCTTCTTGAGGCCCTTGAGCGCGGTGTCCACGATGACCTTCTCGGCCTTGCGCCTGATCATGCCGATCATGGGGACGCTGAGGTCGACCGTCAGCTCGTACGTCACGTCGGTGCCACTGCCCGACTCGGAGAGCCGGTAACTTCCGCGCAGGTCGGAGACCATCTTGCCGGGCTCGACCACCTGCCAGCTCACGCCCTCGTCGCCCTGCCAGGCGTAGCCGAGCGTGTAGGTGTCGCTGATCGGCCCGGCGTCGAGGGTGAAACGCACGGTGCTCGGCCGTCCGGCGTCGTCGCTGGTCAGGACCTCGGCGCTCTTGACCTGGCCGGCCCATTGGGGGTAGCTGGGGAAGTCGGCGATGACCGCCATGACGTCGGCGCGCCCGGCGCCGATCGTGGTGCTCGAAGTGGTCCGATCAGCCATGGCGACCACGTTAGTGCACAAACCGCCGGTGGCGGCGTAAGGGCCCAGATCACCATTCGAGGACGTACGGGACGCCCCTGCTGCGGAAGTGGCCCACGTTCACGCACTCGGTGCGGCCCACGCGGGCGCGCGCGTGGAGGGGATTGTGCACGTGGCCGAACAGGGCGTAGCGGGGCTGGGTGCGCCTGATCGCCTCCAGCGTGGCCTCGCTGCCGCGCTCGAACCGCCTGGCCACCACGTCGTAGAGCAGTTCGGGCAGGGCGGGCGGGATGTGGCAGCACAGGACGTCGACCTCGCCGACGGCCTCGACCTTGGCGGCGTACTCCTCGTCGCTGATCTCGTGCGGCGTGCGGTATGGGGTCTGCAGCCCGCCGCCGACGAACCCGAACCGCAGCCCGCCGATCTCCGCCACCTGCCCGTCGAGCACCTGGTGGCCCGGCCTGACGTAGTCGGACCACAGGCGGGGCAGGTCGACGTTGCCGTAGGTGAGGTAGGCGGGGGTGGGCATGGCGGCGAACAGGGCGGTGTACTGGGCGCGGACGTTGCGCTCGATGTGCTCGCGCGGGTCGCCGTCGAGCGTCGCCCACAGCCGCGCCGACATGGCCCTGGCCTCGTCGAAGCGCTTGGCCGTGCGCAGCGCGATGAACCGGGTGGCGTTGTCGGCGCCGAACAGGTCGGCGAAGATGCCCTGGGCGTGGTCGTCGTAGTCGACGAACAGGATGAGGTCGCCGAGGCAGATCAGCGCGTCGGCGCCGTCACCCGCCCTGGCGAGCGCGTCTGCCCTGCCGTGGACGTCGCTGACGACGTGGACCCTCATGAGGCAGATCCTATGCGGTGTCTGCTCGGGGGCCCGCGCCGCACCGCAGGACGGCCTTCGGCTTGCTAGCGTGTGAAACGCCCTTCATAACGCCTCAATGACGGAGCTACCGGCGCGTAACTTCAGGCGGTAACGTCCAGGCGGAGTCCGAAGAGGAGTTGAGTTCGTGCGCGAGTACAGCGTCCCCGTCCTGGTCGATGTGCCTGCCTCCGCCGGCCTGGCCGACACCGTCTTCCGGCGCGCGGAGCAGGAGCCGGGCGCCGTGGTGATGCGGCGCAAGGCCGAGTCGGGCTGGCCGGTGGTGACCGCGGCCGAGTTCCGCGACCAGGTGGTCGAGGTGGCCAAGGGCCTGATCGCGGCCGGCGTCGAGCACGGCGACCGGGTCGCGCTCATGTCGCGCACCCGCTACGAGTGGACGCTCGTCGACTACGCCATCTGGACGATCGGTGCGGTCACCGTGCCGGTCTACGAGACCTCCTCCGTCGAGCAGATCAGGTGGATCATCGCCGACAGCGCGGCCAAGGCGGCGTTCGTCGAGCTCGACGCGCACGAGCAGGCCGTCAAGGAGGCCGCGCCCGAGCTCAAGGCGCTGTGGCGGGTGGACGGCACGCTGGAGACCGGCGGCGTCACCGACGCCGACGTCGAGGCGCGCAGGAAGCAGGTCACCTCCGCCGACCTCGCCACCGTCGTCTACACCTCGGGCACCACCGGGCGGCCCAAGGGCTGCCGCATCACGCACGACAACCTGCTGTTCACCGCTCTCAACGTGCTGCGCGGCCCGCTTGAGCCGATGTTCGCCCGCAAGGAGCCGGCCGCGCTGCTGTTCCTGCCGCTGGCGCACATCTTCGCCCGGATGATCCAGGTGGTGCTCATCGAGGCGGGCGCGATCATGGCGCACACGCCCAACATGAAGAACGTCGCCCCCGACCTGCAGGACTTCCAGCCGACGTTCCTGCTGGGCGTGCCGCGCGTGTTCGAGAAGGTCTACAACGCCGCCGAGCAGAAGGCGATCTCCGGCGGCAAGGGCAAGATCTTCGCCCGCGCGGCCGACGTCGCGGTGGCCTGGAGCAAGGCGGAGAGCTCGGGCGGCGCGCCGCTCGGGCTGCGGCTGCAGCGGGCGGTGTTCGACAAACTGGTCTACGCGAAGCTGCGCGCGGCCACCGGCGGGCGCCTGTCCGCCGCGGTCAGCGGCGGCTCCGCGCTCGGCGACCGGCTCGGCCACTTCTTCCGCGGCGTCGGCATCGAGGTCTTCGAGGGCTACGGCCTCACCGAGACCTCCGCGCCCGTCTCGGTCAACATGCCGGGCGGCAACAAGATCGGCACGGTCGGCAAGCCGCTGCCCGGCGTCACGCTGCGCATCGACGACAACGGCGAGATCCTCGCCAAGGGCCGCAACGTCTTCCACGGCTACTGGAAGAACGAGGAGGCCACCGCCGAGGTGATCGACGCCGGCGGCTGGTTCCACACCGGCGACGTGGGCGAGCTCGACGCCGACGGCTACCTGCGCATCACCGGGCGGATGAAGGAGATCCTGGTGACGGCGGCGGGCAAGAACGTCGCGCCCGGCCCCCTTGAGGACGCGCTGCGCGCCCACCCGCTGGTCTCCCAGGCCATGATCATCGGCGACGGGCGGCCGTTCGTCGCCGCCCTGATCACCCTCGACCCCGAGGCCCTGCCGGAAGGCGCCGCCGTCGCCGGCCTCAAGTCCGACCCCGAGGTGCTGGCGCAGATCCAGGGGGCGGTCGACCGGGCCAACGCGATGGTGTCGAAGGCCGAGCAGATCAAGAAGTTCGTCATCCTCGACGCGGACATCACCGAGGAGAGCGGCCACCTCACGCCGACCCTCAAGGTCAAGCGGAACCTGGTGATGCGCGACTTCGCCGACGACATCGAAGCGCTCTACGACTCCCGATCGTAGGCCGTCAGCCGAGTGCCTCGCCGACGCCTTCCACGTCGCCGGGGCCGCCCTCGACAGCGACCTCCTCCGACGTGCCGGTGGCGGGGTCGTGGACGGTCACGGTCAGCGGCGGGGTGTCCCTGGGGCGGCCGAAGACCAGCTTGGAGCCGTAGAAGGCGACCGGCCAGTTGCCGCCGGGCAGCGTCGGGACGACCTGGTCGCGTACGCCCTCCTCGTCGTCCGGCAGCAGCACCACCGCCGAGTCGCCCCACGCCACCGCCAGGCGGCCGTCCGGTGAGACCGCCAGCGCCGACAGGGCCTGGGAGCCGGCGCAGGCCTGGCAGCTGACGGTCCTGACCGGGCCGGAGGTGCCGTTGACCTGGAGGGTGCCGCAGCGGGGCGCGGTGACCGCCCATCGGTCGCCGGGCAGGTGCGCCACGGCCGCCCCGTAGGCGCACTCCTCCGATGCTCCGTCGAACTTGAGTGCCTGGTAGCGCTCCGCCCGTACCTCGTCGATCAGGGTGACGGAGCCCGTGTGGCCCGCTCCTCCGCCCCCGAGCTGCTGGCCCGTGCCGTCCTTGCGCTCGTCGGGGGCGCCGACGAGCAGGCGCAGCCGCCCGTCCGGCAGGGGGCCGAGCGCCAGGGAGTGGCCGAAACGGTCGCCCGCCTCGCTGTTGCCCGGTACGCCCTCGGTCTCCTGGCTGATGCGGCGGGCGTCGGCGGCCCCCTCGGGGAAGACGTACACGGCTCCCGCCGCGCGGGCGCCCCGCTCCTTCTCCAGGGGCGCTCCGACGGCGATGGTGCCGCCGTACGCGGCGACCGAGCTGCCGAACCTGGCGTTCTCCTGGGGCTCGGGGGCGACGAGCTTGCGGTGGGGGCGGGTGCCGCCGCCGTACAGGACGTAGACCGCGCCGGCGCCGCCCTTCCCGTTCACCTTCGTGTACGGCGCTCCGACGACGAGGTCGGCGCAGCCGTCGGCGTCCACCCGTGTCAGGGCCACCGACGACCCGACGGCGTCGGCGGCCTCGTCCTGGATGGTCAGGCGGACGAGCCTGCCGGCGGTCAGCAGGGAGACCTGGCCGCCCGACAGCATCCTGTTCCCCACGGCGACGTCGTCCCGGCCGTCACCGTCGAAGTCCCGCGGCCCGGCCTTCGTGCAGTCGGGGGCGGCGGCGCGCTGCGACGGCCCGGACGTGGCCGCGCCCTTCGACGGCTCGGGCGTGGCCGCCCGCTCCGGCCCTCCTGACGCGCATCCGACCGCGCCCGCGAGCATCGCCACAGCCGTCAGAACCACGGGCACAGGTCGCCAGAACATAGGCGGATTATTCCGGACACGGCCTTCTAGGGCGCAGGTTGTCGTGAAAACAGGCGTTGACAGTCCGAAAAGGGGCCTTTTCGATGAAGGAAAGTGCGCGAAGTCGGGGGAATTCCGTCAAGGAGGCACCCACATGGACCAACCACCGCCGATCTCCCGCCGCAACCTCATCTTAGGAGCCGCCGCCTTCGGCGTCCCCGCCGTCCTGGCCGGCTGCGGCTCGGACGCCCCGTCGCCCGCCGGCCAGGGCGGCGGCGGGCTGGGCACGGTGACCATAGGCTCGAACGCCTCCGACGAGATCCCCAAGAAGACGCTGGAAACCGTGGTCAAGGGCTTCACCCAGGCCACGACCAGGATCAACACCGTCGACCACAACACCTTCCAGGAGAACATCAACCGCTACCTGCGCGGCACCCCCGAGGACGTGTTCACCTGGTTCGCCGGGTACCGGATGCAGTTCTTCGCCGAGCAGGGCCTGGCGGTGGACATCTCGGACGTGTGGCAGGAGATCGGCGGCGACTACACGCAGGCGTTCAAGGACCAGTCGACGGGCGTGGACGGCAAGCAGTACTTCGTCCCGTTCACCTACTATCCGTGGGCGGTGTTCTATCGCAAGAGCCTGTGGCGGGAGCGGGGCTACGAGCCGCCCGCGACGCTGGACGAGTTCACCGCGCTGGCCAGGAGGATGAAGGCGGACGGCATCGTGCCGATCGCGTTCGCCGACAAGGACGGCTGGCCGGCGATGGGCACGTTCGACATCCTCAACATGCGGATCAACGGCTACGACTTCCACATCTCCCTCATGGCGGGCAAGGAGTCGTGGACCGACCCCCGGGTCAGGCAGGTGTTCGACACCTGGCGGGGGCTGATGGAGTTCCACCAGCCGGCCGCGCTGGGCCGTACGTGGCAGGAGGCCGGGCAGTCGCTGGCGCAGAAGAAGACCGGGATGTACCTCCTCGGGATGTTCGTCGCCCAGCAGTTCCCCGAGGCCGACCGGGACGACCTGGACTTCTTCACCTTCCCCGAGATCAACCCGGCGTACGGCACCGACTCGATCGACGCCCCCATCGACGGCTACATGATCTCCGCCAAGGCCAAGAACGTCGAGGGCGCGAAGGCCCTGATCAAGCACCTCGCGCAGGCGTCCTCCCAGAACATCGCCACGAAGCTGGATCCCGGCACGCTGGCCGCCAGCTCCAAGGCCGACACCTCCGGCTACAGCGCGCTGCAGAAGCGCGGCGCCGAGCTGGTGTCGAAGGCCACGCACATCGCGCAGTTCCTCGACCGCGACACCAGGCCCGACTTCGCCTCGACCGTGATGATCCCGTCGTTGCAGACGTTCGTCGGCAAACCCGACGAGATCGACCCCTTGCTGGCCGGCATCGAGAAGCAGAAGGCGAACATCTTCCGCTGATGGCCGCCAAGACCCGTCGCTACTCCGCCCGCGACGTGACCATCCTGGTCATCGGGCTGGGGGTGGCCATCGTCGTCAACGTGGGCCTCGTCTGGGGGCCCACGCTGGCCTCCGTCTGGCTCTCCGGCACGAGCTGGAACGGCATCGGGCCCATCGAGTGGGTGGGCGGGGAGAACTATCACGACCTGGCGGCGGAGTATCCGCCGTTCTGGTCGGCGGTCCGCAACAACGTGCTGTGGCTGGGCTTCCTGGGGCTGGTGGCGACGCCGTTCGGGCTGTTCTGCGCGGTGCTGCTGGACCGCCGGCTGCGGCTGTCGCGCTTCTACCAGAGCGCCCTCTACATGCCGGTCGTGCTCTCGCTGGCGGTGGTGGGCTTCATCGCGCAGCTCGTCTACTCCTCCGACTACGGCGTGCTGAACGCGGTGACCGGGCTCAGCGTGGACTGGCTGGGCGACCGCGCGGTCAACATCTGGGTCGTCATGGTGGCGGCGGCGTGGCGGCACGTCGGCTACGTCATGATCATCTACCTGGCCGGGCTCAAGGCGGTCGATCCCGCGCTGAAGGAGGCTGCGGCCATCGACGGGGCGAACGAGCGGCAGGCGTTCTTCCGGGTGGTGTTCCCGACGTTGCGCCCGGTCAACGTGATCGTGCTGGTGATCACGGTCATCGAGGCGCTGCGGGCCTTCGACATCGTCTACGCCATCAACAAGGGCAGGAACGGGCTGGAGCTGCTGTCGGTGCTGGTCACCGAGAACATCGTGGGCGAGGCCAGCAGGATCGGGTTCGGCTCGGCGATCGCGGTGATCCTGCTGGTGATCTCGCTGGGGTTCATCGTCACGTACCTGTCGCAGCTGTTCAGGGAGGAGCGATGAGGTGGCGGCCGCTGCGGGTGCTGCTGCACGCCTTCCTCGCCCTGGTGGCCCTGGGGTGGCTGCTGCCGCTGGTGCTCGCCGTGTACGCCTCGCTGCGGCCGTACGAGGAGACCGCCCGCCTCGGCTACTTCTCGCTGCCGGAGAGCCTGACGCTCACCTACTACGCCGAGGCGTGGACACAGGCCGAGCTGCCCCGCTACTACCTCAACACGCTCTACATCGTGGTGCCCGGCGTGCTGGTGACGCTGCTGATGGCCTCGTTCACGGCGTTCGCGATCGCCCGGCTGCGCATCCCGGGGCGCAGGACGCTGCTGATCGTCTTCACCGCGGGCAACCTGCTGCCGCCGCAGGTGCTCATCACCCCGCTCTACACCCTCTACACGCTGGTCCCGCTGCCCGCGTGGCTGTCGGACTCGCAGTCGCTCTACGACTCCTACCTGGGGCTGATCCTCATCCACGTGGCGTTCCAGTTCGGCTTCTGCGTCTTCGTGCTGGCCAACTTCATGCGCACGATCCCCGAGGAGATCTCCGAGGCGGCTCTGGTGGACGGCGCCGGGGTGTGGCGGCGCTACTGGACGCTGACGCTGCCGCTGTGCCGGCCGGCGCTGGCGGCGCTCGGCACGCTGCAGTTCACCTGGATGTACAACGACTTCCTGTGGGCGCTGGTGCTGATGTCGTCGGGCGACAAGCTGCCGGTCACCTCGGCGCTGAACAACCTGCGCGGCCAGTTCTTCACCGACTACAACCTGCTGGCCGCCGGGTCGATGCTGGTGGCGCTGCCGACGCTGATCGTCTTCCAGCTCCTGCACAAGCAGTTCGTGGCCGGGCTCACGCTGGGCTCGACGAAGGGGTGAGAGCTAGAGCAGGGCGCGGAAGCGGGCGGCGACCTCGTCCCAGGTCCACTCGCCGGTGATCCAGTCGCGGCCGGCCGCGCCCATCTTGCGGGCCTTCTGGGGGTCGGTGAGCAGCTCGACGACGGCCTGCGCGATCTCGCGGGGGTCCTCGCCGTTGACGACCAGGCCGGTCTCGCCGGGTCGTACGGCGTCGGGGGCCCCGCCCGACCGGCCCGCCACCACCGGCAGGCCGGTCGCGGACGCCTCCAGGAACACGATGCCGAGGCCCTCCACGTCCACGCCTCGTAGCCGGGTGCGGCACGGCATCGCGAAGACGTCCGCCGCCGCGTAGTAGCCGGGCAGGTCGGCGGCGGGGACCGTGCCGGTGAACCTGATCGACTCGTGCCCGCCCGCCAGCCGTTCCAGCCGCCGCCGGTAGGGGCCGCCGCCCACCAGCAGCAGCACCGCGTCCGGTACCGAGCGCAGCACCTGCGGCCAGGCGGCGATGAGCCGGTCCTGGCCCTTGCGCGGCACCAGCCGCGACACGCACACCACCACGGGCCGCTCCCCGAGGCCCAGCCCGGCCCTGACCGGCGTGCCCGCCGCGGGCTGGAACTGCCCGACGTCCACGCCGGGCGCGAGCCTGACGAGCTTGCCCGGCGGGATGACGGGGGCCAGCCTGGCGCGGGTGTACTCCCCCAGGTACGTCACCACGTCCGCGTGATCGCCGATCCTGCGCAGCACCGAGCGGAAGCCCGGCGCGCTCGCCCACGACGCCTCGTGGCCGTGGGTGAGCATCACCACCCGCTCGGCGCCCGCCCCGCGCAGCCGCGGGGCGAGCAGGCCGAGCGGCGCCGCCGCCCCGAACACCACGGTCCGCACGCCGTGCGCGGCCACCAGCCCGGCCGCCGTGCGCGCGACGGCCGGGACAGGCAGCATGAGCCGGGTGGGGTGCCGCACGACGCGGAACGGCTGGCGCCGGTCGAACTCGGCGCTGCCCGGCCAGGCGGGGGCGTAGACCGTCACGCCTGGCGTGCGCAGCGCGAGCCCGTGCACGAACGACTGGATCCCGCCCGTGCGGGGCGGGAAGTCGTTCGTGACGAAGAGCACGGCGGAAGGTGTCACGGGATGGGCACGCCGTTCAGCCGGGCCCATGCGCGGGCCATGGCGATGCGCTCGGGACTTGACGGATGGGAGGCATAGAGCACATATTCCACCGCATTTGGCGTCAAGTCGGAAATGTTGGTCGTTGCCAGGCGTTTTTGCATGGCGATGAACGTGGCAGGGTCCCGCGTCAGATCCAGCGCGTGCACGTCGGCCCTGGCCTCGATGTGCCGGCTGATCAGGTTCTGGGCCGGGCCCAGCAGGAACCCGCCGATCGTCATCAGCCCCAGCAGCGCGCCGACCGCCCGCGGGTCGGTGATCGAGGTGACCTTCGTCCGCCGCCGCAGCGGGTCGAACACCAGGTAGAGCAGGATCGCGCCGAACGCCGAGCCGAGCGCGCCGATGAGCGTGCCGTGCAGGACGTCGTCGTACTTGGCGTGGCCCAGCTCGTGCGCCACGACCAGCTCCACCTCGCGCTGCGGGGCCTTGAGCAGCGTGTCGTAGACGACGATGCGGCGGGTCGCGCCGAAGCCCGACACGTACGCGTTGAGCGCCGTCGTCCTGCGTGAGGCGTCGGCCACCAGCACGTCCTCCACCGGCACGCCGTCGCGCGCGGCCAGGTCGAGCAGGTTCGTCCGCAGCGCGCCCTGCCGCATCGGGGTGAACTCGTTGAACAGCGGCTCGAACACCACCGGGTAGACGAACGAGGCCGCCACCGTGAACGCGAACGCCCCCAGCGCCGCCGGGATCCACCAGCGCCGCACGTGGCGGGCCAGCGCGACCAGGACCAGCAGCATGAGGCTGAGCAGGACCGTCTCCACGCCCAGGCTCTTCAGCCGGTCCGCCGTCCAGCCCGCCCAGTCCTGGGTGGACAGGCCGTACTCGCGCATGATCGTCTCGAACCACATGCCGAGCGGCCACCTGAGCGCCTCGACGATCGCGGTGATCACCACGGTGCCGATGATCACCCGCAGCCACCACGGGCCCTTCAGCACGCCCAGCACCTTCGCCCCGAACGGGGTCGCCACCAGCAGGCCGGCGAAGATGAGGGTGAGCGCGAGCGAGAGGTAGCTCGGCAGGCTCGTCGCCGCGTCGAACGCCTCTCCCCTGGCGATCTGGGCGGCGGCGAAGTCGCGGGCCGGGTCGGGCGGGCCGCCCGTCAGGACGTGCCACGGTGTGGTGAACGCGGCCACGGCGATGATCACGATGCCCAGCAGCGCCAGCGCCACGCCCGCCTGACGGCGCAGCGCCGGCGTGGTCACCCCCCGCTCGTCCATCCCCGCACCCTTCCCCCCGCCTCCGGCGCCCGCGCCGTCCGGCCCGCCGCTCCGGCCCTTTCCGCGCTCCTCGCCGCCGTTCCCGGCGGCCCCGCCGTCCGGCCCGCCGCTCCGGCCCTTTCCGCGCTCCTCGCCGCCGTTCCCGGCGGCCGCTCCGCTGTCCGGCCCGCCGCCGCGGGCCTTCCCCTCGTTCGGCCCGCTGCTCGCCGGATCACTAGCGGCGGGTTCCGTGGCCGGTGAGCTTGGGGCGCCCACCGCTGTCAGGGCGCCCTCCGCATCCCGGGTCTCTTCCTCCGGGGCGTGGTTCGTCTCCCGGTCGTCCGGGTCTTGTCGTTCGCTCATCTGCCTCCCCTTCACACGAGCTGATCCCGCACGTACGCGCGCCACCGCGCGGTCAGCGTCGCGACGGAGAGCCCGAGCGCGGCGAGTGCCCGATCGGCCCCGTCCACGCGGGCCGCACGGTAGAGCCTCACCAGGGTCCCCTCACCGAACCGGTCAGCGAGGAAGCGACACGCCAGCCACGCCTCCTGGTACGCCCGCGCGAGCCCGGCCGGGTCACCCCCGTCCGCCGCGAAAGCCGCAGGTCCGGGCAGAACGGTCGGGAGGCGCCCGGCGCGCACCTCGGCGGCGAGCTCGGCGGCGGCCGTCGCCACGGGCAGTCCGGCGTCGCGGTAGGCGACGTAGTCGGCGAAGCCCTCGTACAGCCAGACGGGCAGGCCGTCGGTGCCGGCGACGACGTGCGTGAGCTCGTGGGCGAGGACGACGTCCCTGCCGACGGGGTTGAGGGTGGCGAACGCCTCGGGGACGACGATCACCCGCGTGCCGTCGGCCACCGCCGCGAGCCCGTCCACCCCGCCCACCCGGGCCAGGCGTGCGGCCTCGCGGGCGTCGGCCGGGACGACGATCAGGGGGCGTACGGGGCGGGCGAGCACCGCCGACACCCGCCGGCCCGCCGTGTCGGCCCTGCGCGCCAGCTCGTCGAGCCCCGCGGCGTCGTGGCCCACGACCGTGGACCACCGGCCGCGGCGTACGACGTGGGGCCCCGGCCACAGGTCGCGCGCCCGCGCAGGCAGGACGGGCGCGTCAGGCAGCGGAGCGGCGGCCGAGACGGCGAGGAGCACCAGGCCGGTCACCGCGACTCGTCGGCTCACCTGCTCGGACACAGTGCCCGATCGTATGCGCTGCCCTGCGGGTCAGGGCTCGGGAACGCGAGAGCCCCGTCCGGATCGGGGAGGATCCGGACGGGGCTTCTTCACACGCCGGGACGGACGGCGCCGACGAAGGACGACCTTCGCCATCCGCTCAGCTTGTCGATGCGTACCCGTTCACCTGTCCGCGGTGAATGGATCATCTTGCCCTTGCCGACGTACATGCCCACATGGCCGAGCCCGTTGAAGAACATCAGGTCGCCTGGCTTGAGATTGCGCCAGGAGACCTTCTTCCTCGTGCGGGCGAACTGGCTGTTCGTCACGCGCGGGAGTTTGACGCCGGCCTTCTTCCAGGCGAACTGGACGAGGCCTGAGCAGTCGAACGAACCAGGTCCTGTGCCCCCGTAACGGTACGGGTCACCGATCTGCTTCTTGGCCACGGCGACGGCCTTGCCGGCCCTCGCCTTCTGCCGGGCGGCTTTGGCGGCCTTCTTACGGGCCTTCGCCGACGCCGTGGTGCGGGCGGTGGTCGCCGCCTTCACCGTCGCGCCGGCCGCCGCACTGGTCTCGCGGGTCGTCGCCGCCTGGGCCGCCGGGGCATGGAGGACCATACCTCCGGCCGTCACGGTCATCGTGAGTGCTACGCCACTCAGGGCAAGGCGGGACAGGCGGGGGTTCTGCAGGGAGTTAGACAGGATTTCTCCTTGTGTCTTCCACGAACGCCTACCGGGTTAGCTGACGGATTCGGGCGTGGAAGTCGCCCTACGGCGCGATGGGCGCGCCGATTCACCCCTGATCCCTTGGGGAACGTGGGATCGCTGGGTCCCCGGCTCCGTGCCTCCTGGCTGCACGGATTCGGCAGGTCGGCACCCCGATCAGAAGTGCGATGGGGATATCAGGGCCGACCGGCGGATTTTGATCTGTCTCACATCGGGAGGGACCGATGCCGGTTCGCGGCGACATGGCTTGTTCACCGCGACGACGCCAGAAGCTACGCCGAAGGGTCAAGGATCGGCAAAGCGTGAATGCCCCTGTAAAGATCAGATAGCGGGATTTGTCAGACTTGAAACCCCTGCTGGAACCCCAGGCCTTGTGACCAAAATGTGACCTCACTCACACTTGCTTTCGCCGGCTTCTGTCAGGTCCCAGCAGTCACATGAGTCACACCGGTCACAAACGCGAACACTCTTCTCCCCCCGCCGGCCTGCCGGACACGAGGGACGCCGTTCCGAAAAAATCCGCCCTTTGTACGACTTGCCCTAGTAGTGACCGATCAAGAGGTCATACCCGTCGCAGCCAGGTGGATCAAGGAACTTGGAAACTATGGATCTTCGTAGATGAGCTGCGACACGGATCACAGCCGAGCGGCCTCCGCGTGCGCAGAGTGCTGATGCTGAACGCGACTGCGATGAGGGGCGTGCCAAGCGCGAGCGTCAGGAGCCGGCGCCAGGCCGGAACCCCCGCGGTCACGTAGTAACCCCCGGCGGCCGAACCGCCGGGGCTTACCCGGCCGGACAAAAACCTTAGCGGCCGGGCTTGAGCGGCCGGATCGCCCGGGAGCCGGGAGCCCGGAGCTGCGAGCTGGGAGCCCGGAGCCCGGAGCCCGGAGCCGGATGTCGGGTTACGGGCGGATGGCGCCGACGAGGTTGCGGCCGTAGGCGGAGAGTTTGACGACCTTGACGACGTCGCCGGTCTGCGGCGCGTGGACGATCTGCCCGTTACCCGCATAAATGCTGACGTGTCCGAGGCCCTCGGAGAAGATGAGGTCGCCGGGCTGCAGGGCGTCCAGGGAGACCCGCCGGCTCTGGCCCCAGGCCCACTGCTGCCACGTCGTCCGGGGCAGCGAGACCCCGGCGGCCCGCCAGGCCGCCTGCGTGAGCCCCGAGCAGTCGTACCCGCCGGGCCCGGTGCCGCCGAACACGTACGGCTTGCCGACCTGCGCGTACGCGAACCGCAGCACCGCCGCCGCGCTCCCCGACGCCGGCCCGGTGTACTTGATGCCGGTGCTGTTGGGGTTGCCCGGGTTGTACGCCCCCAGCTTCTTCAGCAGCTTCTTCTGCTGCGCGATCAGCTTGAGGATCTCCGAGCGTTCCTTCTGGACGGCGTCGCGTTCCTTGTCGGCGGCCTTGAGCGCCTTCTGCGCCTTGTCCCGCTCGATCTTCAGGCCCCGGTTCTCCCGGTCGAAGGCGGCGAGCTTCTGCAGGCGTTCCTGGGAGAGCTGCCCGGCCACGGCGAGCCCGGACAGGCGGCCCTGGGGGTCGTTCGAGCCGAAGATGCCGGGCCATGAGGTGATGTCCTCGCCCAGCTTGTAGCTGTCGACGGCCATGCCGACCACCTGGGCGCGCAGGTCGGCGACGGTGGCCAGCTTGCGCTTGTAACTGGTGTCGAGCGAGGAGTAGGTGCCCTTGGCCTTCTTGTAGCGCTCGGTGGCGGTGTTGTACCGGTCGACGACCTTGTCCGCCTTGTCGTTGAGCTTCTCCAGTTTGGCCTTCGCCTGGGCCAGCGTGGGCTGGGGATCAGCGAGGGCCGCTCCCATCGGAGTCAGCATCAGTCCGAACGCGAGACCCGCGGCCATCGGCACCCGGCCAAACCTCACTGTATCGCCCTCCCCAGGATTTACATCTGGGGCGAAATAGTACAGAAGTGGCGGGTGGGCTAGTGCTAAACCTACCAATTCGTAACTTAGGCGCGACTCAGTCGGCGCAGCAGCAAACCAGACGGAACGGGTCTGGCTCCCATCCGGCGTACGGACTCGGCCACCTCGCGGTCGGACGAGACGACGGCGATGGCCCGGCCCGGCGGCTCGGCGCGGACGAGCTGGCGGATCAGGTCGTCGGCGATCTCCCCCGGCGCGCTGAACAGCACCCGCACCCCCCGCGGCGCCACCACCTGCACCGGCGCGTTGAGCTCCGCCCCGTCGAAGACCACCGTCACCTCGACGCGGGTCTGGGCGACGAGGCCGCCGAGCCCGTTCATGAGCCGGGTGCGCTGGTCGGCGAGGGTGAGCGTGCCGTAGCCGGTCTTGGTGACGTTGTAGCCGTCGATGATGAGGTGCACCTGCGGCAGCGCGAGGAGCTGGTCGAGCAGCTGCGGGTCGTCGTCGGCCAGGGCGCGGGCGGGCACGCCGCGGACGTTGGGGCGCTCGCCGGTGACCGCCGCGACCGAGTCGGCGGGCCGGCTGATCGTGGTCGGCAGCGCCAGCTCGCGGCGCAGCCCGGCGGAGGCGTCCTGGAGGGCGTCGAGCAGCACGCGGATGCGGGCGTCCTCGATGCTCCTGCCCTCGCGGGCGGCCCGGCGCGAGGCTTCGAGCTGCTTCTCGACGTCGGCGAGGCGCTCACGCAGCCGCCGCAGCTCGGCCTCGGCGCCGCTGCCCGCGTGGGAGGCGGCGGTCCTGGCCTCCTCGGCGGCGTGCTCCATCTCCTCGGCCCGCCGCACCGCCGCCTTGGCCCGCTCGCGGGCGTCGTGGAGCTTGCGGCGCAGGTCGGAGTTCTCTGCGCGGGCCGCCTTGAGCTGCTCGCGCAGCCGGTCGGCCTCCTCCTTGGCGGCGGTCTTCTGGGCGGCGAGCTGCTCGCGCAGGCGGGCGACCGCCTCCTCGCGCTCGGAGCCCTCCGCCGCCACGGCCGAACGTTCGAGGTCGGCTCGGGCGGTTTCGATCATTTCCGCCCAACCCGGCGGCCGGGTCAGATAGGCTGCCGCCGCCACCAGCACGGGATCGGCCGCCGGTGGCACGTTGCCGTCGGCCAGCGCGGTAACCAGCTCGGGCCAGCCTGCGGCGACAGACTCGGCGACCAGCTCGCGGAACTTCTTGTCGTTCTCGAGCTGCGCCGCGATGGGCGCGCCGCCGAGTTTGGCGCGTTTGCGGGGGTCGAATTTGGCGATGCCGCGCAGGGGTGGCGGGATCGTCGCAGCCGGCATCGTGCCGAGGACCTGCGACGCCAGATCGACGACGTTGAGCCGCACCTGCTCGGGAAGCGGGCGAGACAGGCCTTCACCCGCTGAACTCATCCCACTTGTCCCTTCGTGACATGCCCTTTCAGACAAGGGTACGGCTGTTGCGTACCTGACCGTAACGGCCACCCGGCTGTGGACAAGCGCTTGTTAGGCGGTCTGCGAGTGTCGCAGGACCCGTCTCCCCCGGGAGGTCCACCGTGGCAGAGCAGCTTCGTACGTCCACCCGCGACCTGGCCGAACTGCGGGAACGCGCCACCGCCTGGCACCTGCGGCGGAGGCCGTTCCCGTCTTTCCCTCCTACGATCTGCGCACGCAGTTCGAGCTGATGCGCCTGGCCAGGGAAAAGCTGGGATCCCAGCGCCCAGGGCCCGCTGGTTCGAGCCCGCCGCTGGGCACGCCGTTCCTGGTCATGGAGCGGGTGGACGGTGAGGTGCCGCCGGACGTGAGGCGCAGCGGGCCTATTGCGAGTGGACGCACGGCACGTACCGGGACGTGTCCTGGATGATCTTCCTGCACCGCTTCTTCCAGGACCTCACCGTGGGCGGCGGCCTGCCCGGCCTGCCGGACTCCATGAGCAGCGCCGACGTCTGCCGCGCCTAGACGACCCGGTGCTGCACCGCGCCACCATCGAGCGGTCGCCGGCGGGCTACGAGGCGGCGTCGTAGACCAGCAGCGCCACCTGCACCCGGTTGTTGAGGTCGAGCTTGGTGAGGATGCGCGAGACGTGCGCCTTGACCGTGGGCACGCTCATGAACAGCTCGCGCCCGATCTCCGCGTTGGACTTGCCCCGCCCGACGGCCATCGCCACCTCGCGCTCGCGCTCGCTGAGTCGGGCGAGCAGCTTCCTGGCCCGCTGGGTGCGGTCGTCGGCCCCGCCGTCGGCCACATGGCTGATGAGCTGGCGCGTCACCGCGGGCGACAGGATCGGCTCGCCCGCCGCGACCTTCCTGATGGCCGCCACCAGGTCGGCCGGCGCGATGTCCTTCAGCAGGAACCCGGCCGCCCCAGCCCGCAGCGCGCGCAGCACCTGCGCGTCGGCGTGGAACGTGGTCAGCACCACCACCTCGGGCGGCGCGGACGTGCGGCGCAGCGCCTCGGTGGCGGTCAGCCCGTCGACCCCCGGCATGCGGATGTCCATCAGCACCACCCGCGGCCGGTGCTCGGCGACCAGCGGCGGCACCTCGGCACCGTCGGCGGCCTCACCGACGATCTGGATGTCGCCGGCGCCGCCGAGGATCATCGACAGCCCGGCCCGCACCATCGGGTCGTCGTCGACGATGAGCACCCTGATCGGGCCGCCCTGATCGGGTCTGGTCATGAGATCTCCTCCCTGATCGGGCCGCCCTGGCCAGGTGTGGTCATGAGATCTCCTCCCTGGTCGCCTCCACCGGCCACGGCAGCCAGGCGCGTACCACGAACTCCCCCTCCGGCGTCGCGCCGTGCTCCAGCCGGCCGCCCGCCAGCTCGGCCCGCTCGGTCAGCCCGATGAGCCCGGCGCCCGCGCCGGGCAGGCCGGCCCCGGACGGACGGACCAGGCGTGCCCCGAGCGGGTTGCGCACCTCGACCGACAGCTCCTCGCCGCGCCCGCCCTCGACGACGACGCTCACCGGGACGCCGCCCGCGTGCTTGCGCGCGTTGGTCAGCGCCTCCTGGACGATGCGGTAGACGTTACGGCCCTGCCCGTCGGGCACGTCACCGGCTCGCAGGTCGAGCCGGACGTCCATGCCCGCCTGCCGGCACTCCTCCACCAGCGCGGGCAGGTCGGCCAGCGTGGGCTGCGGCCGGTCGGGCACGACATCGGCCTCGGGACCTGCGTGCCGCAGCACGCCGATCACCTCGCGCAGGTCCTGCAGCGCCTGGTGGGCGCTGGTCCTGATGGCACCCGCCGCCCTGGCGATCTCTGCGGGCGGCGCGTCGGGACGGAACTCCAGCGCGCCCGCGTGCAGGCTGAGAATCGAGATGCGGTGGGCCAGCACGTCGTGCATCTCCCTGGCGATGCGCTCGCGTTCGAGCTGCTTGGCCTGCTGGGCGGCGCTGTCGGCGCGCTGCCTGAGCGACCAGACGAGCTGCCGCCGCGCCCTGACCACGATGCCCCACGCGAACACCATGAGCACGACCGTCACGCCCAGCGCCACCGCCCATGCCCGCTCGTCGTCGTCCTCCGGGCGCAGGGCCACGAAGGGGACGAGGGTGAGGAAGTTGAGCAGCGCGACCGGCCCCGAGATCTTCAGCGGTCGGTGCACCGCCACCGTGAACAACGCCACCACGCACGCCCCGCCCACCAGCTCCAGGTAGGACGACAGCAGCGCGGTGGTCACCGACAGCGCCACCGGCCACCGGCGCCGCAGCCACACCGCCACGCACGCCAGCGCGCCCGTCACCTGCTCCAGCGCCATCAGCGGGTCGGGCTCGGGGTTCTTGTCCAGCTCGACGAGCGACAGGTAGGTGATGAGGCAGGCGGCCAGGAACATCAGCGTGTCGACGATCCAGTCGCGGGTGGAGCGCCGCACCCGCCCGCCCTCGCGGGCGTCGCCCAGCAGCACCGACGGCAGCGCCCACCGGTATTCGTGGGCGGGCACGCCGTCTCCCCGCGGTTCCGTCACGTTCATCGAGGTTAGGCCCTGCGGGAGGTACGGCGACAGCGACCAAAGTCGATGCCGTGCGAGACCTAGGGCCGATGCGTCCGGCGCCGCGGCCCGGCCAGGCTGGGCGGCATGCAAGCGGTGCTGACGGTGTCGGGCTGGCTGCTGCTCCTGCAAGGAGTGGCCGGCCTGGGCGACGCCCTGTGGAACTGGTGGGGATGGGCGCACGGGCTGCTCGTGGTCAACGTGGTGCCCGCGCTGAAGGGATATGAGGTGTTCGGGTCCATCGTGATCGGCGTGCTCGGCTTCGTGCTGCTGTCCGTGGCCGGGTCGCTGCGGCGGGGGGAGGCATGAGCGCGACCGGGCTGCGTCCGCCGCGCCACCGGGCCGATCCCCGGGCGGTGGCGTGGTGGACGGCGCAGTGGCTCATGTTCATGGTCCCCCTGGCCGGGGCCGCCGTCGTCGCCTACCTGCTGTTCACCGCCCGGCCCGGCTGGCTGGGCGCGCTGGTGGCGGTGTTCGCGGCGGGGTGCCTGGTGCTCGCCGTGGTGGCACCGCGGATGTCCTACCGGGTCGAGCGGTGGGAGGTCACCGACGACGCCGTCTACACCCGCCGGGGGCTGCTCACGCACACGTGGAAGGTGGCGCCGATGTCGCGGATCCAGCGGGTCGACACCGCGCGGGGGCCGGTGCAGCGGCTGTTCGGGCTGGCCGACGTCACGGTGACCACGGCGTCTTCGGCGGGCGCGATCACCATCGGCGGGCTCGGCCACGAGCTGGCCGCCGACCTCGCCGCCCACCTGACCGCCCGCACCCAGGCCATCCCGGGGGACGCCACATGAACACGCGCGAGGCGAACGCGGACGCCCCCCGGCCCGTCCCCGGGCCGCAGCCGGGCGCGGGGGTGGGGCCAGAGATGGGGGCGGCGATGGAAGCGGCGATGGGGGCGGAGGCGCAACCGGAGGTGGGGCCGGCAGTGGGGCCGGCAGTGGGGCCGGAGGCGGGGGCGGCGTGGCGAGGGGTGGCGCGGCGGAGTCCGTGGGTGACCGGGGTCAAGTCGCTGGCGGTCGCGGCGGGGGCCGTGCTGGGGCTCGTCCGGTTCCTCGCCGGCCGTGACTGGCCGGTCGGGGGCATCGCGGCGGCGTGCGCCGGGGCCGCGGTGCTCATCGTGGCGGGCGCGGTCGCGTACGACGGGATCAGAGTGCGTGCCATCCGCTGGCGCCTGACGCCCGAACGGCTGGAGCTGCGCTCCGGCATCACCACCCGGCAGCACCGCTCGATCCCGCGCGACCGCGTGCGCAGCGTGGACCTGCGCGCCGACCCCGTGCACCGGATGTTCGGGCTGGCCGTGGTCAAGGTCGGCACCGGCGAGCACGCGGGCGACGCCCCCGAGCTGACACTCGACCCGCTGACCAGGCACGACGCCGAGGCGCTGCGCCGCACGCTGCTGCGCCAGGGCGGCCCGGCCGGTGAAGGGCCGCTGGCGGAGCTGCGGTGGTCGTGGATCAGGTACGCCCCGCTGTCGGTGTGGACGTTCACCGGCGCGGCGGTGGTGCTGGGCGCGCTCTACAAGGTGTTCGACTCGTTGGGGATGAGGAGGTTCACCACGCGGCTGGCGTCCGAGCTGTGGGCGTGGATCGCGGCGCAGCCGCTGCTCGCCGTCCCGCTGCTGCTCGCGGTCAACGTGGCGGTGGGGGTGGCAGGGGCGATGCTGCTGTTCGCCGAGTCGTGGGGGCGTTACCGGCTCGACCGCGAGCCGGGGCGGATCCGGCTGCGCCGCGGCCTGCTCACCACCCGCTCCCTGACGATGGAGGAACGCCGGCTGCGCGGCGTCGAGCTCAGCGAGCCGCTCCTGCTCCGCCTGGCGGGGGCTGCCCGCGTCAGGACGGTCGCCACGGGGCTGAGCAGGTCCGACTCCAAGGACACCGAGGACGCCGCGGCCCTCACCCCGCCGCTCCCTCGCCCCGACGCCCTGCGCATCGCCACCGCGGTCACCCCGGCGGGCCGGGCTGCGGGGTCTTCCTTGGGAGAGGCCATGGTGACCCTGACGCGGCACCCGCCCGCCGCCCGGCGCAGGCGGGTGATGCGCGCGCTGGCGACGACCGGCGTCGCGGCCGGACTGCCGGTGGCCGTGGCGGCGGGGGCCGTGCCGTGGGCCGAGGGCGCGAGCTGGACCGTGGTGGCGGTCGTGGGGACGCTGGTGGTCCTGGCGTACGGGGTGTGGATGGCTGCGGCGGGGGCCGCGAGTCTCGGGCACGCGCTCAGTCCCCGGCACCTGGTCACGAGGAGAGGCGCGGTGGTGCGGCGTACGGTGGCGCTCGATCGCCGGGGCGTCGCGGGCTGGACGTTCACCGAGACGTTCTTCCAGCGCCGCTCCGGCCTGGTGACGGTCTCGGCCACGACGGCGGCCGGGCGCGGCCACTACGAGGTCGTGGACGTCGGCCGCTCCGACGGCCTCGACCTGGCCGCCGCCACCGTCCCCGGTCTGCTCGACCCGTTCCTCGAGCCACGGAGGTGACCCAGGAGACCCGGGAAAGCAGGCGAGCCGCGCGATCCCCCGGGGTTTGCCCATGCCCCTGTACTGGACAACCCCCATCGCGCGGCTCAAGCGCCTACGTTGATAACGCTATTTGTCCGACTTGCAACCGGGTTGCAGCTGTATTAACCGTTGACGGGGATGTCCTGTCAGGTGATGATCCGCCCGTGACGACTGGCGGACCGGCGCTCGCGTGTCGCGCCCTCACCTGCCGTGCCGGCGGCCGTACGATCATCGCCGACCTCACGCTCGAGCTGTTCCCCGCCGAGCGTGTCGCGCTCATGGGCCCTTCCGGGTCGGGCAAGACGACGCTGCTGACCACGCTGGCCGGGCTGCTTCCGCCGGTGGCGGGCCGGGTCCTGGTGCGCGGGGTGCCGCTGGACGAGCAGCCGGCGCTGCGGGCCGGGCTGGCGCTGGTGTTCCAGTCGTACGGTCTGCTGAGCCTGCTCACGGCGGCCGAGAACGTCGAGGTCGCGCTGCGCGCCGCGGGGCGCCCGCCGGCGGAGGCGATGCGGCTGGCGGCGCGGGCGCTGGAGCGCTTGAAGGTCGCCAAGTTCGCCGACCACCTGGTGGAGGAGCTGTCCGGCGGCCAGCAGCAGCGAGTGGCGGTGGCCAGAGCGCTGGCCCTGCGCCCCCGGGTCCTGCTGGCCGACGAGCCGACGGCCGAACAGGACGCCGACCACCGCGCGATCGTCCTTGACGAGCTGCTGGCCGCGGCCGACGAGGGCACCACACTGGTGATCGCCACCCACGACGCGGAGGTCGCCGACCGCTGCGACCGCATCATCGACCTCCGCACCCCCACCCACCCCACCAGGACCACCCCATGACCTCCCCGAGCCTCTGCAGCACGCGGGACCGCGTCGAACGGCCGACCCGCACGGGTGTCACGCCACCTCCCCCCATCGGCGCCACACCACCTCCCCACTCCCACACCACCACTCCACACGGGGAAGGCCAGGCATGAGTCTCGTCAGGTGTGACGGGATCGTGCAGATCTATAAGGCGCGCGATGTCGAGGTGGTCGCGTTGCGGGATGTGGATCTGGTGATCGATGAGGGGGAGACGGTCGCGTTGCTGGGGCCGTCGGGGGCGGGGAAGTCGACGTTGTTGTGGTTGCTCGCCGGGTTGGTGCGGCCGAGTGCGGGGCGGTTGTGGTTCGACGGCACGGACCTGGGGCGGCTCGACCAGCGGAAACTGGACCGGTTGCGGGCGTCCAGGATCGGCATGGTGTTGCAGAACCCGGCGCGTAACCTCATCGGCTACCTCAGCGCCGCCCAGAACGTCGCCTTCGCCCAGCGGGCGGTGCGGCGGGACCGGCGCAGGGCCGCCGAGCTGCTGCGCAGGGTGGGGCTCGGCGAGGCGGGCGACCGGCCTGCGGGGCGGATGTCGGGCGGCGAGCAGCAGCGCCTGGCGGTGGCGGTCGCGCTGGCGAACCGGCCCAGGCTGCTGCTCGCCGACGAGCCGACGAGCCAGCTCGACGAGGAGTCGGGGACGCGGGTGGTCGAGCTGATCAAGCGGGCGGCCGCGGCCGACGGCACGACGGCGGTGGTGGTCACGCACGACACGGCGGTGAGCTCGGCGCTGAGCCGTACGGTGACGATCAGGGACGGCCGGGTCGGCGCCGAGGGCAGGCGCGGCGAGGACTTCGTGGTGGTGGGCAGGGAGGGCGGCGTGCAGGTGCCGCCCGAGTACCACCACCTGCTGCCCCCAGGCTCGATGGCGAGGATCGAGGAGCTGCCGGACGGCATCGCGCTCAGGAGGGCGGATCCGTGATCCTGCGTGGCCTCTGGGAACGCCGTACGCTCTCGCTCGTCGTGCTGCTCATCGCGCTCGTCCCGATCGCGTCGGCGGCCGTCGGGCCCGTCTACTCGGCCGCCGCCCGCACCGCCATCGCCAGGAACGCGCTGGAGACGGCCCCGGTGGAGGGCCGCGGCTGGCGGTACACGACGAGGTTCGGCAGCATCGAGGAGAAGCTGGCGGCGTTCACGGCGGGCGCCCGCTTCACCACCCCGCCGATCCTGGGCATGGAGACGTCCAGCGGCAGGGTGAACGACGAGAGCGTCTACACGCTGCTCTGGCAGGACGGTCAGTGCGAGCATCTGACCCTGGCGAAGGGCCGCTGCCCGGGCGCGGCCAGGGAGGTGATGGCGAGCGCGGCGTCGGGGTTCAAGGTGGGCCAGCGGCTGCGGCTCACCGCGATCGTCGAGATGGAGCCTGGCGCGGCGACGCGGCGGGTGCCCGCGCCGCTGACCGTCGTGGGGATCTACCGGCCAGGCTCGCCGTCGGACCCGTTCTGGTTCGGCCGCACGCTGTTCTCCCCCTCGGGCGCGCCGGGCGAGGGCAGGACGGACGCGCTGTTCACGGTGCCGGAGACGCGGCTCGGCACGTACGCGATCGGCGGCGGCACCGACGCCTCCGGCCGCCCCAACGGCTGGACCGACTACGGCATCGTCTACGTGGACCCGTCGCGCGTGGAGGGCGCCGACGTCCCGAAGCTGGCCGCGATCCAGGCGAGCGCGGAGCGGGCGGGCAGGCAGAGCGAGGCGATCGTGTACTCGCGCGTCGCCGACACGCTCAGACGCCTGACCGCGGACACCGGCTCGCTGGGCGTCCCGACGCTGCTGGTGGTGGCCCAGCTCGTCGGGCTCGGCTGGATGCTGCTCTTCCAGACCGTGGGCGACCTGGTACGGGCGAGGAGCGCGGAGCTGGCGCTGGCCCGGCTGCGCGGCCACGGGCGGGCGCGGGTGTGGCGCTACGCGCTGACCGAGCCGGTCCTGTTGCTGGCCGCCGCCGTGCCGCTGGGCCTGCTGCTGGGCAGGGTGGCGGCCGACGCGATGGCGAAGGTGCTGCTGCCGCCCGGCATCCCGGTCACGTTCCCGGTGGAGGCGGTGGCGGCCGGGGCGGCGGCCATGCTGGGCGGGGTGCTGGCGGCGGCGCTGGCGGCCTGGCGTACGGCGACCCGCCCGGTCACCGAGGAGTGGCGGCGCACGCCGCGCAGGTCGGCGCGGGGCTGGGTGCTGGACGCGGTGGTGCTCGCGGTGACCGCGGTCGGCCTGGTCGAGCTGCTGGCCACCGGCGTGATCACGGACGTGACGGGGCAGAGCTCGGGCGCGCTGGCGGTGCCTGGCCTGATCGCGCTCGGCACGGCGCTGCTGGCGAGCCGGGCGGTGCCGGTGCTGGCCGGGCGGCTGTTCGGGGTGACCAGGCGGCGCGGCGGTCTGGGGCCGTTCCTCGCGCTGCGGCAGGTCGCGCGCGGCCCGGTGACGGCGGGCAGCGTGATCGTGCTGGGCACGGCGTTCGGGCTGGCGACGTTCGCGGTGTCGGCGTGGAGCGCCACGTCGGGCGACTACGCGGAGACGGCGAGGTTCCACAACGGCGCGCCCACGGCCATCACGGTACGCCCGGTCGAGCCGAGCCGCCTGCTGGCCGCCGTGGACGCCGCCGACCCGTCGGGCACCCTGGCCGCGCCGGTGGTCAGGATGCCGGGTCCGCCGCAGCTCATCGCGACCGACCCGGCCAGGCTGGCCGCCGTCGGGCACTGGCGTCCCGAGCTGGCGGGCGGCAGGTCGCTGGCGTCCGCGGTGTCGGGGCTGACCGGGCCCGACACGCCGCGCGTGTGGCTGAGGGGCGAGCGCTTCCGTGTCGCGGTCACCCACGACCTGCCGCCGGAGGGCTGGACGATCCGGCTGACGGCGCTGCTGCGCGTACCCGACCGGCTGAGCCCCACGCTGATCCCGCTCGGCGAGCTGCGCGGGCGTTCCGGCGTGCACGCCTGGAATCTGCCGCCGAGCTGCCGGAACGCTCCCTGCGAGCTGCGCGCCTTCCAGGGCGAGCCGGTGCCGCCCGCCCAGTACACCGAGTCGGCGTTCGTGCGGGTGCGGGTCACCGCCATGTCCGTACGCGACGACGGCCGCTGGACCGCGCTCGACCTGCCGCCCTGGCGGGTGGACGAGAACCCGCGCGAGCGCGGCGGCACGTTCGGCATCACCCCGGTCGGCAACCAGACGCTGCGCCCCGACACCTACCGGGCCGAGCCGGCCGCCCTCGCGGTCGCGGACCTGGGCAGGCGGGCGCTGCCAGGGCTGGACAACGCCTACGCCTCCCCCGCGCACGCCGTCGCGACCTCCGCCGCCGCGCCGGGGCTGACGGAGGCGGGCGCCGTGGTGGACCTGGAGCAGGCCGACAGGATGGCGTACGGCGTGCACGAGCAGGCCCAGTTCCAGGTGTGGACGCGGACGTCCGACGTGGCCGCGCTGGAGCGGGCGCTGGCCGGGCAGGGGCTGTCGGTGGTGAGCCGGCGGCACGCGGGCGAGCTGGCCGCCTCGTTCGCGGCGCGCGGTCCAGGACTCGCGCTGTTGCTGCTGCTGGTGTCGGCGCTGGCCGCGGCGGCGCTCGCGCTGGGACGTACGGTGCTGGCGCTGCGCACCGCGGCCCGGCGGCGCGGCTACGAGCTGGCCGCGCTGGAGGCGTCCGGCGCCAAGGTGGGGGCGCTGCGGGTGTCGCTGCTGCTCGAACAGCTCATCACGGTCATGGCCGGGACGCTGTCGGGAGTGCTGGCCGGGCTCGTCGCGGCGCAGGCCGCGCTGCGGCGCATCCCTCAGTTCACCGAGCCGCCGGTCACGCCGCCACTGCCGCACGAGATCGCGGCGGCGCCCGTCGCGCTCGTCGTGGGCGCCGCCCTGCTCGTGACGCTGCTGGCCGCGGCGACGGTGTCGGAGCTGCTGCTGCGCGGCATCCGCGTCGAACGCCTCCGCGACGCCCCCGCCTGAGCGCGCGGCTGGATGGGCGGCCGTATGGGCGCCCGGCGCGCACTGCCGGTGGCGTCAGCCGCCGTCCAGGACGTTCAGGTAGGCCTTGGCCAGGGTGAGGGCGCCCTCGAACGCCTCCTTCTCCGGCATCAGCTCGACATTGGACGCGTTCTTCTCCGCGTTCTCGGGCCGCTGATGTCCGGTGTAGTCGACCTCGATCACCACGGCGCCCCTGCGGATGACGTACGACCCGCTGCCGGCCGACACATCGCCGACCCGCGACTGGACGTACTGCCGGTGGGCCTGGTCGCCCAGCCCCTTCACGTCGGTCAGCTCGCCCCAGGTGATGCCGCCGAGCGAGGACTCGGAGCTGCCCGCTGACCGGCCCCGGTCCGTCGCGTAGAACTCCTTGGCGGCCGGCTCGTCCACGGCCCCGGCCCGGTTGGTGAACCGGTGCACGGTGATGAGCGCGCTGCGGACCTTCTTCCTGCCCTCGCCGTCCGGCAGGTCCAGGTTGAGCCAGCGGCACTCGGTACGGTCGTCGTCACCGATCTTGTTGCCGCGCGCCCGGGTGGTGGCGTCGGGCACCAGCTTGACCGCGGTGCCGCCGACGGCCGCGCAGTCGGCGGGGAACGAGGCCAGCACGGTCGGCGACGGCGTCGGCGTGGAGCTCGGAGAGCGGGAGGGCGGCGCGGTGGGCGTGGCCGACGGCTCGGCCTGGGCCAACACGTCGGGGTGCTTGCGCTGCCAGTCGGCGACGCCCTTGGCGAAGTGCACGACCAGGCCGCTCACCTCGCGGATCGCGTTCTCCTCCGTGACGGCCTGGGCGGACTCGTTCGTCAGGATCTGGGCGTCTTTACGCTGCTGGCCCGCCTGGTACTTGACCTCGATCGTCATGTCGCCGACCCGCGCGTACGCGGTGCCGTACGCGTACCAGAGCATCTTGCCCGAGCGGCGCCACGTGTACTGGGCGAAGGCGCTGTCGCCGACGTTCGGGATGTCCTTGACCGGGGAGATGTACTCCTTCTCGTCCTCGTCGAGGGCCGGCTTCGCGGTCTCGCGGTACTTGCCGCTGCTGTAGTCGGCCTCGTACGAGTTCTGCGCCATCGCGCGGCCCGTCTTCACGCCGTCGGGCTTGTGCTGGTCGACCTTGACGTCGATCTCCCTGCTGCGCCAGAACTCACCGAACGAGATGCGGCGGTTCGTCCAGTTGCAGCCGAAGTTGACCGTGTAGTCGCTGTCGCGGGACCGCTTGTCCACGGTCGCGTCGGGCACCAGCCGGTCGGCCTCGTCCTTGGGCAGCATCGAGCACACGTCCACGCCCACGGCCGCCGCGGACGGGCTGCCGGAGGCGGACGACGTCCCGGCCACCGGGGGCGTGCCACCGCCGCCTTCGTCGTCCTTGTTGCCGTACAGGAGGAACAGGCCCACTCCCGTCGCGGCCACCAGCACCACGAGCGCGGCGGCGAGCGTGGGCATCAGCCACGACGGCCGCTGGGGGCCCTGCGGCGAGAGCATCGGGGGGAGGGTGGGAGGCAGCGTCGGCGGCAACGCCTGGTCCGGCACATGCGGCGGCATCGACGACGGCATGGCGGGCGGCAAGGTAGGCGGCAGATATGGCGCCCCACCCTGCGCCCCACCCTGAGGCCACCCCTGCGGCCCGCCCTCAGGACCGCTCGGCGGCCCACCTTGAGGGCCGTACGGTGGCCCGCCTTGAGGGCCGTACGGTGGCCCGCCTTGGGGACCCTGCGGGGGCCGGCTCGGAGAGCCGCCCTGAGGGCCGTTCGGGGGGCCGGCCTGCGCGCCAGGCGGAGGGCCGCCGTATGGAGTGTTCGGAGGCGGGCTTGGGTTCGCGCCCGGAGGGCCGGTCTGCGGGTGCTGCGGTGGGGGGCCGTCCGGGGGCTGGTGTGGAGGCTGGGATCGCCTGCCGGGGTCCTGATAGGGGTTCGGCGGCCCGTACTCACTACCGGGATTCACTGCGACTCCTGAGGTTGCCCTGGCTTGCGGGGAAACATGCTAGTCACACCCCTTGCGGGGCGCTTGCGGCGCGGTAGGCCTCTCACTCCGGCAGTGCCGCGGCGACCAGGCGGGCGGCGGCGATCGCGGTCTTCTGATCGTTGGGCTTGTCGGTCGGGACGTCCTCACGATGCCAGATGACTTCGCCCAGCAGGTTACTGGTACGGAAAAGCAACCGGCTGTCCGCGATGCCCGATTCATTGGAGTTGATATAGATCCGCAAGCCGTTCTGGACGATCGCCCGCTCCCCCACGCCGGCGACCTCGTTGACTCCTCCCCACGACTGGCGCTGGCTGGTGCCCTTGGCGGCGGCCCGCGTACGCTCCTCGCTGGCCATGCGTCGCTCGGCCACCTGGGGCCCGCTGAGGTCCTCGGTGGGCCGCTCGGCCCAGACCCGCACGATGAGCTTGCCGCGGGTGGAGTCGTTCAGCCACTCGCACTCGCCCGGCTTGGGGGACGAACGCCGGGGCGTGCCGTTGATGAGCTTGGCGGCCTGGTCGTCGGTGAGCAGCCGGCAGGGGTCGGGAGCGGTGGCGTAGCGGCCGGGCGGGGCGGTGGACGTGCCGAGCGCGTTGACGGCGACCCAGCCGCCCGCGCCCAGCACCACGACGGCGGCGAGCACGACGGGCAGCAGCCACCGGCGGCGCGCCTTGGCGGCCCCGGGCCCAGTGCCGGTGCCGGTGCCGGTGCCGGGGAGATTTCCGGTGCCGGTGAAGGTGCCCGTGGAGATGCCGACGACCTTGTGCAGCGCATGACGCACCTGGGCCGCCGTGGGGCGTACCGCCGGGTCCTTGGCGAGCATGGCCATCAGCAGGTCGCCCAGGTGGCGGCCGGCACGTGCGGGGTAGGGCGGCTCGTGCAGCAGCACCGCCGCGGCGATCGCGGCGGGCAGCCCGCGCTCGAACGGCGCGCGCCCCTCGACCGCGGTGTACAGGCTGGCGCCCAGCGACCACAGGTCGGACGCGGGCCCCGACGGCTGCTGGTTGAGCCGCTCGGGAGCCATGTAGCCGGGCGAGCCCGCGCTGCCGAACCGGTCGCCCGCCCCGCTGATGGGCGCCGCGATGCCGAAGTCGGTGAGCATCGCCGAGCCGTCGCCGTCGAGCAGGATGTTGGCCGGCTTGACATCCTGGTGCAGCATGCCATGGGCGTGGGCGACCTCCAGCGCCGACAGCACGCGCAGGCCGATCGCGGCGACGTACTCGGGGGGCAGCGGCCCGCTCCGCTTGATCACCTTGTCGAGCGAGCGGCCGGTGACCAGGTCCATGATGATCCACGGCTGGGCGCCCTCGATGACGACGTCGTGGACCAGCACGATGGCCGGGTCGCGCAGCCGTCCGGCCGACCGCGCCTCGTGGATGGCGCGGTCGATGAACTCGGCGTGCTCGCGCCGGCTCAGCCGCTCAGGCACGCGTACCTGCTTGACGGCGACCTGCCGGTCGAGCACCTCGTCGATGGCCCGCCACACCGTGCCCGCGCCGCCCTGCCCGAGCCGCTCGATCAGCCGGTAGCGGCTCGCCAGGAGATAGAGGTCACCCGCCATCGCGCAACGTCCGCTCGCTCGCCTGCGCGGCTCTCAGCGCCGACTGCATGATCTGGTCGTCGGTCGGCCGGTCACTGAGCGTGGTGTACGAGACGCTCACGACGAGGTTGGCCAGCCGGTAGAAGACGTGGGCGGAGTGCATCCGGCCGTCGGGACCCCGCAGCTCGAAGCCGAACGCCTCCTCGCCGACACCCTGGATGTCGTGCACCGCGGTGCGGGTGGCCCGCTGGTTGCCCGCCACGCCGATCTCGGGCCAGGTCCAGCTGATCGTGTCGTTCCTGCCCCAGGTGCGCTTCTGGCTCTGGAACAGCTTGCGCGCCGACACCTCGGTCATCGACCACGGATCGACGGTGTCGGAGTCCTTCTGCACCTGCAGGCTCACGCCGGTCTTCGCCGCCGAGAGCGGGTAGCCGCACTCCGGGCCCGCGTCGTCGGAGTCGGGCTGCGCCTTGGGCGGGTTGGCGGTCTTCAGGATGCCGCCGAGGTCCTGCGCGCCGATCAGCGTGCAGACGTCCATGGGGGTGGTGAACGCCGAGGCGGCGACGCCGTCGCGGTCGCGCAGCAGCAGGAACCCTGTCGTGGCCGCGGCGGCCAGCGCCACCACGACGACCGCGGCGACCAGCACGCCGAGCTTGCCGCGCCCTCCGGACCCGCTCGGCGCGGTCGCCGCCTCGCCGACCGGCAGCTTGGGTGCGGGCAGGCCCGCGGCGACCTGCCTGAGCGCCTCCACCACCAGCCGCGGGTCGGGGCGGGCGCCGGGGTGCTGGGCCATCATCGCGGCCACGACGGGCCCGAGCGGGCCCGGCGCGACCGGGACCGGCTGGGTGAGCGTGGCGCGTACGCGGTCGGCCATCGACCCCGAGTAGGCCGGCGCGCCGGTCAGCGCGACATAGAGGGTCGCGCCCAGTGACCACAGGTCACTGGCGGGGCCGCCGGGGTGGCCCTCGAGCCGCTCCGGCGCGATGAACCCGGGCGAGCCGATCATCAGGCCCTGCTCGGTGAGCGTGGCCTGGCCCTCCTGCCTGGCGATGCCGAAGTCGGTCAGCACCACCCGGCCGCTCTCGGTCAGGAACACGTTGCCCGGCTTGACGTCGCGGTGCTGCAGGCCCTGGGCGTGGGCGACCATCAGCGCCTCGAGCACGTCGGCGCCCACCCTGGCCGCGTAGTCGGGGGGCATGGGGCCGAAGTCGCGTACGGTGTCGCCCAGCGTGCGGCCCCGCAGCAGCTCCATGACCAGCCACGGCCTGTCCTGCTCGACCACCACGTCGTGCAGGGCCACGATGCCGGGGTGGCGCAGCCGCGCGGTGGCCTGCGCCTCGCGCACCGCCCGCGTCACCGCCTCGGAGCGCTCTTTGTCCGGCATGCCCTCGGGCAGCGTGAGCTCCTTGACCGCGACATCGCGCTCAAGCATCTCGTCCCTGGCCAGCCACACCTTCCCCATGCCACCGGCGCCCAGCGGGCGCAGCAGGGAGTAGCGGCCGGCAAGTCTTCCCGCGGACATAAAGGGAAGGGTAACTAAGGATCAAGGGGGGTGCTTACTCGTTCCTGTCGGTCCGTCCTTCTATGGTCTTGGTTCGTGGACCCGGTTCAAGGCACTCTCGACGAGCTCGGCACGCCGCTGAGCGACGTCACGTTCGTCGTGTTCGACCTCGAGACGACCGGCGGCGCGCCCGCCGAGGACGCGATCACCGAGATCGGCGCGGTCAAGGTGCGGGCCGGTGAGGTGCTCGGCGAGTTCTCCACCTTGGTCGATCCCGGGGGGCCGATCCCGCCGTTCATCTCCGTGCTGACGGGCATCACCGACGCCATGGTCATGGCCGCGCCCAAGATCGAGTCGGTGCTGCCGAGCTTCCTCGAGTTCATCCGCGGCGCCACGCTGGTGGCGCACAACGCCGGGTTCGACACCCGCTTCATCAAGGCGGCCTGCGCCGCGCTCGGCTATCCGCCGCCCGCCAACCCGGTGGTCGACACCGTCGATCTGGCCAGGCGGGTGCTGACCCGCGACGAGACGCCCAACGCCAAGCTGGCCACGCTGGCCCGGTTCTTCCGCAGCCCCGTCGAGCCGTGCCACCGCGCGCTCCAGGACGCCAGGGCCACCGTCGACGTGCTCCACGGGCTGATCGAGCGGGCCGGGTCCTTCCAGGTCCACACGCTGGAGGAGCTCAAGTCGTTCGTCCGCGCCCCCACGCCCGAGCAGCAGCGCAAGCGTCATCTCGCCGACTCTGTGCCGCACGCGCCCGGCGTCTACATGTTCGAGGACGAGCGCGGCGAGGTCCTCTACATCGGCAAGAGCACCAACCTGCGCAACCGCGTACGCTCCTACTTCACCGCGGGCGAGACCCGGCCGCGCATCCGGGAGATGATCGGCATCGCCGAGCGGGTGCGCCACATCGTCTGCGCCACCGCGCTGGAGGCCGAGGTCAGGGAGCTGCGCCTGATCGGCGGCGCCAAGCCGCGCTACAACCGCCGCTCCCGCTTCCCCGAGAAGATGGTGTGGCTGAAGCTGACGCGCGAGGTGTTCCCCCGCCTGTCGATCGTGCGCGAGGTCAAAGACGACGACGCCACCTACCTCGGCCCCTTCACCAGTGCCCGGCTGGCCGACGACGCCCGCATCGCGCTGCACGAGGCCGTGCCGCTGCGCCAGTGCACGCAGCCGGTGACGCTGCGCACCAGGCGCGCGGCGTGCGTGCTGCACGAGATGGGCCGCTGCGGGGCGCCGTGCGAGGGTCGCGAGAGCCCGGAGGAATACGCCGTCCACGTCGAGACCGCGCGCCGCGCCATGACGCTCGACGCCGGCACCGTCTTCAGCGCCGTGGCCGCCCGCATGGAGCGGCTGTCGGTCGAGCAGCGCTACGAGGAGGCCTCGGTCGACCGCGACCGGCTGGCCTCCTTCGTCCGTACGGCGGCCCGCATGCAGCGGCTGAGCGCCATCACCCGCATCCCCGAGCTGGTGGCCGCCAGTCCGGCCTTCGGGGGCGGCTGGGACATCCACGTCGTCCGCCACGGCCGCCTGGCCGCCGCCGGGGTCATGCCCAAGGGCGCCCACCCGACCCCCTTCGTGGCCTCGCTCAAGGCCGCCGCCGAGGCGGTGCTGCCCGGCCCCGGGCCGGTTCCCGCGGCCAGTGCCGAGGAGACCGAGTGCATCCTGCGCTGGCTGGAGTCGCCCGGGGTGCGGCTGGTGGAGGTCGACGGCGAGTGGAGCCTGCCGGCGCGCGGTGCGGCCCGGCACAAGGCGCGCATCGAGCTCGCGTACCGGCATCTCGATCAGCGTCGTCCTCGGGAGGGGCGACCTTTGAGGTGAAACGATAGAGTTGATGCATGGTCACGGCTATCGTCCACATCAATGCAGAGGTAGACCGGATCCCGGAGGTCGCCCAGACGATCGCCGAGATTCAAGGAGTCAGCGAGGTCTACTCCATCACCGGCGAATACGACCTGCTGGCCATGGTCAGGGTCGCCGCCTATGAGGAGATCGCCGAGGTCGTCCCGGGGCGGATCAACAAGGTGCCTGGCGTGCTCCACACGGAGACCCACATCGCCTTCCGCGCCTACTCCCGCCACGACCTCGACGCCGCCTTCTCCATCGGCTTCCCCGAAGCCGACTGACCCGCCCCCGGCCTCACGCCCAGGGCTCAGCACCCCGGGCGCGCCCGGGCGAACGCGGTTTCAGAATCCACGCCCAGGCCCCGCGCTCCAGCCGCACGCCCCAGGACCCATCGCGACCGGCGCCCCACTCACCGGCCGGTGCGCCAGCCGCGCTAGGTGCCCGCAGCGCGTCCCGCACTGCCCAGCGCAGGCACGCCGCCGCCTCCGTCCGCGTGCACGAACACACCTCATTCATCCGCCCGCGTGCGCGAGCGCGCCCTTCGCGTGGCGGTCTCATTCATCCGCCCGCGTGCGCGAGCGCGCCTTTCGCGTGGCGGCCTCGGAGACGCCTCGCCCCGCCCCCGATGGGGCCAGGCGCTCAGGACCGTGGATGTCCGGGGACGCCGACGGGCCCGGTCGAGCGGATGCTCGGCCGGGCCCGTCGGTTGTGTGGCGTCAGGGATCAGCGGGTGATGCTGTGCTGCTCGTCGCTCGCACCGGAGCCGACGGCGGCGGGTTCTTCCTCGTGCTCGCCGTGCTCGTCGTGCTCGCCGTGGCCGTGGTGCCCGTTCGGGTCCTCCAGCGGGATCTTCTCCCCGCCGTAGGCCCGCGACATCCGGCCGCGGAGCTTGCCGAGCGGCCCGCGCATCCCCTTCGGCGGGATGCCCGCGGTGTCCTCGTCCACCGGAAGCATCGGCACGGTCTCCTTGCCGCGCATGTGCGCTTCCATGTCCTCGGACGGCGGCGTGTGGATCTCGATGAACTCACCGTGCGGCAGCCGCTTGATCACGCCGGACTCCACACCGTGCGAGATGATCGCCTGGTCGGCGCGCTGCAGGCCGATGCACATGCGGTAGGTGATCAGGTAGGCGAGCGCCGGGGCGACGAAGATCAGCACTCGGCCGGCGTAGGTCGTCACGTTGAGGCTGATGTGGAAGTTCGCCGCGATCTCGTCGTTGGCGCCGAGCAGCCACAGCACACCGTAGAAGGTGATCGCCGAGATGCCGATCGAGGTGCGGTGGGGGTTGTTGCGCGGACGGTCGACGACGTGGTGCTCACGGTTGTCGCCGGTGACCCAGCGTTCGAGGAACGGGTAGAGCGCCAGGCCGGTCATGATGATGCCCATCGGCACCAGCGCCGGGATGATGACGCTCAGCGGCAGCGTGCCGGCGTGAGAGGTGCCGAAGAGGTTGATCTCCCACGGCGGCATGATGCGCAGCGCGCCTTCGAGGAAGCCCATGTAGAAGTCGGGCTGCGAACCCGCCGAGACGTCGGCCGGCGTGTAGGGACCGAACAGCCAGATCGGGTTGATCTGGGTGAAGGTCGCCAGGCCGGTGATGACGCCCAGCGTGAACAGGAAGTACGCGCCCGCCTTCGCCATGAAGGCCGGGTAGAACGGCGCGCCGACGACGTTCTTGTTCGTCCGGCCCTTGCCCGGCATCTGGGTGTGCTTCTGCACCCACATGAGGACCATGTGGGCGGAGACCAGCGCCAGGATGATGCCCGGGATGAGCAGGATGTGCAGCGAGTAGAACCGGGAGATGACATCCTCACCCGGATATTCGCCGCCGAACAGGAAGAAAGTGATGTACGTGCCGACCAGCGGCAGCGAGATCGCCACGCCCTCGGTGATCCGCAGACCGGCGCCGGAGAGCAGGTCGTCGGGGAGGGAGTAGCCGGTCAGGCCCTCGGCCAGCGCCAGCGTCAGCAGCAGCACGCCGATGATCCAGTTGATCTCGCGCGGCTTGCGGTAGGCGCCGGTGAAGAACACGCGCAGCGCGTGGACCATCATGCCGGCCACGAAGAGCAGGGCCGCCCAGTGGTGCATCTGCCGCATGAGCAGACCACCGCGGACGTCGAAGCTGATCTCCAGCGACGACGCGTAGGCCTCGGACATCATGACGCCCTTGAGCGGCGCGTACGAGCCGTCGTAGGCGATCTCCATCATGCTGGGCTTGAACCAGAGCGTCAGGAACGTCCCGGTCAGCAGCAGCACGACGAAGGAGTAGAGCGCGATCTCACCCAGGAGGAACGACCAGTGGTCCGGGAAGATCTTGCGCATGTTGCGCTTGAGGAAGCTGGCACCGCCAAGGCGCTCGTCGAGCCAGTTCGACGGGCCGGCGATGGCCTTGGGCGCGGCCTTCAGCTCGGTGCTCATGCCTGGCCTCCCTTCGACCTGGCCTCGGCCTCCGCGTCACCGCGTTCCCAGTAGCTGGGCCCGGGGGGCACCGGGAAATCGCCCTTGGCGATGAGGTAACCCTCGGCGTCGACGGTGATGGGCAGCTGCGGCAGCGGCCGGGCGGCCGGGCCGAAGATGACCTTCGCGCCGTCGGCGGCGTCGAACGTCGACTGGTGGCACGGGCAGAGGATGTGGTGGGTGTTCTGCTCGTACAGGGCCGCGGGGCAGCCCACGTGGGTGCAGATCTTGGAGTACGCGACGATGCCGTCGTGCGTCCAGTTTCTGTTGGTGCCGCCCTTGATCTCCTCAGGACGGAACTTGATCAGGATCAGCGTGGCCTTGGCCAGGGCGTTGAGGTCGTGCTCGTAACCCTCGGGCACGACCGACAGGATGCCGCCGGGCGAGTTGAAGTCGGCCGCCCTGATGGGCTGGCCGGTGCCCTCGACGACGAGCCTGAGCGGCTTGCCCTCCTTGGTGGTCTCGCCCCAGACGGTGTGCCGCAGCGTCTTGTTGAACTTGGCGCCGGGCATCTTGCTGTTGTCGAGGTCGCGCAGCAGGACCAGGGGGACCAGGCCCAGCGGCGCGGCGGCCAGCAGCAGGGTGCGGCGCAGCAGCTTGCGCTTGACGAAGCCGCTCTCGTTGGCGCCCTGCACGAAGGTGTCGCTCACGACCTCGCGGTCGTCCTCCTCGGAGGCCATCGTGTGGCGCTCCTGGACCAGCGAGTATTTCGGCATGATCTGGCGGACCCAGATCACGATGCCGACCGCCAGGCCGAGGATCGCGACGGTGAGCGAGGTGCCCAGCGCGAAGGTGGAGGTGCCCGTGGCCTCGGGACTGCCGACCTGGAACACCACGTAGGAGATGATGAACGCGATGGCGGCCAGGAAGGTGATCGTGAAGCAGAGCGCCACGATCTTCTCGGCCTTGCGGGCCTTGGCCTCGTCCTGCAGCGTCACGCCGGGGACGTCGCGCTCGACCTCTTCGGTCTCCGCCGTGCCGAGCATCGAGGTGCCCGGTGCGGGGGTGCCGATGACGCGCTTGGGGACGCGCTCGTCCGGCTGCTCGATCTCGTGCTCGTTGTCTGTCATGACTTCTGTCGCTTCTTCGCGGTGATCCAGATGGCGGCGAGTGCGAGGGCGCTCAGGCCCACGATCCACGCCACGAGACCTTCGGTGACCGGGCCGATGCGGCCGAGGCCGAAGCCGCCCGGGTCCCTCTGCTCGCGGACCTGGGTGATGTAGGCGATCATGCTCCGCTTCTCCTCGGGCGTGATCGTCGTGTCGTTGAAGACCGGCATCGCCTGCGGGCCGGTGACCATCGCCTCGTAGATCTGCGTGGGCGTCGCCTCGTTCAAGTTGGGCGCGTACTTGCCCTGCGTCAGCGCGCCGCCCGCACCTGCCCAGTTGTGGCACTGGATGCAGTTGGCGCGGAACAGCTCGCCACCCTTGCCGGCGTCACCGAGCTTGGGGTCGACCTGCTCGTGCCCCGGCACCTGCGGGCCGCCGCCGAGCGACTGCACGTAGGCGGCGATCTGGCGGGTCGTGGTCTCGTTGACCCAGGGCGCGAGCGGCTTGCGCGGCGCCTGCGGGCCAGGAGCGCCCGCCGGCATGCGCCCGGTGCTCATCTGGAAGTCGACGGCCGCGGCGCCGACGCCGATGAGCGTGGGCGCCGTGCTGGTGCCCTGCGCGTTCATGCCGTGGCAGCTGGAGCAGTGCTGGACGAACAGGCTCTTGCCCTCGGCCACGTCATCGACCTTGCCTGCCGCCAATGCCGCGTCGGCAGGCTTACCCGCCTGGACAAAGGCGGCGTATACCATCCCGACCAGCGCCAACGCCAAAATCAGGACGGCGTATCTCGCGAGGGGATGCCGCCGCCAAGCGGTGATCCTAGTCACAGAGATCCCGTTCCTTAACGAATGATGTAGATGGTCGCGAAAAGACCGATCCAGACGACGTCTACGAAGTGCCAGTAGTAGGACACGACGATCGCGCTGGTGGCCTGCTCATGCGTGAAGCGCTTCGCGGCGTACGTGCGTCCCAGCATGAACAGGAACGCGATCAGGCCACCGGTCACGTGCAGGCCGTGGAAGCCCGTCGTCAGGTAGAACACCGAGGTGTAAGCGTTAGCGGACAGGGTCGCGCCCTCTGACGCCAGCTCAGCGTACTCGTACAGCTGCCCGGCCACGAAGATCGCGCCCATGAGGAAGCTGATGATGTACCAGAAGCGGAGCTTTCCGACCTGCCCCTTCTCCGCGGCCCACACGCCCAGCTGGCACGTCACACTCGACAGAACCAGGATGATCGTGTTGACCGTCGCGAACGGGATGTTCAGGTGAGCGGCCTCTGCTGCGTGCGCGCCAGCAGGAAGCAGCGCCGGGCCCCACTCGAGGCCCTTGCCGACGCTCACCGACCGGATGGTGAAGTACATCGCGAACAGCGCCGCGAAGAACATGAGCTCAGAGGACAGCCACACGATCGTGCCCACGCTGACCAAGTTGGGTCTGCGGTACGACTGTGCTGTCGTCGTCGAAGTTATTGCGGATGCTGTCGCCACGGGCAGCATTATTGCGGCTCCGGTGGTCGGTCCGGCGCACGACCCCCCGTTAGCAGGTACGAACCACCGACCAACCTGGGATAATTGCCATAAAACGCCCACCAGGCATGGTGGCCTGGGTACGCATGCCCACGCACCGGTACGATCCCAGGTGACCATACCTCTTCGACTGATAGTGAGCGCGACCGATGTCCAGTGGGAGCACCGACGAGAAGATGAAAGTCCTCGTCTACAGCGACGACGCCGCCACCAGGGCCGAGGTGATCCAGGCCATCGGCAGGCGCCCCGCGGCCGACCTACCCCTCGTGGAGATCGTGGAGTGCGCCACCGAGCCCAAGGTGCACCAGTGGCTCGGCTCCGGTGAGATCGACGTCGCCGTCCTCGACGGCGAGACCCAGCCGGCCGGCGGCATGGGCGTCTCGCGCCAGGCAAAGGACGAGGTCTACGACTGCCCGCCCATCTGCCTGATCATCGCCAGGCGCGACGACAGGTGGCTGGCCGACTGGTCGAAGGCCGACGCCGTGGTGGCCCAGCCTCTTGAGCCCCTGGTGCTCGCCGACACCGTGGCCGACCTCATGCGCCGCCGCTCCGCCACCCGCCTCAACGCTAAGTAGGTGCCCATGGACTCCCGGACGACCTGGCCCACCCTGCTCAACGCCCTCCTGTCAGGAGAGCACCTCACCTCTGACGAGTCGGCCTGGGCGATGCGGGAGATCATGTCCGGCGCCGCGACGCCGTCCCAGATCGCCGGTTTCGTGATCGCGCTGCGCGCCAAGGGCGAGACCGTGGCCGAGGTCGTGGGCCTGGCCCGCACGATGCTCGACCTCGCCACGCCGCTCCGCGTCGAGGGCCCGGTGGTCGACATCGTGGGCACCGGCGGCGACCGCGCCCACACCGTCAACGTCTCGACGATGGCCGCCATCGTGGCCGCCGCCGCGGGCGCCAGGGTGGTCAAGCACGGCAACCGCGCCGCGTCGTCCTCGTGCGGTGCCGCCGACGTCCTGGAGCACCTCGGCATCAGGCTCGACCTCACGCCCGAGCAGACCGCGCGGGTGGCGAGCGAGGCGGGCATCGCGTTCTGCTTCGCGCCCGTCTACCACCCCGCGCTGCGCTTCGCCGGGCCGACGCGCAAGGAGATCGGCGTTCCGACGATCTTCAACTTCCTCGGCCCGCTGACCAACCCGGCCCGCCCCTCCGCGCAGGCCATCGGCGTCTACGACGCCGGCATGCTGCCGGTGCTGGCCGGCGTGTTCGCCGAGCGGGGCGTGTCCGCCCTGGTCTTCCGCGGCGACGACGGCCTCGACGAGCTGACCATCGCGGCCACCTCCACCGTCTGGGTGGTCAGGGACGGCACGGCCACGCAGACCACGTTCGACCCGGCGGTGCTCGGCATCCCGCGCGCCGACGTCGGCGCGCTGCGCGGCGGCGACGTCGCCTTCAACGCCCAGGCCGTGCACGACCTCGTGCGGGGCAAGACGGGGCCGGTGCGCGACGCGGTGCTGCTCAACGCGGCGGCCGCGCTGGTGGCGCTCGACGGGCCGGGCGACGACCTCGACTCCGCCATGATCGACGGCTACGCCCGCGCGGTCCAGGCGATCGACTCCGGCGCCGCCGCGGCCACCCTCGACCGCTGGATCGAGGTCAGCAGCGCCTTCCCGCGCTCCTGAGCAGGCCCTGAGCGCCGGCGACGGCGCCACCAGCACAAGCCCTCCCGCGCTCCTGAGCAGGCTCTGAGCACGAGCGACGGCACCACCCCGCTCCAGGCCCTCCCGCGCCCCTCAGCGGGCTCTGAGCACGCCTAACGGCGCCGCCCTCACTCGGAGGGGCGGCGCCGTTCCCGTGCCCTGAGCGGCGCTCTCAGGGCAGCGTGACGGTCGGGCCCGCCTTGAGCGAGCTCCACTTGAGCCACTGCTTCCAGTCCTCCTGCCAGTGCCCCCAGCCGTTCGTGGGCTCCAGCTTGCGGGGCGAGCCGGTGATGATGATCGGGTCGCCGATCAGCGTGTTCTTGAGGAACCAGATCGCGTTGGCCGGGCTGACGTTCACGCAGCCGTGGCTGACGTTGGCGTGGCCCTGCGAGCCGACCGACCAGGGCGCGCTGTGCACGTACTCGCCGCTGTTGGAGATGCGGACGGTGTTGTAGACGGTCAGCCGGTAGTAGCCGGGCGAGCCAGGCCCGATGCCGGGCGAGGTCATGATCGTGACGGGCTCGCGCGACATCGCCAGGTGGATGCCGGAGGTCGTGTGGTACTTCCACTGACCACCCTGGCCGGCGCTCATGGGCATCGTCCTGACCTTCTTGCCGTCCCGCCTGACCACCAGCACGTGCTCGTTGACGCTGCCCTTGGTGATCTGCTGGCGGCCGATCTTGAAGTCGAGCCGTACGTCGCGCTTGCCGTACATGCCGGGCCCGCCGCGCACTCCCGCCAGCTTGGCCTCCACCCGCACCTTGGTCCTGGCCGGCCAGTACTTCTTCGGCCGGAAGTCCACGTGCTGGTCGTCGAACCAGTGCCAGGCCCCCTCCACCGGCTTGGAGCTGCGGACGGTGAGGTTGCGCTCGACGGCGACCCGGTCGGTGATGGGCTGGTCGAAGGCGATCATGACGGGCATGCCGACCCCGACGGTCAGTCCTGTGTCGTCCTTGTTCGGGGTGATCCGCTCGATGTCGAACGTCTTGGTGCCCTTGGCCGTGGAGAAGGCGCTGGTGGTCCTGGTCTCCTTGCCTGTGGCGTCCAGGGAGACCGCGGTCACCGTGTACGACGCGCTCGGCTTGGCGGTGCCGAGGCTGCGCCAGCGCGTACGGTCGGCGCTCAGCACGCCCTTGAGCGGCCCCGCCTTGCCTCCGTCGACCTTGACGCTCTTCAGCGTGCCGCCGTTGGCGGAGACGACCACGGGCCGGTCGGTGGGGACGTCGGCGGCCTTGTCCGCCGGCGAGACCCCCACGGGCGCGCTGTACGCCCCGCCCGCCATCGCGACGCCCTCCTTGGGGGCGCCGGCCGGCTCGCTCGCCGAGCACCCGGCCGAGCACGCCGCCAGCAGGGCCATGGCCAGCAGGCCGCATCCATACGTACTGCGCCCCACGAGTACTCCCTCGCCCACTATCGAACCGCTTCTGCCTCCTTTATTACCCTGAGTGATCGAATCACCACATCCGTACACCGGTAAAGAACACCAAAAAACGGGCGTCCTCCCCCAAGGGAAGACGCCCGTTCCCAGACGTACGACCTAGTGCGAGAAGTGGCCCCGGTAGTACTGGAACACGAACCCGATCATGGCCATGATGACCAGGAAGACCCCGATCAGGAACATCCAGAAGCCGATCACGAACCCGGCGAAGGCGAACGCCGCCGCCAGGCACAGGAACAACGGCCACCAGCTGCTCGGGCTGAAGAAGCCGATCTCGCCGGCGCCCTCGCTGATGTCGGCCTGCTTGTCGTCCTCCGGCTGCGCGCCGATGCGGCGCGAGGTGAACATCAGGTAGTAGCCCACCATGAAGGCGAACCCGACCGAGATGGCCATCGCGGTGGTGCCGACCGGCTCACCCTGCCCGGTGGCCGCCTTGGTCCAGAACCAGTACGCGATGTCGACGCCGGCGAAGAAGATCCCGCACAGCAGGAACAGCCAACCCTGGACCTTCATCAGGCCTCAACCTCCCCGGCGGACTTGCTGGACGCGTGCGGGTAGTGCAGGTCGAACGCGGGACGCTCGGACCGGATGCGCGGCAGCGAGGTGAAGTTGTGCCGCGGCGGCGGGCAGGAGGTCGCCCATTCGAGCGAGCCGCCGTAGCCCCAGGGGTCGTCGACGGTGACCTTGGGCGCGCTGCGCCAGGTCTTCCAGACGTTGTAGAAGAACGGCAGCGTCGAGGCGCCGAGCACGAACGCGCCCACCGACGAGAGCATGTTGAGGTCGGTGAAGCCGTCGGCCGCGCTGTAGTCGGCGTAGCGGCGCGGGAAGCCGAGCATGCCGAGCCAGTGCTGGACGAGGAACGTCGCGTGGAAGCCGATGAACAGCAGCCAGAAGTGCAGCTTGCCGAGCTTGTCGTCGAGCATCTTGCCGGTGAACTTGGGCCACCAGAAGTAGAACCCGGCGAACATCGCGAACACGACGGTGCCGAAGACCACGTAGTGGAAGTGGGCGACGACGAAGTAGGTGTCGCTGATGTGGAAGTCGAGCGGCGGCGAGGCCAGGATGACGCCGGTCAGGCCGCCGAGCAGGAACGTGATGAGGAAGCCGACCGAGAACAGCATCGGCGACTCGAACGTCAGGTGCCCGCGCCACATCGTGCCGATCCAGTTGAAGAACTTCACACCGGTCGGCACCGCGATGAGGAACGTCATGAACGAGAAGAACGGCAGCAACACCTGCCCGGTCGGGAACATGTGGTGCGCCCAGACCGTGATGGACAGACCGGCGATCGAGATCGTCGCGGCCACGAGGCTGATGTAACCGAAGATCGGCTTGCGGCTGAAGACCGGCAGGACCTCGGTCACGATGCCGAAGAACGGCAGCGCGATGATGTAGACCTCGGGGTGCCCGAAGAACCAGAACAGGTGCTGCCAGAGCAGCGCGCCGCCGTTCTCGGAGTCGAAGATGTGGGTGCCGAGCTTGCGGTCGGACTCCAGCGCCAGCAGCGCGGCGGCCAGCACGGGGAACGCCATCAGCACGAGCATGCTGGTGAGCAGGACGTTCCAGGTGAAGATCGGCATGCGGAACATGGTCATGCCGGGCGCGCGCATGCAGATGATCGTGGTGATGAAGTTGACCGCGCCGAGGATGGTGCCGAGACCCGACAGGGCCAGGCCCATGATCCACAGGTCACCGCCGATGCCCGGCGAGTTGATCGCGTTGGACAGCGGCGTGTAGGCGAACCAGCCGAACGAGGCGGCGCCGCCCGGGGTGAAGAAGCCGGAGACGGCGATGAGGCTGCCGAACAGGTAGAGCCAGTAGCTCACCATGTTGAGGCGCGGGAACGCCACGTCGGGGGCGCCGATCTGCAGCGGCATCAGCTCGTTGGCGAAGCCGGCGAACAGCGGCGTCGCGAACATCAGCAGCATGATCGTGCCGTGCATGGTGAACAGCTGGTTGAACTGCTCGTTGCTGGTGAACTGCAGGCCGGGCTGCGCCAGCTCGGCCCGCATGACCAGGGCCATCACGCCGCCGATGAGGAAGAAGGCGAACGACGTGATCAAGTACATGTGCCCGATGATCTTGTGATCGGTCGAGGACATCCACTTGGCGATGATCTGGCCCTTGGTGGTGGGCCGGATCCGCGGCGTCGTCGTCAGGGGTGGTTCTTGGATGGCGGTCACTGGGCACTCCCAGCCTGGTGGGTCGCGATGTACTGGTCGAACTCAGCCTGCGGCACGAGCTTCACCGAGAAGAGCATCCGGCTGTGGTCGACACCGCAGAGCTCGGCGCAGCGGCCGGCGAAGGTGCCGGTCCTGTTGAGCGTGGTGATCTCGAACTTGCGGCCGGGGTTGTCCTCGGGGATGCCGGGGATGACGTCACGCTTGAAGAGGAACTCCGGCACCCAGAACGAGTGGATGACGTCGTCGGTCGACAGGTCGAACTCGACCTTCGTCTTCGTCGGCAGGACCAGCTGGGGGCCCTGGTTGTAGTCGCTCACCGGCACGCCCGCGACCGGCTCGAGCGTCTTGCCGTTGACGGTCGTGGTGAAGCGCCAGCTCCACTGGAAGGCCTCGACCTTGACCTTGACCGGCGCGTCACCGCTCACCTTGGTGAGCGTCTCGCTGTCGCGCGCGGTGAAGAAGAAGAACACCGAGACCATGACCAGCGGGATCACGGTGTAAAGGATCTCGATGGGCAGGTTGTAGCGCACCTGCGGCGGAAGCTCGGCCTTGGCCCTGCGCTTGCGGTGGAACATCGAGGCCCACAAGATCAGGACGATGACCACTGCGCCCGTGGCGAGTGCGGCGATCCAGGCCCCGTTCCACAGGCTCTGAACGACGCCGCCCTGCTCGGTGACGTGTTCGGGAAGAAGGCCGCGAGACCAGTCGGCCTCGGGGACGTCATTAGCACACGCCGTAGCAGTGGCCAGCAGCAACGCCAAAGCGGCGGCGCGCGGCACCCTGCGCCGGGCCAACGAACGCCGCGTCGTACGGCGAGTCGGACTCACGGATCGCCTACCCCACAGATGAAGCCCAAGAGTCTTTCCCTTGGGCGCTCGTATTTCCAGATGCACAGCTGATTGCAGACACATTAGCGTGCAGGTGCCTTGCCCCACCGCGCGACCCCTCCATGGCGCCGGAAGTGGGACGATGAGTCTCGTGGCGTATTTCGACGCGGCTTCAACCGAGCCGCTGCACCCCCAGGCGCGCGAGGCGCTGCTGGCGGCCGTCGACGCCGGCTGGGCCGACCCCGCGAGACTCTACGGCGCTGCCCGCCGTGCGCACCTGCTGCTGGAGCAGGCCCGCACGGAGGTGGCCGAGCTGCTCGGCGCGCGGCCCGACGAGGTGTCGTTCACCTCATCCGGCACGCAGGCCGTGCATCTCGGCGTCCTCGGCACCCTACACGGCAGGCGCAGGGCCGGGAGCCACATGGTCACGAGCGCGGTGGAGCACTCGAGCGTGCTGCACGCCGGCGAGGTGCACGAACGCGCGGGCGGCACGGTCGAGACGGTGGGCGTGAGCCTGACCGGCCGGGTCGACGCCGGCGCGTTCGCCGCGGCCGTGGCGCGTCCCGGCACGGCGCTGGCCTGCCTGCAGACGGCCAACCACGAGGTCGGCACGCTGCAGCCGGTCGCCGAGGCGGCCGAGGCGTGCCGCGAGCACGGCGTGCCGCTGCTGGTGGACGCGGCGCAAACGGCCGGCCGGCTGCCCGTCCCGCAGGGCTGGTCGGTGCTGACGGCCAGCGCGCACAAGTGGGGCGGCCCCGCCGGGGTGGGCGTGCTGGCGGTGCGCAAGGGCACGAGGTTCCGCTCCCACCTGCCCGACGACGAGCGCGAGCGGCGGCGGGTGCCGGGGTTCGAGAACGTGCCCGCGGCGGTCGCGGCGGCGGCGGCGCTGCGCGCCTCGCTCGCCGAGGCGGAGCGTGAGCAGGCGCGGCTTTCGGCGCTGGTCGACCGGATCAGGGAGACCGTCCCGAAGGTCGTGCCCGACGTCGAGGTCATCGGCGAGCCGGTCGAGCGGGCGCCGCACATCGTGACCTTCTCGTGCCTCTACGTCGACGGCGAGGCGCTGCTGACCGAGCTCGACAAGGCCGGATTCGCCGTATCGTCCGGGAGCTCGTGCACCGCTAGTACGCTTCGTCCATCGCACGTTCTTGAAGCGATGGGCGTGCTGACGCATGGGAATGTCCGGGTGTCGCTGCCCAGGGGCACATCAGCGGCCGAGGTCGACGAGTTCCTCGCCGTGCTGCCCGAGCTGGTGCGCCGCATCCGCCAGGACGCAGGAGTCGCATGACCGAGGTTACCCAGCCGGCTTTGACGATCGACGCGCTCGGGAAGAAGTGCCCGATCCCGATCATCATGCTCGCCGAGCAGATCAACTACGTCCCGCTGAACGCGGTGGTGGCCGTGCTGGCCGACGATCCCGCGGCGTACACGGACGTGCCGGCGTGGTGCAGGCTGAAGTCGCATCGCCACGTCGGCTCGTACGAGCTGCCGGACGGGGGCTGGGCGATCCACGTACGACGCAATTACTAGGGCTTGACCGATTTGTCCCGGTTTGTCGGGTAGGGGACTTCCGAAGGAAGCCGCCGACATCCAGGGGAAAGCCATGAGCAGCGCAAAGCCGCACGAATGCGCACGCGACGTCATGAGCACGGGCGCCGAGTGCATCAGCGCGCAAGAGACCCTCGACCGCGCCGCGCAGATGATGCGCGAGTACGAGGTGGGGGCACTGCCCGTATGCGGTCCCGACGACCGGGTGACGGGCATCATCACCGACCGCGACATCGTGGTCAAATGCGTCGCGGCCGGCCACGACCCGGCCGAGACCACGGCGGGCGAGCTCGCCACCGGGCTGGTGTGGGTGCCGCCGGACGCCTCGGTGGAAGAGGCGCTCGCCCGCATGGAGGAGCACCAGATCAAGCGGCTGCCGGTGATGGACGGCGGCCGGCTGGTGGGCATGATCAGCGAGGCGGACCTGGCCGCGCACCTGAGCGACGACAAGCTCGCCGAGTTCGTCCACCGCGTCTACGCCCCGCGCTGACCACGCGGGAAAGAGCCGGGCCGCCGTCGAGCGGCCCGGCTCACCGGTGTCCGGGTCAGGGCCGGACACCACTGAGCGGCCCGGCTCACCTGTGTCCAGGTCAGGGCCGGACGCCACTGAGCGGCCCGGCTCACCTGCGTGCGGGTCAGGGGTGGTAACAGTGCACGTGCTGGGCGATCTCGGCGGCCGCGTCGGCGCCGTACGCGGCTCCGAACCGCTCGAGGAAGACCTGCTGGCCCAGCTCGTACTCCTGACCGCCCACGCGCTCCAGCACGTGGGTGGCGGTGAGGTTGCCGATCTGCCCGCACCGCTCCAGCGACAGGTCCCAGGCCAGGCCGGCCAGGAAGCCCGCGCGGAAGGCGTCGCCGACGCCCGTGGGGTCGGCCTTGCCGCGCTCGGGAGCGGGGGCGACCTGGATGGGCGGCTCGCCCTTGCGGTCGATGACGGCGCCCTTGGGGCCGACCGTGGTGATGCGCACGCCCACGCGGTCGAGGACTTCGGCGTCGGACCAGCCGGTCTTCTGCTCGATGAGCCCCTTCTCGTAGTCGTTGGAGAACAGGTAGGCGGCGCCGTCGACGAGCTGGCGGATCTGCTCGTCCTCCATGCGGGCGAGCTGCTGGGAGATGTCGGCGGCGAACGGGATGCCGCGCTGACGGCACTCCTCGGTGTGGCGCAGCATCGCGTCGGGGTCGTTGGGGCTGATCAGCACCAGGTCGAGCCCGCCCACGCGGTCGGAGACCGGCTTGAGCTCGATCAGCCTGGCCTCGGCCATGGCCCCCGTGTAGAAGGAGGCGATCTGGTTGTGGTGCTCGTCGGTGGTGCACAGGAAGCGCGCGGTGTGCTGGGTCTCGGAGACGTGCACGGAGTCGCAGTCGACGCCGTGGCGCTCCAGCCAGGAGCGGTAGTCGGCGAAGTCGTTGCCCACGGCGCCCACGAGGATCGGCCGCAGGCCGAGACAGGCCATTCCGAAGGCGATGTTCGCCGCGCAACCGCCGCGACGGATCTGCAGGTCATCGACCAGGAAGGAGAGCGACACCCGGTCGAGCTGCTCGGCGATGAGCTGCTCGCCGAAGCTGCCGGGAAAGGTCATCAGGTGGTCTGTCGCGATGGAGCCGGTTACGGCGATGCGCACGGGATTCTTCTTCCTCGTTGTCAGCAGGCCAAAGAGCCCCACGAGAATACGCGAAGGTCCCGTCCGCTCAAAGGCGGACGGGACCTGGCGGCCTTTATGGCGCGACCCGTTTAGTTGAACGAGTCACCGCAGGCGCACGAACCCGTGGCGTTGGGGTTGTCGATGGTGAAGCCCTGCTTCTCGATGGTGTCGACGAAGTCGATGGAGGCGCCCATCAGGTAGGGGGCGCTCATCCGGTCGGTGACCACACTGACACCGCCGAAGTCGGACACGACGTCGCCGTCCATCGAACGGTCGTCGAAGAAGAGCTGGTAGCGCAGGCCGGAACAGCCTCCCGGCTGCACGGCGACCCGCAGCTGCAGACCCTCTTCGCCCTGCTGCTCGAGCAGGCTCTTGACCTTGGCGGCGGCCGCGTCAGTCAGGATCAGGCCCTGTGCCGTGGTCTCGCTGCTCTCAACCGTCATCTGCTGACTCCCTAACCCGGCTGTCTGTTTTTCGACGTCCTACTGATGACGCTACCAACACCTGGGGGTGTCCACACATTCCCGGGTGTCGGACGCCCCGGAATAAACCGTTTCGGGGGTGTGTCATCATGAGTATCGTCAAACCGACGATAAGGGGGTAAGGCGATGGCCACCCAGACCGGACTGCCGCTCTTCGTCCTCGGCAGGGGCGCCGATCCGCACAGCGAGAAGGGGGTCGACTGTCCCGGCGAGCTGCCGCCCGCCTCCGACCCCGGGCTGGTGGAGCGCGCCCGCAAGGCCAAGGAGGCGCTCGGCGACCGCCTGTTCGTGCTCGGCCACCATTACCAGCGCGACGAGGTCATCCAGTTCGCCGACGTGACGGGTGACTCGTTCAAGCTGGCCCAGCAGGCGGCGGCGCGTCCCGAGGCGGAGTTCATCGTCTTCTGCGGCGTGCACTTCATGGCCGAGTCGGCCGACATCCTGACCGGTGACGCCCAGAAGGTGATCCTGCCGGACCTCGCGGCGGGCTGCTCCATGGCCGACATGGCGACCTACGACCAGGTCGAGGAGTGCTGGGAGGCGCTTGAGGACGCCGGGCTGGCGGAGTCGGTGGTACCGGTCACGTACATGAACAGCAGCGCCGACATCAAGGCGTTCTGCGGGCGCAACGGCGGCGCGGTGTGCACCTCCTCCAACGCCCGGCGCGCCCTGGACTGGGCGTTCGAGCAGGGCGAGAAGGTGCTGTTCCTGCCCGACCAGCACCTGGGCCGCAACACGGCGGTGCTGGAGATGGGCATGACGCTCGAGGACTGCGTGGTGTGGAACCCGCACCGCCCCAACGGCGGCCTGACCCAGGAGGAGCTGGAGCGGGCGAAGATGATCCTGTGGCGCGGCCACTGCTCGGTGCACGGCCGCTTCACCGCCGAGTCCGTGGACGACGTACGCGCCCGCATCCCCGGCGTCAACGTGCTCGTGCACCCCGAGTGCCGCCACGAGGTCGTGCTCAAGGCCGACCACATCGGCTCCACCGAGCACATCATCAAGACGCTGCAGGCCGCGCCCGCCGGGTCGAGCTGGGCCGTCGGCACCGAGCTGAACCTGGTCAAGCGGCTCGCCCAGATGTTCCCCGACAAGAACATCTCGTTCCTCGACAGGACCGTCTGCTACTGCTCCACGATGAACCGCATCGACCTGCCGCACCTGGTGTGGGCGCTGGAGTCGCTGGTGCTCGGCGAGGTCGTCAACCAGATCACCGTGGACGACGACACCACCCACTGGGCCAAGGTCGCGCTCGACCGCATGCTGGCGCTGCCGTAACGCCCGGCCTACGCGAAGTCGTAGCCCACTTCCACGAAGACCGTGACCGGCCGCATGCCGGGGCTGACCGAGGCCCCGGCCTCGGCCACCATCGCCGCCGCGCGCATCGGCTGCGGCGGCGCCTGGCGCAGCTCGCTCACCGACACCACCCGCCCGAGCGGCCGGCCGGCCAGCGCGGCATATTGGGCGGCCTTGGCGGCGGCGTCCCTGAACGCCCGCTCCCTGGCCTCGGCCAGCGCCGCGGCCGGGTCGGACAGCTCGAACGCCACGCCGTTCAGCCTGGCCTCCTCGCCCACCCCCGCCACCGTGTCGATGACGTGGTCGGCCCTGCCCACGTCGCGGACGACGGCCTCGACGCCCTGCGCCGCCCGGTAGGCCGCGACCTTGGGATAGGCCTCGTACTCGGGGCCCAGGGACAGCTCGACCGTCGTCACGTCGCGGGCGGCCACCCCCGCTCGTCCCAGCGCCTCGGTGAGCCGGGCCGCGGCGGCGCGGGCGGCTTCGAACGCGTCGGCGGCGGAGGGCCTGCGGACCTCGACGCCCGCATGAAGCCGCAGGGTGTCGGGCGCGGCCAGGACCGAGCCCTCGCCGACCACGGTGATGTCCACGGGCGTCCCCTCGCGGTTGGGTCCAGGCCCCGATCCTAGACCCCGATCCTAGGCCGTGGCCCCGCCTCACGCGGTGGGCCTGGCGAAGCGGAAACCCATCGTGTCGAACTCGGCCTTGTCCCTGGCCGTCGCCAGCACCCGGCCCGCCCGGCCCTTCATGTCCACGACGACCGCCTCGTACCCGCCGTCCTTGGCCCGCCACACCGCGAGGTGATCGTCGTCCCACCAGCCGATGAGCCGTTCCGCGGCGACCGGGACCGGCACCGCACCGGTGCCGCCGCCGGTCGTCGGGTGCGCGCACAGCGCGGTGCCGGCGGCCGTGCAGTGCGCCAGGAACCGGCCGCCCGACGGCGAGACGTCGTCGCCCTCCACCCACACCGGGGTGCCGACGTCCTTGAGCGTGCGCTGGACCTTGCCGTCGAGGCCGTAGAACGTCATCGCGCCGCCCGTCCAGGTGCCCACCGCGCGGCCGCCGGCGTCCCAGAAGAAGCGCCACTCCCCCGCGCCCTGCTCGCCCACCTGGAACACCTCGCCCCTGCCCGTGGCGACGTCGATGACGCCGAAGCCGTACGCCTGCGCGGCGCCGCCCTCGCCCTTGTAGAGGGTGACCAGGGCCCGCTCGCCGTCCGGCGACCAGCGCGGCGTGGCCGGGTAGACCGGCTTCGGGCTGAGCTTGACCACGCGCCTCGCGCCGGTGACGTGGTCGACGATGGAGACGGTGGCGAACAGGTCGGTGCTGTAGTCCACGTCGGTGGCCAGGGCGAGGTTCGTCCTGGGGTCCAGGGCGTACTCGAAGTAGCGGGTCTCGCGGGCGAACTCGCCGGTGTCGTGCTTCCTGACGTAGAGGCGCTTGCCGCCGTCCAGGGTGTAGGAGGCGAGCCTGAGCGGGTCGCCGTCGCGCTCGCTGATCCGTACGGACGTGCCGGGCAGCGTGGACGACCGGATGGCGGGCGTCGCGGGGGTCGTGAGGGCGGCGGCCGACGGCGTGGAGGTGACGGCACGCGGCGGCGGGCCGCTCAGCCGTACGGCGACCAGCGTGCCCGTGGCGGCCAGCGCCAGCACCCCGGCCGCCGCCGCCCACCCGATCCGCCGCCCGCGGGCGGGGTTCCTGGAGGCGGGGTTCCTGGAGGCGGGGTTCCTGGAAGCGGTGCTGCCCTCCTGGAGGAGGTCAGGGGTCTGCGGCTGGGCGTGGCCGAGCAGGCGCATGAGGGCCTCGGCGGCCGACGGCCTGGCGTCCGGGTCCTTGGCCAGGCAGTCGGCGACCAGCGCGCGCAGGGCCGGGTCGTCGATGCAGGTGACGTCAGGCTCTGCGTGCAGAATGCGGTGCACCACGGCCGCCACGCCGTCCTGACCGAACGGCGGCCGTCCCGACGCGGCGAACAGCAGCGCGCCTGCCCAGGCGAACATGTCCGACTTCGGGCCGGGCCCCTCCTCGTTGAGCTGCTCGGGCGCCATGTACGACGGCGTGCCCACCACCGTCCCGGTGAGCGTCGAGGCCAGGTCGAGCGCCTTGGCGATGCCGAAGTCGATGACGCGGGGCCCGTCGGGGGCGAGCACCACGTTCGACGGCTTGAAGTCGCGGTGCACGATGCCGGCCTGGTGGATGGCGACCAGCGCGGTGACGGTTCCGACCGCCAGCCGGTGCAGGGCGGCGCCGGTGCGGGGACCCTGCTCGCGTACGACGTCGGACAGGGTGCGGCCGTCGATGTACTCGCTCACGATGTACGGCCGCCCGCCCGCCAGCCCGGTCTCGATGACCTGCGCGGTGCAGAACGGCGCCACCCGCCGCGCCATCGCCACCTCGCGGACGAACCGCTCGGACGCCTCGGCGTCGCCCGCCAGGTCGGCGCGCAGCAGCTTGACCGCGGCCTGCGTCCCGTCGGGGCCGGTCGCGAGATACACGATGCCCTGCCCGCCCTCGCCGAGCCGGCCGGTCAGGCGGTACGCGCCCGCCTCCGCCGGGTCCCCTGGACGCAGGGGTGCGAGGTCAGGCATCGGCACAACCCCCACAAACGGCGACTTTCCCGCCATTCTGCTGGCTCCGGGCCCCCGCCGTCACGCGTTCACGGCGTCGGCGATCGCCTGCGCGGCGCGGAGGGGGAGGCGGCGGCCGGCCATCGGCAGGCGTACGTGGGCGGCTCCCAGGGCGGTGGCCAGCCGGGCCTGGCAGGCGTCGGCGTCGTCCCCGCTGATCACGGTGACGGGGACGGCGGGGAACGGCTTGCCGGCGCGCAGCAGCAGCAGGTCGGCCGCCATGTCGCGGCGGGCGAGCCACTCCCCCGCCATCGCGGCGGGCACCTTGCCCATGGTGTAGACGCCCGACGGGTCGGGCCGGCCGGTGAGCAGCCGGTGCGCGGCGGGGCCCGCCAGGCGGGCCACCACGGCCGCACCCCACGTGCCGCCCAGCACGGGCAGCCACCGCCCCGCGGTCCTGGCGGCGGCGAGCGGCCTGCGCCCCGCGACGCAGGCGGGGTCCACCAGGACGAGCCCGGCCAGGCACAGCGGGTGCAGCCGGGCGAACGCCTCCGCGTGCCAGCAGGCCACGCCGTGCGCGACGAGGGTGACCCGCTCGGGGTGCGCGGGAGCGAGCGCGACCAGGCGGGCGACCTCGGCGTACAGGGTGGGCGGCGCCACCGGCCTGGCACTGCGCCCGAGCCCCGGCCGGTCGAAGCGCACGACCCGGCGGGACCCGGCCAGCAGCCCCGCCACGGCGTCCCAGTGGAACCACGCCCCGCCCGGACCCGCCGTGATCAGCACGGCGGGCCCTGTCCCCTCCTCGACGACATGGGTCTCCGTGTGATGAGACACCTGCACGCGGGCGGCGGCGTCCGGAGGGGGCGGGGGAAGCACGCGGGCGCCGCCCACCCCGCCCATGCGGCCGGGAGCGACCCGCAGGCAGGTGTCCTCCCCGTACGGGTCGTCGCCGGTGACGGGCGCCGGCGAGGGCTCGTCGGCGACGAGGAGGTGGAGTGCCACGTACACGAGCCAGAATGCGATCACCGTGAGCTGGGCGCGATGCGCGAGCCCGGCGCCGTGCCCCGCGATCAGCGCGATGACCAGCAGCAGCGTGGCGACCAGGCTCAGCCAGGTGAGCGCCCATGACACCCACGACCGCCACCGCGCGCCGAGCAGCGCCATGGCGGCGAGGACGGCGAGCGTGCCGGACACCCCGGTCAGGGCGTGCAGCAGGTGGCTGAGCGAGGTGCCCGAGCCGCCGCAGGCGGGGTCGCTGAGCGTGGCGCAGTCGAGCGGGAACAGCCCGCCCAGGAAGGTGAACACCCCGAACGCGGCCAGCGCCAGCCAGCCCGGCCACTCGCGGGCCACCCTGGGCACCAGCAGCACCCCCAGGACGCACGCGAGCCCCGACAGCGCGTCGCTGACCCGGAACAGCCGGCTCCACGGCTGGTCACGAGCGGCCAGCTCGCTGACGTACCCGTGGGTCCTGTCCACCGCGGGCGTGGTGAACTGGCCGGTGATCCAGGCGCTGCCCAGCACCGCCGCCATGATGAACGCGCACGCGGCGAACACGTACAACCTTCGCTCCACGTGACAATTAGATCACTGTACGCGAAAGCCGCAGGTAAGCGCCCCTGTCAGCGCCCCCTTCTTTCAGAGCCCCGGAGCCCCCCACACCGGGAACCACCGGCCGAGATCCTGCTCCAGCGGCAGCTCACCCTCCAGAGCGCCTCTGGCCTGCAGTTCGAGCGCGTTGTCGCGCTTCTGCCCGGCGAGCGGCGCGAACGGGTAGAAGGTGCCGCGCTTGTACAGGTAGACGACGGCCAACCGGCCGCCGCCGTCAGGCCGCGCGAACGACACCAGCGAGCAGAGCAGCGACGGCCCGAACCCCGCGCCCTCCAGCGAGGAGTTGACCGCGTGCAGCTCGGTGACCAGGTCGCTGAGCGCCTCGGACGGGCGGCGGACGAGCAGCCAGGTGTAGCCGTAGCCGTCGTCGGACTCCTCGACGCGCTCCCCCAGCAGCGCCTTGACGTCGCGTTCGACGGTGGCGAACGCACCGCCCTCGGCGGCGCGGAAGGCCACCGAGCCGAGCCCGGTCGGCTCGAGCCCGGTCGCCGCCTGCAGCGTCACCGCCGCCGACGGCAGCGCGAACAGCGCGTCGAGGTTGGGCTTGACCGGCTTCGACCGGCCGAGCAGCGCGTCGAGCCAGCCCATGGGCCTCAGCCCCTTCCCAGTTGCCGGGAGATGCCGGCCAGCTGCTCCAGGCGGCGCTCGAGCGGCGGGTGCGTGGAGAACAGCGCGGCCAGCGTCGCGCCCTTGGCCAGCGCGGGCGCGAAGTAGAAGGCGTTGAACGGCTCCGCCTCCCGCAGGTCGCGGGTCGGGATCCTGGCCATGTCGCCCGACACCTTGGTCAGCGCGCTGGCCAGCGCGGACGGGCGCTGCGTGAGCAGGGCGCCGGCCCGGTCGGCGGCCAGTTCGCGGTAGCGCGACAGGGCTCGGGTGAGCAGGAAGCTGATCGCGTACACGACGACGGACACCAGCAGGACGATCACGCCGATGGGCAGCCCGCCCTGGCCGCCGTTGCGCCGGCCGCCGAGCCCCGTGTAGAGCGCGAACCTGGTCATCAGCCCCGCCACGATGCCGAGGAACGAGGCGATCGTCATGACGGCCACGTCGCGGTGGGCGACGTGGGACAGCTCGTGCGCGATCACGCCCTCCAGCTCCTGCGGCTCAAGGCGGCGCAGGATGCCGGTCGTCACGCACACGACGGCGTGCTTCTGGTCACGGCCGGTGGCGAACGCGTTGGGGACGTCGGACTCGGCGATCGCCACCCGTGGTTTCGGCATGTCGGCCAGTGCGCAGAGCCGGTCGATCAGGGCGTGCAGCTCGGGCACCTCCTGCGGTGAGACCTCCCGGCCGTGCATCGCGAACAGGGCGATGCGGTCGGACAGGAAGTATTGCACCAGCAGGAAGGCGCCCGCCAGCACCAGCACGGTCAGCGCCTGGGCGCCCAGGGCGATCAGGACGCCCACGAACACGACATAGAGCAGCCCGAGCAGGAACATCGTCACGACCATCCGGCGGGTGAGGCCGGGGTCGGACGCGAACCGCGTGCTCACGGCGTCAGCCCGGGATGAGGCCCTGGTCGCCCAGCATCTCCCGGACCTCCTCGATCGAGGCGTCCGCGGGGGGAAGGATCAGCTCTGACGGCTCAAGGCTGTCGTCGGGAAGCGCCTTGCCCACGTGGCGCACCTTGTCCAGCAGCGCGTGCAGCTTGACGCGGAAGGCCTTCTCGTCGCCCGCGTCGATGGCCGCCTCAAGCTCGGTGTCGAGCTCGTTGAGTACGGCGATGTCGTCGGCGGAGATCTCGATCTGACCCTCGCCCATGATTCTGACGATCATGCGCCCTCCCCAGGCTGACGGTACTGCTGGGTGGGGCCGGCCTGCTGCTGAGGCTGCTGCTGAGGCTGTGCCTGCGGCTGGGCCTGCTGCTGCGGCTGCCCCTGCTCGATGGACGGCTGCGGCGCGGAGCCCTGGCCCAGCTCGGCCTTCATCCTGGCCAGCTCCAGCTCGACGTCCATGCCGCCGCCCATGCGGTCGAGCTCGGCCTGGATGTCGTCGCCGCGGGTGCCGCTGAAGTCGTCGAGCGCGCCGCTGGCGAGCAGCTCGTCGATGGCGCCGGCGCGGGCCTGCATCTGCGCCGTCTTGTCCTCGGCGCGCTGGATCGCGAGGCCGACGTCGCCCATCTCCTCGGAGATGCCGGAGAACGCCTCGTTGATGCGCGTCTGGGCCTCGGCGGCGGTGTAGGTGGCCTTGATGGTCTCCTTCTTCGTGCGGAAGGAGTCGACCTTGGCCTGCAGCCGCTGGGAGGCCGTGGTCAGCTTCTCCTCCTCGGCCTGCAGGTTGTCGTGCTGAACCTTCAGGTCGGCCATCTGCGCCTGCAGGTTGGAGCGCCGCTGCAGCGCCTCACGGGCAAGGTCCTCGCGGCCGACGGACAGCGCCTTGCGGCCCTGCTCCTCCAGCCTCCTGGCCTGGTTCTCCAAGCCGGTTATCTGCAGCTCCACCCTCTTGCGCGAGGTGGCGACGTCGGCCACCCCCCTGCGCACCTTCTGCAGCAGCTCGAGTTGCCGCTGGTAGGAGTAGTCAAGGGTCTCGCGCGGATCCTCCATCTTGTCCAAGGCCTTGTTGGCCTTGGACTTGAAGATCATCGAAAGTCTCTTCATCACGCTCATGCGCGTCGGCCGTCCCCTTCTAGGTCGTGCTGGTGTCAATCCCGATGCAGCGCAGCCGCCTTGGGATTACCCTACGCATAACGCACGAGGGCGTCACTAAGTTGCAGTCCAGGTAGGGTTGACGTCGTGTTGCGACGCCGTTCCCAAACCTCCGTGGACGACACCCCCGTCCCCGTTGACGATCCTAAGCCCCAGGGTAAAGGTCGTCCCACACCCAAGCGCCGGGATGCCGAAGGCAGGCGCCGCCAGTACGTCTCCGCGCCGAAAGACCGCAAAGAGGCATACCGGCAGATGCGTGCCAAACAGGCCACCGAGCGAGAAAAGGCCCGTCAGGGCATGCTCGCCGGTGACGAGCGGTATCTTCCCGTTCGCGACAAGGGTCCCGCCCGCAAATTCGCGCGCGACTGGGTCGACGCCCGGCGGCTGCCGAGCCAGTATTTCCTGCCGTTCTCGCTGGTGATCCTGCTGGCCACGTGGATTCCCTGGCCGATGGCGATCCGCGCCCAGGTGCTGGGCTACGTCGTCACGATCGGCTGGCCGATCATGATGCTCGGCGTGCTGTTCACCTCGGTCTTCGTGGCCTTCAGGGTGAAGAAGGAGGTCGCCGAGAAGCTGCCCGGCGAGAGCGTCAAGGGCGTGGGCTTCTACGCGGCGATGCGGGCCCTGCAGATCCGCAAGCTGCGCTTCCCGCCGCCGCGGGTGCTGCCCGGCGGCCGGCCCGTCCCCCCGAAGAAGTAGCGGCCTCACGAACGGCCGTAGCGGCGGCCGTTCACGAGTCGCCCTGCTCCACGTTCTCCCAACGCAGCACGCCTCGCTCGACCGCGGGCCGCCAGCCGTCGAAATCCTTCCCATCCTCCAGGGCGTCGGCGACGGCCCGCATGAGTGCGTGATACGACGGCCGCCGCGGTCCCATGCCGCTGATCGTGTCGTCCCAGCCGACGCTGCCGTCGGCGGAGTCGACCAGCGCGTACGCCGAAGACTCCTCCATGCCGGCGAAGACGAGGACCGGGATCAACCGGCCGCTCCACAGCTCGCCCCAGGGGTCGTCACCGCGGTCCGTGGAGTCGAGCCTGCACTCATGGCGCCAGGTGTCCCTGATCTCGCGGACGCTGAGATTCGACGCGCCGTCGAACCACGCGCCGAACCCGAACCCGGCGGCCCCGTCGTGGCGCAGCAGCGAGGCGCGCAGGTCGTCGGGGAAGTGCACGCCCATCTGCGCCTCGGCGATCGCGATCGTGCGGGCCCTGCCGGGCCGCCCGAGCCCGCGGTACGTCCGCGGCGCGTTCGCCTTCAGCCACCGCTCGATGCGCCGCCACTGCCGGTTCACCGCCCGCCTGACCTTGGGGTCGATCGGGCGGACGGTCCCGCGGACGATCACCGGGCCCGTGACCGGCGAGCAGTAGGGGTCGGGCGTCGGAGCCGGCTCGGGGGTGGGGGACGGCGGCGCGACCGTCCGCTGGGCCGCGGCGACCAGCGCGCTGTGCCGTTCGCGCTGAGCCTGCAGCCGGGCGCCCGAGGTGTCCTCGTACGGCAGCAGCGCGACCACCAGGACCACCGCCACGACCCCCGCGACGGCCGCCCAGACCGGCCACACCGGCCTGCTGCGCACCGGGCGGCCGGGCCACCACGCGGCGGGCCCCTGAGCGGCCCTGGGCGGGGCCGGCGGCCTGGCGGGCATGCGGGCGCGCCGGCGCAGCCGGACCGCGACGGCGGCCAGGATCGCGGCCGTGAGCGCCAGCCGTACGAGCTTCAGCACGTCGCGCACCCTATCCCGAATCAGATCATCCGATGTTCCACCATTAGAGTCGGATGCATGGAATTCCGACACCTTGGTCGCAGCGGTCTCATGGTCAGCGAGATCAGCTACGGCAACTGGATCACCCACGGCTCCCAGGTCGAGGAGGACGCCGCCAAGCAGTGCGTGCAGGCGGCCCTCGACGAGGGCATCACCACCTTCGACACCGCCGACGTCTACGCCGGGACCAAGGCCGAGGAGGTGCTGGGACGCGCGCTCAAGGGCGTTCGCAGGGAGTCGCTGGAGATCTTCACCAAGGTCTACTGGCCGACCGGGCCCGGCAAGAACGACCGCGGGTTGTCGCGCAAGCACATCTTCGAGTCGATCCACGGCTCGCTGCGCCGCCTGCAGACCGACTACGTGGACCTTTACCAGGCACACCGCTTCGACTACGAGACCCCGCTGGAGGAGACGCTCAAGACGTTCGACGACCTCGTCCGCCAGGGCAAGGTCCTCTACATCGGCGTCAGCGAGTGGACGGCCGAGCAGATCGGCCGCGCCCTGAAGATCGCCGACGAGATGGGCTTCGACCGGCTCGTGTCCAACCAGCCGCAGTACTCCATGCTGTGGCGGGTCATCGAGTCGGAGGTCGTGCCGCTCAGCGAGAAGGAGGGCGTGGGCCAGATCGTCTGGTCGCCGATCGCCCAGGGCGTGCTGACCGGCAAGTACCTGCCCGGCCGGCAGGCGCCGGAGGGCTCGCGGGCGACCGACAAGACCGGCGGCGCGATGATCGCCCGGTTCATGCGCGACGACGTGCTGACCCGCGTCCAGGAGCTCAAGCCGATCGCCGCCGACCTGGGCCTCAGCATGGCGCAGCTGGCCGTCGCCTGGGTGCTGCAGAACCCGAACGTCTCCAGCGCCATCGTCGGCGCCACCCGCCCCGAGCAGGTGCGCGACAACGTCAAGGCGGCGGGCGTCAAGCTCGACGCGGACGTGCTGAAGAAGATCGACGACGTGCTCGGCGACGTGGTCGAGCGTGACCCGTCGAAGACGGTGAGCCCGAGCAGCCGCCCGTAGGTTCTCCACGACGAAACCCCTTGAGCCGGACTTTCCGCTCAAGGGGTTTTTCGTTTCTCCCGCTCCTGCTTAAGGCGACTCTGGGCGCAAGGACAATCCCGTGTACTCCACTCGGTCCTCCTCAAGCAACGCGACCTGCTCGACACCCGATTCGAGCAGCTCACGCCAGTTTTCACCGATCCAGGACTCGGCGTCCGCCTGGCTGGGAAAAACCTCTCGCGGCAAAGGGCGATCCGTCACCTCAGCACCACGCGCATTTTCATAACGCCACCGCCATGTCATGCCATACGCTCCTTTTCCGCGGGTTCGCCGGCGCACCCTCCGCAGGCACTGGGAACCCTACTCCCGAGCTTTCCGGTCAATCGATGCCGCGCGCGTTCCCGTGTTGCGGCAGGGGCCGCCTGGACGGCGGCCGCCTTCCCTCTGTCTCCCCCCGTTCTGCGCCCGCCTCACCCCCGGTCCTTTTGTACGCTCGGCGCGGTGAAAGTCCTTCTCACCGGTACGGCGGGCGCCTCGGGCCGGCCGGAGCCCGGCTGCCGCTGCGTCTCCTGCGCCGCGCCGCCCCCTGGCCGTCGCCGCCCGTTCGGCTTCGTGGTGGACGGCGTCGTCACGTACCCCTTCGGCGACCTGCCCGACGGCTACCGGCCGTGCGCCGGCGGCCTGGGCCTGGCCTGCCCCGACGGCACCCGGCTCCTCCACCTCCCTCAGGGCGCCCCCGTGCCCGTCCAGGAGACCTCCCGGTACGACGTCGTGCTGATCGACCTCCTCGACCGTCCTGAGCGCCTCGGAGAGCTGCGCCGCGCCGGTCTGGCGGACGCGGCGACCACGGTGGTGGCCGTCGGGCTCGACCACCGGATCCGGTCGGAGGAGGAGCTGGCCGGGCGGCTGCGGCTGTGGGGCGCGATCACCGTCCCCGACGGCACTGAGGTGACGCCGGGCCAGGGGGCCGCGCCGCTGACGCCGCTCCGGGCGCTGCTGCTGGGCGGGTCCAGGTCGGGGAAGTCGGCGGAGGCGGAGGCGAGGCTCGCGGCCGAGCCGCACGTCACGTACGTCGCCACCGGCCCTGACGGCACGGGCGACGGCGAGTGGGCGGCGCGGGTGCGGGCGCATCGGGAGCGCAGGCCCGCGCATTGGGCCACCTTGGAGACGACCGCGCCGGCGGCGGCGATCCGCGCGGCCACCACGCCATTGCTGATCGACGGGCTGGGGACGTGGCTGGCGGCCGTGTTCGACGAGCACGGCGCCTGGGAGGGCGACCGCGCCCCGGTGATCGCCCGCTGCGACGAGCTGGTGGCCGCGTGGCGGCAGACGCCCCAGCCCTTGGTGGCGGTCTCGGACGAGGTCGGCATGGGCGTGGTGCCCGCGACGGCCAGCGGGCGCGCGTTCAGGGACGCCCTGGGCCGCCTCAACGAGCGCCTGGCGGCCGAATCGGAGTACGCCGCCCTGGTGGTCGCCGGCCGCGTGCTCGCCCTCTGAGGGCTTCGCAGGGCGTCAGGGGCGGGTGGCGCGGGCGTACCAGCGGCCGTCGATCCTGTCGACCTGGAGCGGGCGGCCGAAGCAGTCGCTGAGCAGATCGGAGGTGAGCACGTCGGCGACCGGCCCGGCGGCGAGCACCCTGGCGTCGCGCATCAGCATGGCGTGCGTGGTCGTCGCGGGCACCTCCTCCAGGTGGTGCGTGACGGTCACGGTGGTGAGCACGGGCCTGACGGCGGCGAGGTGTTCGACGGCGCTGATGAGGTCTTCGCGGGCGGGCAGGTCGAGCCCCGCGAACGGCTCGTCGAGCAGCAGCACCGCGGGGTCGGACATGAGCGCCCTGGCCACCCTGACGCGGGCCCGCTCGCCCTGGGAGCACACGCGGAAGGGCCGCTCGGCCAGCTCCTTGCAGCCGAGGTCGGCGAGGAGGCGGTGGGCGCGGTCGTGCTCGGCGTCGCCGTACCGGTCCCACAGGGGCGCGCTCGTGCTGGTGTGGCCGGTGAGCACCACCGTGTGCGCGCTCGCCCCCTCCTCCTCCATCAGCTCCTCGTCGATGAGCCGCTGGCTGGAGGTGACCAGCCCGATGTGGCGGCGCAGCTCGCGTACGTCGACCCGGCCGAGCCGGTGGCCGAGCACGCTGACCGCGCCCTCGCTGGGGTGACGTACGGCGCCCACGAGCGAGAGCAACGTCGTCTTGCCCGCCCCGTTGGGCCCCAGGACCGCCCAGTGATCGCCGTAGTCCACCTGCCAGTCGACGCCGTCCAGCAGCGTTTTGCCGACGACCCGGACGCCCACGCCTTCCAGTTCAACCACGTGCATCCCGCCACACTAGTGGGCCCTAGGATCCTCCGTTATGCGGTCAATGGACGGGCTGCGGTTCGCCGTGGGCACGCTGAGCGTCTTTCCCGTGCGTGTGCAGCGGGTGGACCGCCAGGTGGCGGGCCGGGCGATGGCGCTGGCCCCGGCGGTCGGGCTGGTGCTCGGCCTGGCGGGCGGGCTGCCGCTGGTGCTGTTCGGCGAGCGGCCGTTGCTGGCGGCGGCGCTGGCGCTCGCGTTGCTGGCGCTGCTCACCCGCGCGCTGCACCTCGACGGGCTGGCCGATCTCGCGGACGGCCTGGGCAGCGCCAAACCGGCCGACCAGGCGCTCGACATCATGAAAAAGTCGGACATCGGACCTTTCGGGGTCGTGACGCTGGTGTTCACGCTGCTCGTCCAGGTCACGGCCCTGGTCTCCATCAGCCCGCCGGGCGATGCCTCCTACACGGCCTTCCACGCGGCCCCCTACGCGCGTTACGCCGCGCTGGTGACCGCCTGCCTGGCCGGGCGGCTCGCGCTGACGTGGGCCTGCCGGGCCGGCGTGCCGGCCGCCCGGCCCGACGGCCTGGGCGCGATGGTCGCGGGCACCGTACGCCGTCCCGCCGCCGTGCTCGTCACCCTGGCCGCCGTGCTCGCCGCCGCCGCGATCGGCCTGCTCTCCGCCCCGGGCCCGGCGCCCATGGACGACCGCCCGGCCGTGGACGGTCTGTCCATGGACGACCGCCCGGCCGTGGACGGTTTCATCAACCTGAGGGCGGTGGTGGTCCAGGGATGCCCCTTGGACGTCGCGGCCTTCCCCGACTGCCCTGAGCCGGCCGTGCCCGGTATGCGCTACGGGGAGGCGAGCGGTCTCCTGCCGGGCGGCATCGCGGCGCTCGGGCGGACGCTGGCGGCCCCTATCGCGCTGCTCGCCGGGCTGGCCGCCGCCCTGCTGCTGCTCGGCCGCGCGCGGCGCCGCCTCGGCGGCGTCACGGGGGACGTGCTCGGCGCGCTCGTGGAGACGGCCGCCACGGTGACGCTGGTGGCGTACGCGCTGCTCGCCTGACGCCTCAGCCGGCCTCGCCGGACCGCCCCGGCGCGGACGGAGCCGACTCCGGCTCGGCGTCCTCGGGGACGTCCTGTGCCGGCGGGGCGGCGGGAGCCCGTTCGGTCACCGGGAGGAAGCGGAGCAGGGCCGCGCCCACCAGGGCGAGCAGCACCCAGCCCACCACGCCGGTGATGCCGGCGAAGATCTCGTTCGGCGGGTGGGCGGCGTCGCCGAGCAGCAGGACGGGCCCGGCGACGGCGTTGAGCGACGCGTGGGCCACCACCGCGGGCCACACGCTGCCCGACCGCAGCCGCAACCAGCCGATGACGACGCCGCCCACCGTGCAGAAGCCGATGAACGCGAGCGCCGCCCACGAGCCGAGCCGCGGATAGTTGTAGCCGAGCAGGGTGATCGGGGCGTGCCACAGCCCCCAGATGAGCCCGGAGTAGACCAGCCCCATGACGGCGCCGTTGGCGGCGGTGAGCCGGGGCAGCAGCCAGCCGCGCCAGCCCCACTCCTCCCCCAGCGCCGGGACCAGGATCGGCACGGGCCCCAGCAGCGCCGCCAGCACGAGCTGCATGACGGCCACGGAGGTCATCTCGCCAGGCGGCTGCACGCCGCGCGCCCGCAGCACCTCGGCGAGCAGGCTGAACCCGCCGAGGTCCAGCGAGACCAGGCCGACGGCGGCGCTCACGCCCATGGCGAGCAGCGTCAGCAGCGGCACGCCGAGCCAGGCGGCCAGCACGAGCCGCAGGGTGCGGCCCCTGTGCTCGCCGAGGGTCAGGCCCGTCTCCTTCGCCCACCGGCGAAGCGGGGCGCGGGCCGCGATCCACACGCCGAGCACGCCGATCGTGGGCGTGAGCATCATCAGCGCGGCGAGCGCCTGCACCTTGGACGGCGTGCCGAGGCCGTCGCTCAGCCAGAGGGGCAGGGCCGCGGCCCAGGACAGGCCGAAGGCGAGGACGAGGTAGACGAGCAGCGGTCTCTTCATGGCTGGCCACGCTCCGCGACGAGGGCGTTGATGAGGGCGGCGCCGCGCTCGGCGTCGTCGATGCTGATCGCGAGCTGCCCACCGGAACGGTAGCGGAGCACAAGGCACTCGCCGCCGCGCAACATGATGGTGGCGGCTCCCGGCACGCCGCGGAAGCCCCAGCCGCCGGCATCGGCGGGCGAGCGCCGCTCGGCCCAGGCCGACTCGACGGACGACAGCTTGATCCGCCGCGCGGGCCAGCCGAACGGCCCGAAGCCGATCCTGATCAGGCCGTCGCCGACACGCACGGACACGGCCATGGTGGCGAGCCCGGCGACGAGGAGGATGACGGCGCCCGGCAGGACCGCGGGCATGAGGAGGCCGCCCTGGCCGCGCAGCCCGAGCAGGGTCATGACCACAGTGACGGCGAACACGGCGACGAAGGCCACGGTGAGCCCGCGGTTGACCACCCGGCCGACCCAGACGGCCCGCTGGCCGGACCGCAGCCGCAGCACGGGCGGCGCCTGGCTGCCCGGCGCCGGCGCGTCGGGCTCTCCCTTGGCGAGGACGGCGGCCGACGCCGTGGCCGCGAGCATGCCCCCGAGTATGGCGGCGATGTGCCAGCCCGGCAGCGTGGCGGCCGTCCAGTCGGGGACGTCGAGGTTGGCTGACAGCGTCGAGCCCTGGGCGCCCATCAGCAGCACGCCCGTCCCGAACAGCAGGCCCCACCAGGTCATCCGGGACGCGCGACGCGCCTGGGCCCGCCCGCTCAGCACGACCATGGCCACCGCGAGCACCACCCAGATGCCGGCGCTGACGGCCACGTGCCCGGTGAACGAGCTGGACCCGTCGGGCGAGGTGCCCGACCAGTGGGTGGCCATCGGATCGGGCAGCCGGTCGCGTACGGCGTAGGCGGGCAGGACGAGCGCGGCGGTCACGGCCAGCCCCCACGCGGCGGCGACGGCACGGGCTTTCACGTCAGTTCCTCCAGGATGGTGATGAGGTCGTCACGGCTGTAGCCGTGCTTCTTGGCCTCCTCGAGCAGTTCGCGTGCCCGCTGGGCGAGCAGGGCGCGCCCGTCGGCGCGCCGCGCGACGCTGACGCCGCGGCCTCTCCTGAACTCCAGCAGCCCCTCGTCGCGCAGGTCGCGCAGGGCGCGAAGCACGGTGTTGGGGTTGATGCCCAGAGCGCCGGCGAGGTCGCGGGCCGGCGGCAGGCGGTCGCCCGGCCGGTAGGAGCCCTCGCCTATGGCACGGCGGATCGCGCCGGCCACCTGCTCGTGGAGCGGCCGGGCGTCGTTGAGGTCGAGCGTCAGCAACATGGTGCCAATGACACTAGCACCATTATGGGCACGGTCCTGAGCTGCGATTGGTGGGATGAACCCCTGTTTGTGAGTACGCAGAAACCGTGGATAGCATCGGTTTACGTGACCACAGTGCGGCTGAACTCAGCAGATCCAGTCTCCATCGACACCGACGCCCTGATCGTCGGCTTCCGGTCAGGCCAGGACGGCCCCGTCCCCGCGGTGGGCGCGGAGGCCCTGGAATCCGCGTTCGGCGGCAAGCTGGCCACCTCGCTCGACGCCGTGGGCTTCACCGGCAAGGCGGGTGAGCTGGCCAAGCTGCCGACGTTCGGCTCGGTCACCGCCCCCGTGCTCGTCGCCGTCGGCCTCGGCGACTCCCCCGGCGACTCCCCCGGTCTCGAGGGCCTGCGCCGCGCCGCCGGCGCCGCCGTACGCTCCGTCGCCGGCGTCTCCAGGGCCGCGCTCGCGCTGCCCGCGGGCACCCCCGACGAGGCCGAGGCCGTCGCGCTCGGCGGCCTGCTCGGCGCGTACGCCTTCTCGCGCTACCGCACCGACGGCGACCAGAAGGCCCCGGTCGCCGAGCTGACCGTGCTGTCGGAGCAGGGCGACGGCGTGGCCGAGCGCGCGGGCGTGCTCGCCGACGCCGTCTCGCTCGTCCGCGACCTGGTCAACACCCCGCCGTCCGACCTGTGGCCGGCGAAGTTCGCCGAGATCGCCGAGCAGGTCGGCGGCAAGGCAGGGGTGAGCGTCGAGGTGCTCGACGACGAGCAGCTCAAGGCCGGCGGCTACGGCGGCCTCATCGGCGTCGGCCAGGGCTCGGCCCGCCCGCCGCGCCTGGTCCGCCTCTCCTACAGCCACCCCGAGGCGAGCAAGACGCTGGCGTTCGTGGGCAAGGGCATCACGTTCGACTCCGGCGGCCTGTCGCTCAAGCCGTCCGCCTCGATGGACTGGATGAAGTCCGACATGGGCGGCGCGGGAGCGGTGCTCGGCGCGCTCATCGGCATCGCCAGGCTCGGCCTGCCGGTCAACGCCGTCGGCTACCTCTGCCTGGCCGAGAACCTGCCGAGCGGCACCGCCCAGCGTCCCTCCGACGTCATCCACAGCTACAGCGGCAAGACCGTCGAGGTGCTCGACACCGACGCCGAGGGCCGCCTCGTGCTCATGGACGGCATCGCCCGCGCCGCCGAGGACCAGCCCGACCTCATCGTCGACGTCGCCACCCTCACCGGCGCCCAGATCGTCTCGCTCGGCTGGCGCACCGCCGGCGTCATGTCCAACGACGACGCCGTCAGGGAGCTGGTGGTCGAGGCCGCCGGCGCGGCAGGCGAGGGCGCGTGGGGCATGCCGCTGCCCGAGGAGCTGCGCAGGGGCCTCGACTCCCCGGTCGCCGACATCGCCAACCTGCAGCCCGAGCGGTGGGGCAGCATGCTCGCCGCGGGCATCTTCCTGAAGGAGTTCGTGCCCGACGGGGTGCGCTGGGCCCACATCGACATGGCCGGTCCCGCGTACAACAAGGGCGAGCCGTACGGCTACACGCCCAAGGGCGGCACGGGCGCCATCACGCGCACCCTGATCGGACTCGCAGAGCGGCACGCGAGCATCTGAAACAAATGAAAAGATGACGGCATCACGAACACCCCGACAAGGAGCCTTCCTGTGGCCTATGACATCGTCGTCCTAGGAGGCGGCAGCGGCGGTTACGCCTGCGCCCTGCGGGCGGCTGAGCTGGGCAAGTCGGTCGCCCTGATCGAAAAGGACAAGATCGGCGGCACCTGCCTCCACAGGGGATGCATCCCCACGAAGGCCCTGCTGCACTCCGCCGAGATCGCCGACGAGACCCGCGAGAGCGAGTCCTACGGCGTCAAGGCGAGCTTCGAGGGCATCGACGTCCAGGGCGTCCACGCCTTCAAGGACAAGATCGTCACTCGGGCCTGGAAGGGCGTGCAGGGCCTGCTGAAGGCCGCGGGCGTGACGATCGTCGAGGGCGAGGGCAAGCTCGTCGGCGCCAACCGGATCCAGGTCGGCTCCGAGGTCTACGAGGGCCGCAACATCGTCCTGGCCACCGGTTCGGCGCCGAAGACGCTGCCCGGCCTGGAGATCGACGGCGAGCGCGTCATCACCAGCGAGCACACGCTCAAGATGGACCGCGTCCCCGCCTCGGTGGTCGTCCTCGGCGGCGGCGTCATCGGCGTCGAGCTGGCGAGCGTCTACCGCTCCTTCGGCGCCGAGGTCACCATCGTCGAGGCGCTGCCCCACCTGCTGCCGACCGAGGAGGAGTCCAGCTCCAAGCTGCTCGAGCGGGCCTTCCGCCGCCGCGGCATCAAATACGAGCTGGGCGTCTTCTTCGACGGAGCCAAGACCACCGAGACCGGCGTCGTCGTCACCCTGGCCAACGGCAAGACCCTCGAGGCCGAGCTGCTGCTCGTCGCCGTCGGCCGCGGCGCGGTCTCGGCCGGCATGGGCTTCGAAGAGCAGGGCATCGCCATCGAGCGCGGCACCGTCGTGGTCGACGAGCACTGCCAGACCTCCGTGCCCGGCGTCTACGCCATCGGCGACCTCATCCCCACGCTGCAGCTCGCCCACGCCGGGTTCGCCGAGGGCATCATGGTCGCCGAGCACATCGCCGGGCTCAACCCGCCGCCCATCGACTACGCGGGCGTGCCGCGCATCACCTACTCCGACCCCGAGGTGGCCTCGGTGGGCCTCACCTCGGCGCAGGCGGCCGAGCGCGGCATCGAGATCGTCGAGCAGGTCTACGACCTCGCGGGCAACCCCAAGAGCCAGATCCTCGGCACGGCGGGCGCCGTGAAGGTCATCGCGCAGAAGGACGGGCCCGTCGTCGGCGTCCACATGGTGGGCCGGCGCATCGGCGAGCTCGTCACAGAAGGCCAGCTCATCTACAACTGGGAGGCCCTGCCCGCAGAGGTCGCCCAGCTCATTCACGCACACCCGACCCAGTCCGAGGCCATGGGTGAGGCGATGCTGGCTCTGGCCGGCAAGCCGCTGCACGTACACAACTAGTCCAGCCCTCGAGATCAGAACGCGAGAGAAGAATAACGATGCCGGTCTCCGTACAGATGCCCCAGCTCGGCGAGAGCGTGACCGAGGGCACGGTAACCCGTTGGCTGAAGAAGGAGGGCGAGCGCGTCGAGGCCGACGAGCCGCTCCTCGAGGTGTCGACCGACAAGGTCGACACCGAGATCCCGTCGCCGTCCGCGGGCGTCCTCACCAAGATCGTCGTGGCTGAGGACGAGACGGTCGAGGTCGGGGCCGAGCTCGCGGTCATCGACGAGAACGGCCAGCCCGGCGGCGCCGCCCCGGCGCCCGAGGCGGCCGCCCCGCCGGCTCCCGAGCCCGAGCCCGAGCCGGAGCCCGAGCCCGCCGCCCCGGCCTCCTCGATCCCGCAGCCGGCTCCGGCGCAGCCCGCCCCCGCCCCCGCCCCCGCTCCTGCCCCCGCCCCCGCCCCGCAGGCCGCTCCCGCCCCGGCCCCGCAGGCGCAGCCCGCTCCCGCCGTGCCGTCGGGTGAGAGCCCCTACGTGACGCCGCTGGTGCGCAAGCTCGCCAACGAGCACGGGGTCGACCTCGACTCCATCACCGGCACCGGCGTCGGTGGCCGCATCCGCAAGCAGGACGTCCTCGAGGCCGCCAAGGCGCAGCGCGAGAAGGCCCAGGCCGCCGCCGCTCCCGCCGCCCCGGCCCAGGCGCCCGCCCAGGCCGCGCCCGCCGCCGCTCCGGCCGCCGCCGCTCAGGCTCCGGTCGCCGCCGGTCCCGAGCCGGTCGAGGTCGACACCACGCTGCGCGGCCGCACCGAGAAGATGTCGCGTCTGCGCCAGACGATGTCCAAGCGTCTGGTGGAGTCGCTGCAGACGGCCGCTCAGCTCACCACCGTGGTCGAGGTCGACGTCACCAAGATCGCCCGGCTGCGCGACCAGGCCAAGGCCGAGTTCCAGCGGCGTGAGGGCGTCAAGCTCACGTTCATGCCGTTCTTCGAGCTGGCCGCCATCGAGGCGCTCAAGCAGCACCCCAAGCTCAACGCGACGATCAACAACGAGACCATGGAGGTCACGTACTTCGACGTCGAGCACCTGGGCATCGCGGTCGACACCGAGCGCGGGCTGATCGCGGCGGTCATCAAGAACGCCGGTGACCTCAACCTCGCCGGCCTGGCCCGTAAGACGGCCGACCTCGCCGAGCGCACCCGTGCCAACAAGGTGACGCCCGACGAGATCACCGGCGGCACGTTCACGCTGACCAACACCGGCAGCCGTGGCGCGCTGTTCGACACGCCGATCCTCAACCAGCCGCAGGTCGGCATGCTCGGCACCGGCGCGGTCGTCAAGCGGCCCGTGGTGATCGACACCGCCGAGGGCGAGGTCATCGCGGTGCGCTCGATGGTCTACCTGGCGCTGACCTACGACCACCGCCTCGTCGACGGCGCCGACGCCGCCCGCTTCCTGACGACGATCAAGCGTCGCCTGGAGGAGGGCCGTTTCGAGGCCCAGCTCGGCCTCGCGTAGTCACGCGGTCACCGGCCGCGCGGCCGTAACAGCCCCGCGGCCTGCTGCACGCCGACCGGCCGGGCGGCCCCCTTCGCGGGGGGCCGCCCGGCCGTCGCGTTTCACGGCGCGTGCGGGGGCCGGTGGGCAGGCGGCGGCGTAGGGTGCGGGTATGGCGATCATCGTGACGGGGGCGTCGGGGTTGCTCGGGACGGCGCTGGCCGAGGCGCTGGAGGCGCGCGGCCGTGAGGTCGTGCGCCTGGTGCGCCGGCCTCCTCGCGGGCCTGGTGAGGCGTTCTGGCAGCCCGCTGAGCAGGTCGTGGACCTGGCGCCGCTGGAGGGGGCCGAGGCGGTCGTGCATCTCGCCGGGGCGCCCATCGCCGAGCGGCGGTGGACTCCCGCGTACAAGCGGGAGCTGCTGTCCAGCCGGGTCGAGGGGACGCGGGTGCTGGTCGACGCGCTGCGGGGGCTGTCGCGGCCGCCTGAGGTGCTGCTGTCGGCATCGGGCGTCGACTTCTACGGCGACACCGGCGACCGGTGGGTGGACGAGGATCAGGGCAAGGGGCGCGGATTCCTGGCCGAGCTGTGCGAGCGCTGGGAGGGCGCGGCGGCGGGGGCCGGAGAGGCGGGGATCAGGACCGTGTTCCTGCGGACCGGGCTGGTGCTCAGCGGGCGGGGCGGCGCGCTCGGCCGGATGCTGCCGATCTTCCGGATCGGCCTGGGTGCACCGCTCGGCACGGGCAGGCAGTACTGGTCGTGGATCAGCCTGGACGACTGGGTGGGGGCGGTGCTGCACCTGCTCGGTGCGCGTGAGCTCCACGGGCCGGTGAACCTCGTCTCGCCGACCCCCGTCACCAACACCGAGTTCACCCGCGAGCTCGGCAAGGCGATGCGCAGGAGCACGATGCCGATCCCGGTGCCGGCGTTCGCGCTGTCGGCCGGGCTGGGCGAGTTCGCCCGCGAGGGGCTGCTGTCGAGCCACCGCCTGCGCCCGGCCAAGCTGCTGAGCGGCGGATACGGCTTCGCCCATACCAGTCTCGACGAGGCGCTGCGGGCCGTACTCTAGTGGCCTGTTCGTCGTTTTCCGCACGTGGGGGGCTCTGACATGAACCGGTCCGGACAGTCGCACATCCTGGCGATCGGGGGCGGGTCGTTCCGCCCGAGCAGGCGCCACGGTCAGATGGAGGCGAGCGGGCTGCTGCGCTACGGGCTCGACCTCACCGGCCAGGACCGGCCTAAGCTGGGCTTGGTGGCCACCGCGTCGGGCGACTCCGCCGACTGGATCCTGAAGATGTACGGCGCGTTCTCCGGCTGGGACGTCGAGCTGAGCCACCTGACGGTCTTCCCGATGCCCAACGTGCCCGACCCGCGTGCCTGGATGCTCGACCAGGACATGATCTACGTCAGCGGCGGCAGCGTGGCCAACCTGATGACGTTGTGGCGGCTGCACGGGCTTGACGAGGCGTTCGAGGAGGCGTGGCGGTCCGGGGTGGTGCTGTCGGGGCAGAGCGCGGGCGCGCTGTGCTGGCACGTCGGCGGCAACACCGACTCCTTCGGGCCCGACCTGGCGGTGTGGGCCGAGGGCATGGCGCTGCTGCCCTACTCGTGCGGGGTCCACTACGACTCCGAGCCGCAGCGGCGGACGCTGCTGCAGGCGTCGGTGGCCTCCGGCGAGCTGCCCGGCGGTTACGCCGCCGACGAGGGCGTGGCGCTGCACTACGTGGGCACCGAGTTCATCCAGGCGGTGAGCGTGTCCGCGGGCGGCTACGCGTACAAGGTGGAGCGCGAGGGCACGGACGGGGTCAAGGAGTTCAGGATCGAGCCACGGTTGCTGACCCCCTGATTACCCTTCAAGGGTGAGGGAACGGCACAATAGGCTCATGCGCCCCATCCCCGGGGACGATCCCCACGCGCTCGCCATCGTCCGCCTCGGTGTCGACGTCCCCTACGAGCAGGCCTGGTCCCTGCAGCGCTGGGTGCACGGCAAGCGCGCCGCAGGCGAGCTTCCCGACACCGTCCTGATCCTCGAGCACGCCCCCGTCTACACCGCGGGCAAGCGCACGGCGCCGCACGAGCGGCCGTCCGACGGCACCCCGGTCGTCGACGTCGACCGGGGCGGGCGGCTGACGTGGCACGGGCCGGGGCAGCTCGTCGCCTACCCCATCGTGGCCGTCACCGACGTGGTGGCCTACGCCTGCCGGCTCGAGGACACGATGATCCAGGTGTGCGCCGACTTCGGCGTGACGGCCCGGCGGGTGCCTGGGCGCGCGGGCGTGTGGGCGGCCGGTGACCCGGCGCTCGGCCTGCCCGACCGCCAGCTCGGCGCGGTGGGGCTGCGGCTGTCGCGCGGCGTCACCATGCACGGGTTCGCGCTCAACTGCGCCAACGACCCGAGCTGGTTCAACCGCATCACGCCGTGCGGTCTCCCCGGCGTGGGCGTCTCCTCGCTGTCGGCCGAGACCGGGCGGCGCATCGTGGTCGAGGAGGTCATGCCGATCGCGGAGAAGCGGCTGGCCGAGGCGCTCGGCCGGCAGCCGTTCGACCTCCACGAGGAGGACCTGCTGCGCCGGTAATCGAATCGGCACGGAAAAGCAGCGGAAGCAGGTCCTGGGTTCGGCTTACGATCCCGGTGTGAAGCGCCTCACAGCCCTCCTGCTCGCATGCGCCGTCCACCTCCTGACGCTGGCCTTCGCCGCGCTGGGTTGCTGGGTGATCGTGCGCGAGCCCGGCTCGGTCCTGTGGTGGTTCGTGGGACTGCTCTGCCTGGCCGTCGGGTGGGCGCTGCGTCCCCGGCTGGGCCGGTTGCCCGCCGACGCCGAGCCGGTGGGCCGCGACGGCGCTCCCGAGCTGCACGCGCTCGCCCGCCGGGTGGCGGCCGAGATCGGGGTCAGGCCGCCCGCCACCATCGCGGTCGTCGATCTGAGCCCCGAGACCCGCTACGACCGCGTCGGCGTGGCCCGCACCCCCGTCCTGCTCGTCGGGCTGCCGCTGTGGCTGGCGTCGCCGCCCAGGCAGCGGGTGGCGCTGCTGGCGACGGCGTACGCGCGGCTGCCGACCGGCGACGAGCGGGTGGTGAGCGAGGCGCTGTCCACCCTCGACGCCTGGCGCGACGCGCTGCTGGGGGCGGCGCCGCTGCAGGTGAGGGAGCAGGCCCAGGAACGCATCGCGTACGCGCTGGGCGGCTCCCAGGCCCCTGACACGACGTACGACGTGGCGGCCTTCCTCGGCCGGGTCGTCGGCCGGGTGCTGGGCGGCCCTGTGCTGCTGCTGCGCTACGTGCTGTCGCGGCTGGCCCGCTCGGGCGAGCCCCGCGTGCGTGCCAGGCAGCGCGCGCTGGCCCGACGGGCCGTCCCGGAGGAGGATGTGGCCGAGCTGGACGAGCAGGCGGCCGGCGGGCGCTACCTGGTGCTGATGCAGGCGGCGGCGCTGCGCGGCGAGAGCGTCGCGGCGATCAGGGCGGCGGCGCTGACCAAGTTCCAGCTCACCGCCGACGGCGTGCTGCCGTCGGCGCCCCCGTCGGAGCTGCTCGGGGTCGAGGAGTCGGAGCGGATCGACGAGGAGCTGGCCCACCACTACGCGCGGGCCGTGCGCGGGTTCGGGCTCATCTCCTGACCCTGGAACCGGGCGCTTCGCCGGGAGACGTAAGCTGAGAACGTGACCGTTGCTCCTGAAGGCCGAAAGCTCCTCCGCCTGGAGGTGCGTAACGCCGAAACCCCTATCGAGCGCAAGCCCCCGTGGATCAAGACCAAGCTGAGGACGGGCCCCGAATACACCGAGCTGAAATCGCTCGTGCGCCGGGAGGGCCTGCACACGGTCTGTGAAGAGGCGGGCTGTCCCAATATCTACGAGTGCTGGGAAGATCGCGAGGCGACCTTCCTGATCGGCGGCGACCAGTGCACCCGCCGCTGCGACTTCTGCCAGATCGACACCGGCAAGCCCAAGGAATACGACCGCGACGAGCCGCGCAGGGTGGCCGAGTCGGTCCAGCAGATGGGTCTCAAGTACGCCACCGTGACCGGCGTGGCCCGCGACGACCTGCCCGACGGCGGCGCCTGGCTCTACGCCGAAACCGCCAGGCAGATCCACGCGCTGCTGCCCGGCTGCGGCGTCGAGCTGCTGGTGCCCGACTTCAACGGCAACCGCGAGCAGCTGGAGGAGGTCTTCTCCAGCAAGCCCGAGGTGTTCGCCCACAACGTCGAGACCGTGCCGCGCATCTTCAAGCGCATCAGGCCGGCCTTCCGCTACGAGCGTTCGCTCGGCGTGCTCACCATGGCCCGCGAGGCCGGGCTCGTCACCAAGTCCAACCTGATCCTGGGCATGGGCGAGACGCGCGAAGAGATCGTCGAGGCCATGCGCGACCTCCACGACGCCGGCACCGACCTGCTGACGATCACCCAATACCTGCGGCCGACGCCGCGCCACCACCCGGTGGAGCGCTGGGTCAAGCCGGAGGAGTTCGTGGAGCTGCAGGCCGAGGCCGAGGCCATCGGGTTCGCCGGGGTGATGTCGGGGCCGCTGGTGCGCTCGTCGTACCGCGCGGGCCGGCTTTACCAGCAGGCCATCGAGGCCAGGCAGACCGCCTGACCCTGTGTCGTGAGCCCCGGGACGGTGTCCCGGGGCTTCCTTCATGCCCGAAATGCGGGGCGGGCGCGGCGTGGCTAGCATGTCAGCAGCCGACGGAGGGGACGACCCGCATGGCCATCCTGATCCGCACGAGCGATCTGCCGGCCAAGGATCGCCACGAGGCGTGGCGGTCCATCGTGTGCGACACGCTCGGCCCGCTCGACACGCGCATCGCGCCGGGCGCGCCGCTGCGGGGCGAGATCGAGCTGGGCAGGCTCGGGCCCATGAGCGTGGGCCGGGTCCGCACCTCCACGCCCCACAGCATGCACCGCACGCCCGGGCTGATCCGCCGCGACGACCCTGGGCTCTACCGGGTGGTGCTGGTGGTCTCGGGCGGCGCCCGGCTGACGCAGGACGGCAGGCAGGCGCGGCTGGGCGCGGGCGAGTTCGCCGTGTACGACTTCGGGCGGCCCTACGAGCTGGCCTATGACGCCTCGGTCAGGCTCGCGGTGTTCAGCTTCCCGCATGACCTGCTGGCGCTGCCCGCGGGGCAGGTGGCGCCGTTCACCGCGGTGCCCATCGACACCGCGTCGGGCACGGGTGCGCTGGCCGCGCCGCTGCTGCGGCGGGTGGCCGACGACCACGCGACCTACCGTCCCGACAGCGCCGCGCGCCTGGCCACGGTGGCGATGGACCTCATCGGCACCGCCGTCGCCGAGCGCGCCGGCCGTACGGACGAGTTACCCGAGGAGGCGCGGCGGCGGACGCTGCTGCAGCAGGTGCACGCCTTCATCGAGGAACGGCTCGGCGACCCCGGGCTCGACCCGGCGACCATCGCCGCGGCCTGCCACATCTCCGTGCGCTACCTGCACCGGCTGTTCGAGTCGGAGCACACCACGGTCGCCGCGTGGATCAGGCGGCGGCGGCTCGAACGCTGCCGCGCCGACCTGCTGGCGGGCGGCGGGCTGTCGGTCAGCGCCGTCGGCGCGCGGTGGGGGCTGCCCGACTCCGCGCACTTCAGCAGGTTGTTCCGGCGCGCGTACGGGGTGCCGCCCGCGGAGTTCCGCCGCGCCCACGCCGTGCACTGAACGTCAATCGGCCTGGCACGCACGTGCAAGACCGCGGGGTCCCGCGCGCGGCATGCTCGAAGCATCCGGAAGCGCGATCGAGAGAAGGGATCCCGAGCGATGCAGCTCTTCGTGAACCTCCCCGTCAAGGACCTCGCCAAGTCCAAGGAGTTCTTCACCGGCCTGGGCTTCACCCTCTTCGGCATGATGGACGGCATGGCGTCGGTGGTCATCAGTGAGCAGACGCAGGTCATGCTGCTGGAGGAGCCGGTGTTCGCCGGTTACGTCACCAAGGAGATCGCCGACGCCGGCACGGCGACCGAGGCGATCCTGGTGCTCGGCATGGAGAACCCGGCGCAGGTGGACGAGCTGGTGGACAAGGCGCTGGCGGCCGGCGCCACCCCGGCGGGCGTGCGGCAGGAGGACGGCGTGCGGTACCAGCGCGGCTTCGCCGACCTCGACGGTCACCACTGGGAGGCGCTGTGCCTGGTTCAGCCCGCGCAGTAAGCCCCTCGATGAGCACGATCGTCGCTTCTGCCGACGGCACGCCCATCGTCTTCGAGCGCTGCGGCTCAGGGCCGGCGATCGTGCTGGTCCAGGGCGCCTTCGCGGACCGAGGCGACCCCACGATGGCGGCCATCGCCGCCGGGCTGTCCCGGTGGTTCACGGTGTACGCCTACGACCGGCGGGGGCGGGGCGACAGCGGCGACACCGCGCCGTACGCGGTCGAGCGGGAGGTCGAGGACCTGGCCGCGGTGATCGGGGCGGCGGGCGGGACGGCCATGGTGTTCGGCGGCTCTTCGGGGGCGGCGCTGGCGCTGGAGGCCGCCGCGGCCACGTCCGCCGTCACGCATCTGGCGGTGTGGGAGCCGCCGTACCACGTGGACGACTCCGCTCCCCCGCTGCCCGGCGACTTCGCGGAGCAGCTCGGCGCGCTCGTCGCGGCCGGGCGGCGGGGCGAGGTCGTGGAGCGGTTCATGGTGGAGGCGGCCGAGGTGCCGGTCTCCATGCTGGACGCGATGCGCGGGCATCCGTCCTGGGCCGCCATGGAGGCGGTGGCGCACACGCTGGTGTACGAGGCGGCGGTGCTCGGACCGGGCAACGCCCTGCCGGCCGCCCGGCTCGCCGGGCTCACCCAGCCGACGCTCGTGCTCAACGGAGGCGAGAGCCCGGCCTGGATGGCGAACGCGGGCGCGGCGGTGGCGGCCACGGTGCCGGGGGCGGTGCGACGCGTACTGCCGGGCCAGGCGCACAACGTGGCCCCGGAGGCGCTGGTCCCCGAACTCCTGGAGTTCTTCGTAGCGGCCTGACGTGTGGCGGCCGGGGCGTCCCCTCGGCCGTAACCGTGAAAATCTAGGTCACAAGGGAAGAACGGCGGGGGTCGCGTTTTCCCTCCCGCACCAGTTGGTTTGTATCCTTCTGAGCATGGCAAAGTCCGAGGACCCAGAGAAGCCGGGGCGCATCAAGCAGCTCCGCATGATCGCGAAGATCATTCAGCAGGCCAACCCCAAGGGTATGCCGATCGTCTTCCTTTCGGCGGTGGGCACGCTGGCGGTGGTCGTCGTGATCGGCCTGGTCACGGACTACTTGTGGTATTCGGTGTTCCTCGGCATCCTGGCCGCGTTCACCGTCGGCCTGGTGGTCTTCGGGCAGCTCGCCCAGAAGGCCCAATATTCGATCCTGCACGGCCAGACCGGCGCGGCCGCGGCCGTGCTGCAGGGCATGCGCGGCAACTGGCAGGTCACCCCGGCCATCGCGGTCAACCGTGACCAGGACATCGTGCACCTCGTGGTCGGCTATCCCGGCGTGGTGCTGGTGTCCGAGGGGCCGGGCAACCGGGTGGCCAAGATGCTCAAGGCGGAGAAGCAGCGCATCTCGCGGGTGGTGCTGGGCGTCGAGATCTACGACGTGCAGTGCGGCGACGGCGAGGGCCAGGTGCCGCTCGGCAAGCTGCAGCGCCACCTGATGAAGCTGCCGCGCAACCTGAAGAAGCCGTCGGTCAACGAGGTGAAGGACCGCCTGCGCTCGCTGCCGCGCAACATGCCGATGCCGAAGGGCCCGATGCCGAAGGGCGCCCGCATTCCGCGCGGCCCCAAGATGCGCTAGTGCTGTCGCCTTCGTCGCGGGCCAACCGCGGCTGGTGGGACGGCAACGCCGACGACTACCAGGTCGAGCACGGCGGGTTCCTGCGTGACAGCGGCTTCGTGTGGGGCCCCGAGGGGCTCGACGAGGCCGACGCGGGCCTGCTCGGCGACGTGCGCGGGCGACGGGTGCTGGAGATCGGCTGCGGCGCCGCCCAGTGCGCGCGGTGGCTGGTGACGCGCGGGGCGCGGGTGGCGGCGTTCGACATCTCGCACCGCCAGCTCCGCCACTCCCAGCGCATCGACCTCGACAGCGGCGTCCGCGTCCCGGTGGTGCAGGCCGACGCCGAGCTGCTGCCGTTCGCCGGGGAGGCGTTCGACGTGGCCTGCTCGGCGTACGGCGCGCTGCCGTTCGTGGCCGATCCGCCGGCGGTCTTCCGCGAGGTGCGCAGGGTGCTGCGGCCGGGCGGGCGGTTCGTGTTCTCGGTGAGCCACCCGATCAGGTGGGCCTTCCCCGACGATCCAGGGCCGCGGGGGCTGACCTCCGACCGCTCCTACTTCGACCGCTCCCCCTACGAGGAGCGCGACGAGCACGGCACGCTCACCTACGTCGAGCACCACCGCACGATGGCCGACTGGGTCAACCTGCTGGCCGCGTCAGGTCTGACGATCACCGGGCTGGTCGAGCCCGAGTGGCCCGAGGGGCACGAGCGGGTGTGGGGCGGCTGGAGCCCGCTGCGCGGCCGGCACCTTCCCGGCACAGCCATCTTCAGCTGCGCGAATATCTAGCCGCCATAGCGTGGAAGAGCTCCCTGGGCCGATGGCGGGTGTCGTCGAGCACGGTGACGACGCCGTACGAGCCGAGGTCGGCCGCGCCGGTGCGGTTGTAGGCGGCGTAGGTGAACCACAGGGCGGTATCGACGCCCTCGGCCTCGAAGACGTCGAGCAGCTCATGGTAGGAGGCGCGGTAGGCGTCGATGCCGACCACGTCGTACGGCGTCCAGTCCACCTGCTCCCAGGGCGCGGCCGCGTACGACACCCGCCCGCCGAACCGTGGCCGCACCGCCTCCCCGACCCGCGCCAGGCCCGCATGAGCGCCGTCCACCATGCGACGTCGGCGGCGCCCATCGCGGCGAGCCTGTCGCGGTAGGTCGCGCCCTCGATGTAGCCGGGGCCGAAGGCGGTGATCTCGCGCGCGACGGTGACGGGGTCGAAGGTCCTGCGTGAGAGGTCGTCGCCGGGCACAACGAGGAGGCGTCACATGCGGACGACGACCGTGTTGGACACGCGGTCGTGGACGCCTCGGTGGTCGCGGTCCCAGATGACCGCGGGCACGGCCAGGGAGAGCAGCACCGTACGCACGAGGACGGGCAGCCAGCGCGGGTCGCGGCCGTCCATCGCGGCGACCCTGACGCCCATGAGCCGGTGGCCGAACGTCTGCCCCATGAAGCCGACGAGCAGCAGATACTGAACGGCGAACACCAGCGCGGGCGCCCACGGCGACTCGGCCGGGTTCATCCTGAGCAGCAGCTGCACGACCACCCACGTGCAGATCATCCAGTCGATGACGAGCGCGCCGATCCTGCGCCCCCATCCGGCCACCGACCCGCTGCCCTCCTGGGGCAGCCCCAGACGCTCTCCCGGGTAGCCGAGATCGACCCCCGCGGCGCGGACGCCGCCCAGCCAGGTCTGCGTCCACCGAGGCTCCTTGCTGCTCATGCACTCCACGGTAGCCGCACGCGGGGCCGGTCCGAATCGTGACCCGAGCACGTCGTGAGATCGGCCAAGATAGTCCTCATGCCACATGGAGATGACCTTGACGAGCGCTTCACCGACGTCGTCGGACAGATCGGCCCCCAGCAGCAGCGCGAGATGAGCGCGGCGGCGAAGAGGGGCGCCAGGGCGTCGCGGCACGCCATGGACACCGAGCCCGAGCCCTTACGCCGTGAGCCCGACTGGGACGAGCCGGAGCCACCACGCCGCAGGGCGAGCGCGGCGTGGTGGGCGGGCGCCGTGCTGTCGGTGGTGATCCTGGTGGGCTGGGTCGTCGTGGAGTTCCGCCCCGACCTGGTCCCCTTCACGGGCGTGGTGCCCGAGGAGACCACGGCCGTCCGGGGCCCGGTGAAGGAGAACGGCGCGTCCGGCGCGGCCGTGAGCGACTCCGCCGAGCCGTTCAAGGGCTCGCCGGCCGAGAAGTGGCCGACCGGCGCCGCCGGGTTCGTCATGCCGCCCGCCAAGGCGATCGGCGGGCTGTCGAAGCAGGACGTCGCCAGGGGCCTGGCGCGGACGCGCAAGCTGCTGGCCGGGGCCTACCTCGACAGGAAGATGATGGTGGGCGGCCGGCCCACGGCGTTCACGCGGCAGCTGCACCCCGAGCAGCGGACGCACTTCCGCAAGGACGGCGCGGCCACCTGGCTGCCGATCTTCGCGCCGAAGACCGCCGAGTTCGCGTCCACGGTGATCAAGGTGAAGGGCCGGACGACGATCTCGGAATACAAGGAGGACGGGCGGACCGGCGCCAAGCTCAGCACCAAATACCTCATCGCGTACGCGATCCAGCGGCCTGGCCAGCCCGGTTCGGCCATCCGGCTGGTCGCCGAGCACGAGGGCGCGGTGACGGTCTACCGCGAGGACGGCGAACTGGTCGTCTGGGCCGACACGTGGGGCGCGGGCTTCGCGCCGGCCCGGTGCGACGTGGACGACGACTACATCCACCCCATGTACGCCGACTCGCCGGCGGACCTGACGGTGCCGGACGGCAAGGTCGACGATCCGTACGCGCTGGACGACACGCCGGACGGCGGCGGGAAGTGCCAGGCCGTCGAGGGGACGTGAGCGGCCCCCGCAGGCCCTGTGACCAGGCAGACCGCGCGTAACACGTGCGAAACAATCGGGACACCGTACGGAAACGGCCACGCCCTAGCGTCGCCATGATGGCCAGTCCTCAGGGAGGTTCGAGAGTGTTCAACTCCGCCGACGACGTCCTGAAGTTCATCAGTGACGAAGGGGTGCAGTTCGTCGATGTCAGGTTCACCGACCTGCCGGGGACGACGCACCACTTCACCTTCCCGGTCGAGAACTTCAGTGCGAGTGTCTTCACCGACGGACTCATGTTCGACGGCTCGTCGATCCGCGGCTTCCAGCAGATCCACGAGTCCGACATGCTCCTTCTGCCCGACCCCTCCAGCGCCGTGCTCGACCCGTTCCGTCAGCACAAGACGCTCAACCTCAACTTCTTCGTGCACGACCCGCTGACGGGCGAGGCCTACAGCCGCGACCCGCGCAACGTCGCACGCAAAGCGGAGGAATACCTCAAGGGCACGGGCATCGCCGACACGGTCTACTTCGGCCCCGAGGCCGAGTTCTACATCTTCGACGACGTGCGCTTCGAGACGAAGCAGAACGCCGGCTACTACTACATCGACTCCATCGAGGGCGCCTGGAACACCGGCAAGGCCACCGAGGGCGGCAACCTCGGCTACAAGCCGCGCTACAAGGGCGGCTACTTCCCGGTGCCGCCGATGGACCACTTCACCGACCTGCGCTCCGAGATGGTCCGCAACCTCATCGAGGCCGGCATCGAGGTCGAGATGCAGCACCACGAGGTCGGCACGGCCGGGCAGGCGGAGATCGACTTCAAGTTCGGCACGCTGCTCAAGACCGCCGACAACCTCATGCTCTACAAGTACGTCATCAAGAGCACGGCGCTCGAATACGGGCACACGGTGACGTTCATGCCGAAGCCCATCTTCGGTGACAACGGCTCCGGCATGCACTGCCACCAGTCGCTGTGGAAGGACGGCTCGCCGCTCTTCTACGACGAGGTCGGCTACGCGGGCCTGTCCGACACCGCCCGCTACTACATCGGCGGCCTGCTCAAGCACGCCGCGTCGCTGCTGGCGTTCACCAACCCGACGGTCAACTCCTACCACCGTCTGGTGCCGGGCTACGAGGCTCCGGTCAACCTGGTCTACTCCCAGCGCAACCGGTCGGCCTGCGTCCGCATCCCGATCACGGGCTCCAACCCGAAGGCCAAGCGCATCGAGTTCCGGGTGCCCGACCCGTCGTGCAACCCGTACTTCGCGTTCTCGGCCATGCTGATGGCCGGCATCGACGGCATCCGCAACAAAATCGAGCCGCCGGAGCCGGTCGACAAGGACCTCTACGAGCTGCCGCCGGAGGAGGCGCGCCAGGTGCCGCAGGTGCCCGGCTCGCTGCCCGAGGTGCTCGCCGCCCTGGAGGCCGACCACGACTACCTGCTCGAGGGCGGCGTGTTCACGCCTGACCTGATCGAGACGTGGGTGTCGTACAAGCGGGAGAACGAGGTCGACCCGATCCGCCTCCGCCCGCACCCGCACGAGTTCGAGCTCTACTACGACGTGTAGACACGCGGCTTCGCAGGACGGCCCGGCATCGCTTCGGCGATGCCGGGCCGTCCTCGTGTCGCGGAAACGCCGCGGAAACAGGAAGGGCAGCACGGTCAGGGTCTACCAGGGCGAGTCCCGCGAGATCACCGACGGGCTCGTGGTCGTGAAGACGACGACGGTGGTGGGCGGCACGCGCTTCTGGGTGGACCAGCGCGACATCACCCAGGCCGGCGCCTGCATGTCCTAGCCGCGCGGGTCAGCCGAAAGATGTAGGGCGATCTCCCACAGCGGCAGGAGGTCGCGTGGACGGCGCCTGACTAGGCTCTTCGCCGAGATCCGTACGCGATGCAAGGACTGCCCATGGCTTCTGCCCGGAAGACACTGTTCACCGGTTCGCTCACCTTCGTGGTGGGGCTGGCGCTCTGGTTGTTCGGGCTCGATGAGGAGATCTTCATCTTCACCCCGTCGAAGATCGGCGTCGTCCTGATGGTCCTCGGCGGCCTGGAGACGCTGTACGGGGTCTACAAGCTCGTACGGCCCGAGGACGCCGGCTAGGCGGTGAAGGCCGGGGAGGTCGGCGTGAGGAGGGCCGCCTTCGGGGTGACAGGCCAGAGGGTGGCGAGGTCGGTCGTCAGCGTGGACAGCAGATCAGTCAGGTCGGGCTCGGCCGTCTCGTGCAGGGCTTCGGCGATGATCAGGACGTTCGAGGTCTCGTCGCGGACGGCCGAGAGGCCGCTCTGGCGGTTGGTCCAGCGGCGGGCGTGGGCGCGGCCCTCGGCGTCGGCGAAGACGACCTCGCCGGCGGGCGGGTGTTCCGTCTCGCCGGCGAAAGTGAGGTATATTTCGTCGCCCTTGGCGTAGCGGACCTCGATGGAGCCGGCGATCTTGGAGACGTCGAAGACCGCGATCGGGACGGCGTACCCGATCGACAGGGCGTTGCACAGGTCGATCAGGGGGTGGAGGGACGGGAGCGCGCCCTCCTTCCTGAAGCGGCGCAGCAGCGACTCCGACGCGCACCTGTACTGCGTGGGCTTGAGCCCCATGCGGGAGAAGGCGCGGCGCCATGCCTGGATCTCCGGCAGGTCGCTCTCGGAGGCGGTGGCGAGCCTGGCGGCGGCGCGTCCGGCGTAGGCGGCCACACGGTCCTTGACGGAGACGTCCGGCGTGATGCCTTCGGCGTACAAGGCCATGGGGACGAGGGCCGGGAAGTCGGTCCAGATGGCGGCTGAATGCTGGAAGCGCATCGGTCCTCATTCCGCTGGAAGGCTGCCGGGGTCGTTTCCCGGCAGCCTATAGCGGGGCCGGGCGTTATCGGTGCAGGCGATACAGGACGTGGCGGAGGATGGGGCTGTCCTTCGGGAGCCTCGGGTGGTCGAAGTCCTCGGCCGGGTCGCGGGTCATGCCGAGGCGTTCCATGACCGAGCGCGAGCGCCGGTTCTGGACGGCGGTCATCGAGATGATGTCGTCCAGCCCGGCCTCCTCGAAGGCGTAGCGGGCGGCGCGCCTGGCGGCCTCGATGGCGTAGCCGTGGCCCCAGGCGGAGCGGGTCAGCCGCCAGCCGATCTCGACGGCGGGCAGGAAGGGCGCGTCGAAGGTCTGCAACGCCAGCCCGGTGAACCCGATGAACCGGCCGCTGTCACGCACTTCGAGCGCCCAGAGCGAGTAGCCGCGCTCGTCGAACTGCCGCTCGATCCGCTCCACGAAGGCGTCGCTCTCCTCGCGGGTCATCGGGGCGGGGAAGAGCTCCATGACCTCGGGGTCGGCGTTCATGGCGGCGAAGGGTTCTTTGTCCTCCTCGCGCCATCGGCGCATGATCAGCCGTTCTGTCTCCATTTGATCTACAGTACGCGGCTGAGGAACGCCTTGGTCCGCTCGCTGCTGGGGCTGTCCAGCACCTCGGCGGGGGTGCCGGACTCGACGACCACTCCCCCGTCCATGAACACCACCCGGTCGGCCACCTCACGGGCGAAGCCGATCTCGTGGGTCACCACGATCATGGTGAGCCCGTCCTCGGCGAGGCCCTTCATGGTGGCCAGCACCTCGCCGACCAGCTCGGGGTCGAGGGCGCTGGTGGGCTCGTCGAACAGCATGAGCTTGGGCCGCATGGCGAGCGCCCTGGCGATCGCGACGCGCTGCTGCTGGCCGCCGGAGAGCTGGCGGGGGTAGCTGCCCGCCTTGTCCTCCAGGCCGACGCGGCGCAGCAGCGCGTGCGCGCGTTCCCTGGCCCGCTCGCGCGGCTCGCCGCGGACTCCGACGGGGGCCTCCATGACGTTCTGCAGCACGGTCATGTGCGGGAAGAGGTTGAACTGCTGGAAGACCATCCCGATCTCCCTGCGCTGCCGGGTGACGTCGCGCTTGCGCAGGTGGCGGACCTTGCCGCCGCGCGCCTCGAAGCCGATCAGCTCGCCGTCCACGTGGATGGCGCCGCCGTCGATGGTCTCCAGGTGGTTGACGCAGCGCAGGAACGTGGACTTGCCGGAGCCGGACGGCCCGAGGACGACGACGACCTCGCCGGCCTGGACGTCGAGGTCGATGCCCTTGAGCACCTCCAGGTGGCCGAAGTGCTTGCGTACGGCGCGGGCGTGCACCATGGGCATGCTCATGACGACACCTCCGAAGGACGGCGGCGGCGGAAGGCCGCGAAGGCCCAGAAGCTCTGCGGCGCGTTCCTGGTGGCGCCGCGCGCGTAGTGGCGCTCGATGAACGACTGGCCGACGTACAGGATCGAGGTGATGATCAGGTACCAGACGCAGGCGACGATCAGCAGCGGGATGGTCTGGAAGGTGCGGTTGTAGATGGACTGCACGGTGTAGAGCAGGTCGGCCAGCGCGATGACGCTCACCAGCGAGGTCGCCTTGAGCATGCTGATGACCTGGCTGCCGGTGGGCGGGATGATGAAGCGCATGGCCTGGGGCAGCACGATGCGGCGGAAGGTGCGGCCGTTGCTCATGCCGAGCGCGGCGGCGGCCTCGCTCTGGCCGGGGTCGACGGACATGAGGCCACCGCGGATGATCTCCGCCATGTACGCGCCCTCGTTCAGCCCGAGCCCGAGGATGGCGGCCAGGAGGGGCGTGATGAGCACGTTGGTGTCGGCGGTGACGAACTCGGGCCCGAACGGGATGCCGAAGGAGATCTCCGGCAGCAGGTACGACAGGTTGTACCAGAGCACGAGCTGCACCAGCACCGGCGTGCCGCGGAAGAACCAGACGTAGAGCCCGCAGGCGGCGCGGGCGACGGGGTTCTCCGACAGGCGGCCGACGGCCAGCAGCACGCCCAGCGCGACGCCGACCGTCATGGCGATGACGGTGAGCAGCAGCGTGGTGACGATGCCCTGGCCGATGATCTGCGCGTTGACGTAGCTGCCGACGACGTCCCACTGGAAGTTGGGGTTGGTGACCAGCAGGCTGACGAGCTGGGCGGCGAGGACGAGCAGGACGACCGAGGCGACCCAGCGCAGCGGATGGCGGGTGCGCGCGGCGCCCGCGACGTCGATCTCGGGAGGCTGGGTCATGATGTCGCCAGGTTGACGCCGGCCTGGTCCAGCTTGTTGTCGCTGGTCTTCCACTTGGCCATGATCCTGTCGTAGGTGCCGTTGTCCATGAGCTGCTGGAAGGCGTCCTTGAGCACGTCGCGCAGCGGCGAGTCCTTGGCCACGACGGCGCCCTGGTAGAGGTCGTCGAAGCCGTTGGGCTGGCCCTTGCCGGCCAGCTCCAGCTTGCCGCCGGCCTGGTCGACGAAGTACGTGAGCGGCGCCTGCGAGGAGAAGAACGCGTCCGCGCGGCCCGAGCTGACGGCCAGCACGGAGGTCGGCTGGTCCTTGTACGACTGCACGGTGATCTTCGGCTTGCCCTCCTTGACGCAGGCCGCCGACTGTCCCTTGATCACCGCCTCGGCGGAGCCGCCGGCCATGACGGAGATCTTCAGCCCGCAGGTGTCGGCGACCGAGCCGATGCCGTCGGGGTTGCCCTTGGGCACGGCGAAGACGACGTACTCCTTGACCCAGTCGATGAAGTCGTTGGCCTTCTGCCGGTCGGGGAAGTCGCCGACGGGGCCGATGGCGAAGTCGTAGCGGCCGGAGGCGATGCCGGTCAGCGAGCTGGGCAGGCCGTCCACGGTGACGTGCTCGATCTTGACGCCGAGCACCTGGCCGAGCGCGTCGGCCATGTCGGCGGCGGCGCCGGTCAGCGACCTGCCGTCGGGGCCGGCGATCTCGTACGGCGGGAACGAGCCGTTGTTGACCGAGATCAGCTTGCCGGCCTGCTTCACCTTGTCGGGCAGCCGGTCGTGCAGGGCCTGGTCCTTGGTCTGGGCGGCGGCGGAGGTCTGTCCTGTGGGCTCCAGCACGCCCTCGGCCTCCGGGGGGTTGGCGCCGCAGCCGGCCAGCAGGAGTGCGGCGGTGGCGAGCAGCGCGGTCGCGTGCTTAGACATGCGGCTCCAATCGCGGGTCCACGGCGAAGCGCCGGTTCTCGAGGACGGGCAGCGTCGTGCGGGCGGCTTCCAGCTCGGCGGCGGAGGCGTCGGACCACAGCAGGCCGGGCGCGTCGCCGAGGCGGGCCCTGGTGATGCCGAGCGGGTCGACGATCATGCTGGCGCCGATGTTGCGGCGGCCGCACTCGCCGGACGCGGCGACATAGCAGGTGTTCTCCAGGGCGCGGGCGGTGACCATGACCTCCCAGTGCCATTCCTTGGCCGGGCCGCGCACCCAGGCGGCGGGCAGCGCGAGCACCTGGGCGCCCTGGTCGGCCAGCAACCGCGCCATCTCGGGGAAGCGCACGTCGTAGCAGGTCATCAGGCCGACCTTCCAGCCGGCGACGTCGATGACGACGGGCGCGTGCACGCCGGGGACGACGTTGTCGGACTCGCGGCGGCCGAAGGCGTCGTACAGGTGGAGCTTGACGTACGTGCCGGCGATCTCGCCGTCCCTGGCGGCGACGAGCACGTTGGAGACGCGGCCGTCGGGGGCGGGCACGTGCACGCCGGCGATGACGGTGGTGGACGAGCCGCGGGTGTGCTCGACCAGGCCGGTGACGAAGGGGCCGTCCAGGGGCTGGGCGGCCTCGCGGATGCGTACGGGCTCGTCCACGAAGAGCGCGAGCGCGCCCTCGGGCAGCACGAGCAGGCCGGCCCCGCCGGCCACGGCGCCGTCGATCAGCTCCTTGCAGGTCTTGAGGTTGGCGGTCCAGTCCTCGGCCGAGGCGAACTGGCCCACGGCGATTCTCAGGTCGGTCATGCGGCGAAGACCTCCTCGGCTTCGATGCGGCGGTTCGCGATGCCCTGGGCGTGCAGTTCGGTGCAGAACGCGGCGACCATGGCGGCGTTGGGGGCGGCGCCGTACGGCATCCAGTCGGCGCCGAAGGTGGCGGCCGTGCCGGTGAGGTCGGCGAGCAGCCACGGCGTGGTGTCGGCGAGCAGGCGGCGGCGGGCCAGCCAGTGCCGCTTGGAGCGCTCGAACAGCTCCGTGACGGCCTGCGGCAGCCACGGGTGCCGCTCGACGCTCGCGCGCTTGAGCGTCACCAGGTGGATGCCGGGCACGAAGCCGGTCTGCCGGTAGTAGGCCAGCTCGGCGGCGCGGTGGTCGGGCAGCAGGTGGCGGAAGCGGCTTTCGGGGGTGAAGAACTCCTCCGGCATGAACGGGGTCATGATGGCGTCGTAGCGGCCCTCGGCGAGCCCTTCGGCCAGGCCGTCGCCGGTGAGCGAGACGTTGTCGGGGAACGGCACGGGGCCGACGCGGTCCTTGCCGGTCTCCCCCGCGACGAGCGGGCCGACCGTCCAGGTGACGCCGGTCAGGTCCACGCCCTCGGCGCGCAGCAGGGCGCGGGTCCAGGTGTTGCCGGAGTCGGGCCAGCCGGTGAGCCCGATGCGGGCGCCCTTCAGCTGGCCGAGCGCGGTCAGGTCGCTGTCGCGGCGGACGAGCACGCAGCGGTGGCGGAACCCGCGCATCACGAACACGGGCAGGCCCACGAGCCGGTCGTCGCCTGCGGCGCGGCCGAGCACGTACCGGCTGAAGGAGGTCTCGCCGCCGTCGAGATCGGGCTCGCTGAGCACGTCCGGCGTGACGGCCCTGGAGTCGAGGTCCAGCTCGAACCCCTCGGCCCGGACGGCGCCGGTGACGATCGGCACGAGATGGTCCCAATCTCGCAGAGCAAGGCGAACGGTCGCCACAAATCCCCCAAACAGTACTTACTTGCCGTTAATAGCCACAGACCATATGTTCAGCGGAGCAAACTGCACAAGAAGATCTTTGTTGCTGAACAAAGATTTACAGGGGGACAAAGTGGACGCCGCTTGGCTGGCGCAGCGCATCGGGGATCCGAGCGCACGGGGCATCGCCGCCGCCCTGACCGACCTCATCAGGGAGGGCACGGTGACGGCGCAGACGCGCCTGCCCACGGTCCGCGGCCTGGCCAGGGAGCTGGGCATCAGCTCGGGCACGGTCGCGGAGGCCTGGTCCGAGCTGCGCAGGCACGGCATGATCAGGACCGACCGGCGGCGCGGCACGGTGGTGCTGGGCCCGCCCGACGTGCCGCGCCCCATCCGGTACGAGCGCCTCGGCCACTGGGGCGACCGCCTGGCCATCGACCTGACCATCGCCTCCCCCGACACGGCCCTGCTGCCGCCGCTGGAGGCCGCGCTGGCCGCCGCCGCCCGCGCCGACGGGCTCAACGACTACGCCCGCGCGACGATCACCCCGCGCCTGCGCGCCGCCGTGGAGCCCACCTGGCCGTTCGAGGCGCAGAGCTGGCTCGCGGTCGGCGGCGGGTACGAGGCCGTGCAACTGCTCTGCCAGACGGCGGCGCTGCCCGGCGACCGCATCGCCATCGAGGAGCCGACCGGGGCGCGGCTGCTGGACATCCTGGAGACGATCGGCGTCCAGATCGTCCCCGTCGCCTGCGACGAGGAGGGACCGCTGCCCGGCGCGCTGGCCAAGGCGCTGAAGGCGCGGCCGGTGGCGTTCGTCTACCAGCCGCGCGGGCAGTCGCCGTGCGGGCACGCGGTCACGCCGGGGCGTTCGGCGGAGCTGGCGGAGCTGCTGGAGCCCGCCAAGACGCTCATCGTGGAGGACGACGGCATCGGCGAGCTGTCGGTGTCGCCGATGGTCAGCATGGGGACGCGCTTCCCCGACCGTACGGTGCTGGTCCGGTCGTACTCCAAGTCGCACGGCCCCGACCTGCGCATCGCGGTCATCGGCGGCGCGGCGGACGCGGTCGAGCGGGTCCGGGTGCTGCGCAGCTTCGGCACCGGCTGGACCAGCAGGATCCTCCAGGACGCGCTGGCCCACCTGCTCGCCGACCCGGACGTGGAGGCACGCGTGGCGCACGCCCGCGAGGTCTACGCGGGGCGGCGCGCGCGGCTGGCCGCGGAGCTGGCGGCGCGCGGCGTGCGCACCGGCGGCGGTGACGGGCTGGTGCTCTGGGTGCCGGTACGCGACGAGCCCGCCGCCCTGGTCACGCTGGCCGCGCACGGCATCTCGGTCGCCCCGGGCAGCCGGTACGTCATCGACCAGGCCGCCCGGCCCCACCTGCGCCTGGCGACGGCCAGGCTCACCGACGACCCGGCGCAGCTGGCCGAGCTGGCCGACGTCGTCGCGCTGGCCGCCGGGCGCGGGGTCAGCGCCGCGACCTGATGCCGGTGATGCGGCGCAGCACGTCCCACCAGAACGGCGCGCCGAACAGCAGCGCCACGTATGTCAGCAGGAAGCCCGGCCAGTGGCTGGGCGCGCTGACCCGCTCCCACCAGGCGGCGCCGTTCCAGCGCACGTCGGGCTCGCCCTCGGCCGGGATCGAGATGCTGACCAGCGCCTGGCCCATCAGCTTGACCAGCGCCGGCTGGCTGAGCGTCTCGGTCACGCACGGCACCGGGTCGCCGCCCGTGCACAGCTGCCTGAGCTCGTCGTACGCGCCCTGGCCCGTCCCCGCCACGGCGGTCACCGAGGCGCGGTAGGCGTTGTCGCGCAGCAGCGTCTTGGCGTACTCCAGCCCGTCCATGCTGAACAGCAGCGTCACCGCGACGCCCAGCGCGGCCACGACCCACTTGACGTAGCGCCGGTAGAGCATCGACAGGCGCTGCATCTCGCCGTCGAACCAGGTCTCGACGCCGCGCCTGAACCGGTCGAGGTCGCCCTGCGCGGCCTCCCACACGCCCTTGAGGTGGCCGTAGAGGGGGCTGTTCATCTGCCTGAGCCGGGCCAGGAAGCCTTCGACGTCGCCGTTCTCGGCCGTCAGCTCCATGACGGCCACCGCGAACCTGGCGGGCGGGATCTCGGCGATGCTCGTCCTGCCCCGCTTGGCGTGGTCGATCTCCCTGACCCGCTCGTACAGCAGGTTGATCATGGAGGCGCCGGTGCCCGTCTCGGGAAGCTCGCCGGCGCTGGCGGGAGCGGGCCTGTCGATGTGGACGGGCCGCGGGTCGCGGGCGAACGGCATCGCCCTGAACACGTCGAGCACCTTGGCGGGCAGCCACGAGCCCTTGGGGCCGGCGCCGTCCATGGTGTCCCTGAGGTAGGCCCACAGGAACTTGCTGCGGATGGACAGCACCCGCACGGCGGCCTCGTTGAGCCCGCTCACCAGCAGCGACAGCAGCAGGAACGCCACGACCAGGCCGAGGGCGAGGTCCACGTAAACGGATAACACGGCCGCCATGAAACACCCCTGGGCGTGACAGCGCAATGACGCAGCGCATCAAAAGTCACGTCATATGCTGATCAGCCGCCGTAGAAGACGCGATCCACCACCTTGCGGGCGCGGCGGGTGACCCGGCGGTAGTCGTCGAGGAAGTCCTCGGAGCCGTCGGGCGGGTAGCCGAGCGTGCGGGCGACCTGCCTGCGCTCGGCGGTGTCCTTCGGGATGCTGTCGCCGGGCCGGCCCTTGACCAGCATCATCGCGTCGCGGACACGGGAGGCGAAGCGCCATGCCTCGGCCAGCACCTCCTCGTCCTCCGGCGCGAGCAGGTCCTCCGCCACGGCCGCGCGCAGCGCCTCCAGCGTGCGCGTGGTGCGCAGCGGCGGCACCCGGCCGGCGTGCTGGAGCTGCAGGAGCTGCGCCACCCACTCCACGTCGGACAGCCCGCCGGGGCCGAGCTTGGTGTGCAGGGCGGGGTCGGCGCCGCGCGGCAGCCGCTCGGCCTCCATGCGGGCCTTCAGCCGCCTGATCTCCCTGACGGCGTCGCCGCTCAGCCCGTCGCGCGGGTGACGCAGCTCGTCGATCATGGCGGTGAACGCCGCGCCCAGCTCCGCGTCGCCCGCCGAGAACCTGGCCCGCAGCAGCGCCTGCGCCTCCCACGGCGACGACCAGCGCGCGTAGTAGGCGCGGTAGGAGGCGAGCGTGCGCACCAGCGGTCCCTGCCGGCCCTCGGGGCGCAGGTCGGGGTCGATGAGCAGGGGCGGGTCCGGCGCGGGCAGCGACAGCAGCCTGCGCACCTCGTTGGCCACGGCGAACGCGGCGTCGGTGGCCGTGCGCTCGTCGACGCCGGGCAGCGGCGAGTGCACGAACATCACGTCGGCGTCGCTGGCGTAGGAGCACTCCATGCCGCCGAGGCGGCCCATCGCGATGATCGCGAACGAGGTGACCTCGCGCGCCCTGCCGAGCGCCGCGCCGAGCGCCGCGTCGAGCGCCGCCTGCAGGGTCACGTCGTTGAGGCGCGACAGCGCCGTGCCGACGGTCTCGATGTCGATGAGGCCGGAGATGTCGGCCACGGCCGTGCGGAACAGCTCTTTCCGCCGCAGCGCGCGCACCGCGGTGACGGCGGTCTCGGGCTCGCCGGCGTGCCGGGAGACGGCGGCCGACGCCTCGCCGAGCAGCGAATCGGGCGGGCGCGGGGTCAGCTCGTCGTCGGAGCCCAGCATGGCGACCGCGTCGGGGGCGTGCATGAGCAGGCCGGTGGCGTAGCGGCTGGTGCCGAGCACCCGCGCCATCCTGGCCGCCACCGCGGTCTCGTCGCGCAGCAGCCGCAGGTACCACGGCGTCGTGCCCAGCTTGTCGCTGACCTGCCGGAACCCGAGCAGCGCCGCGTCGGGATCGGGCGTGTCGGCGAACCAGCCGAGCATCACCGGCAGCAGCGTGCGCTGGATCGCGGCCCGCCGCGAGACCCCGGTGGACAGCGCGGCGATGTGGCGCAGCGCGCCGGTGGGATCGACGTAGCCGAGCGCCTCCAGCCGGGCCGCGGCGGCCGAGGCGGACAGCCGCGCCTCCGACTCCGGCAGCCGCGCCACGGCCTCGAGCAGCGGCCGGTAGAACAGCTTCTCGTGCAGCCGCCTGGCCTCCATCGCGTGCCGGCGCCAGCGGGTGGTGAACTCCCCCACCGGGTCGGCCTGCATGCCGAGCGCCCGCCCCAGGCGGCGCAGGTCGGCCTCGCAGGTGGGCACGACGTGGGTGCGGCGCATCCGGTGCAGCTGCAGCAGGTGCTCGACCTGGCGCAGGAACGTGTACGCCTCGGCGAGCGAGCGCGAGTCCTCGCGGCCGACATAGCCGCCGCGGGAGAGCGCGGCCAGCGCGGGCAGCGTGGCCCTGCGGCGCAGCAGCGGGTCGAGCCTGCCGTGGACGAGCTGGAGCAGCTGCACCGCGAACTCTATGTCGCGCAGCCCCCCTGGACCGAGCTTGAGCTGCCGGTCGCCCTCGGCGCGCACGTGGGCCTCGACCCTGCGGCGCATGGCCTGGACATCCTCCACGAAGTGCTCGCGGGTGGCCGCCGACCAGACCATGTCGTTGACGGCCGCGACGTAGGCGGCGCCCAGCTCCAGGTCGCCCGCCACCGGCCGGGCCTTGAGCAGCGCCTGGAACTCCCACGTCTTGGCCCAGCGGTGGTAGTAGGCCAGGTGGCTCTCCAGCGTGCGGACCAGCGGCCCGGAGCGGCCCTCCGGCCGCAGCCCCGCGTCGACCTCCCACAGCGAGCCCTCGGACGTGGTGGTGGTGCAGCCGCGCATCATGGCCTGGGCCAGGCGGGTGGCCGTGCGCAGCGCCTTGGCCTCGTCGGCGCCCTCCCTGGGCTCGGCCACGAAGATCACATCGACGTCGCTGATGTAGTTGAGCTCTCTCGCGCCGCACTTGCCCATGCCGATGACCGCGAGGCGGACGTCTTCCGCGCCGACCTCCGTACGCGCGACGGCGAGCGCCGCCTCCAGCGCGGCGCCCGCGAGCTCGGACAGCTCGGCGGTGACGTCCTGCAGCCCGAGCCGGCCGGTGAGGTCGCGGGCGGCGAGGTGGGCGAGCCGGCCGCGGTAGGCCACCCGCAGGGCCGTGAGCGCGTCGTGGCCGCCGCTCTCCGCGCGCGGCTCGCTCTCGCCCGGCTCCGCGCCGACGGCGCGCAGCAGCTCGGCCCTGGCGTCGCCGAGGCGGTCTTCCGCCAGCATCGCGACGTGGGAGGGGTGGCGGACGAAGTGGTCGCCGAGCGCCGCGCTGACGCCCAGCACCGCCAGCAGGCGGCTGCTCAGCCGCTCGTCGTGGCGCAGGGTGCCGAGGACGGCGGGCTCGCGCTCGATCAGCCGGGTGAGCGAGACCAGCGCCTGGTCGGGGTCGGCGACGGCGACCAGGGCCTCCAGGATGTCGTCGAGGTCGGCCGGGGACTGACGGATCAGCTGGGCGGCTCTGGCGCCGTCGGCGAAACCGAGTTTGGCGAGCCGGGCCGCGGTGGATTCGATCCTGGGCACCCTTCCATCTTGACAGCTCCCGCGTGATCCGCCGTAGCATGCGAACGCAACGTTGCGTTGTGTTTCGCTGTGGGGAGGGTGTCATGAGCGGGGATTCCGGGCGCGTGCCCGCAGGGGTGGCCTGGGGGCTGCTGGGGGCTTGGGTCGTGCACGACGCCGAGGAGCTGGTCACGATGGCGCGGTGGACGCGGGAGGCGCGGCCCCTGCTGGAGTCGCGCTTCCCCGGGGTGCCGTGGGAGCGGCTGGAGGTGTCGCAGGCGCACGCCGCCACGGCCATAGGGCTCATGGGCGCGGTCGTGGCGGGCGCGGCGGCGATGGGGGCGCGCACGGGCGGGCACAGCCCGTCCTTCCAGGCCGCGCTCGCCGGGTTCGGGGTGCACGGGGTGGTGCATCTGGCCCAGGCGGCGGTGTTCAGGGGCTACACGCCGGGCGTGGTGACCGCACCCCTGGTGGTGCTCCCGTACGCGGTGTGGGCCTGGCGGCGGCTCAGGGCCGCCGGGGTGCCGACCACGTCGAAGCCGAGCGGCCTCCTGGCGCTCCCCCTGGTGCTGGCCGGCGTGCACGCCCTGGCCCACGCCCTGGCCCACGCCCTGACGAGCCGCCGACGCCGCCACCCGAGCCGACCGGCCCCGCGCCCTCGGGGCCGCTCCTCCTGGAGTGACCGGCCTCTCGTGCGGCTCCTGCGCGGTGACCGGCCCTCACACCCGGGCACGGCCGCTCAGCGGTCCTGACCCACCTCCGGCGCGGCTGCTCAGGAGCTCCTGACCACGTCGCCGAAGGCTTCCGCCACCGGCCGCCACGTTCTCACCAGGGCGGGTTCTGCGGCCTTCACCTCCGCGTTGAGGTCCTCGGCACTGTAGCCGCGGGCGCTCAGCCCGCCGGCGGGGTCGTCGCCTTCCGGCTGGGCCGTCCAGGCGGCGAAGATCTCGGGGGTGGCCTCCGGGTGGAACTGGACCGCCCACGCCGCCTCTCCCAGGCGGTAGCCCTGGTGCGGGTAGCGGGCGCCGGTGAGCAACGGCACGGCGCCGTCGGGCAGGCGGGTCATCGCGTCCTGGTGGTACTGGACGGCCACCGCCCGCTCGCCCACTCCCCCGAACAGGCGGTCGGAGGCGGCGGCGGGCAGCGTGGTCACCTCGCAGGCGCCGACCTCCAGCCCGGCGGCGCCGCGCTCGACGGTGCCGCCGCAGGCCATGGTGAGCAGCTGCGCGCCCAGGCAGATCGCGAGCGTGGGCGTGCCCTCGTCCACGGCGCGCCGCAGCAGGTCGCGGGTGGCGGGCTGCCAGGGGCTGCGCTCGTCCTCCCAGGCCGCCGCCGCGCCGCCGAGCACGATGAGCCCGTCCCCCGCGCGTACGGGCACCTCGTCCCCGAGGTACGGCCGCACGACGTCGCAGGGGACGCCGAGCCAGCCGGCGAGATACCCGAGACCGGCTTCGGCCTCGTGTTCGATGACCGTGATCCGCATGTCGTCAATTATCCGGCTTGTCGTGAGATGTCCGGTCCCTATGCTCCCCTCATGACAGTCGAATTCGATGAGGTGGACGGGCAGCGGATCGCCACGTTCGGCACCGGCCCGCGCAAGATCGTCGCGGTGCACGGCATCACGGCCTCGCTGATGGCGTGGGCCACGGTCGGCCGGCGGCTGCCCGACGGCTGGTCACTGGTGGCCATGGACCTGCGCGGCCGGGGGCACAGCGCGTCCCTGCCGGGCCCGTACGGGCTGCCCAGGCACGCCGAGGACGTGCTGCGGGTGGCCGAGCACGTCGGCGCAGGCCCTGACGCGGTGCTGACCGGCCATTCCATGGGCGCGTACGTGGCCGCGCTGGCCGCCGAGCGGCGGGCGTTCGCCAAGGTCGTGCTGGTGGACGGCGGCCTCCCGCTGCCCCCGCTGCCCGACGGCGTGGACCCTGACGCGGCCACCCAGGCCACGCTCGGTCCGGCGCTGGAGCGGTTGCGGCAGACGTTCGCCTCGCCGGAGGCGTATGTGGACTTCTTCAAGGCCCACCCCGCCTTCGCCGGCAACTGGACCTCCGACGTGGAGGCGTACGTGCGGTATGACCTGACCGGGCCCGACGGCGCGCTGACGTCACGGGCGGTCGGGGAGGCGGTGCTGGCGGACGGCCGGTGGATGCGCGTGGAGCGCGACCGCATCGGGGCCGCGCTGGAACGGATCACCGCGCCGCTGGTGCTGCTGAGGGCGCCGCGCGGGCTGCTCGACCAGCCGGTCGGCCTGCTGCCCGACGACCTCGCGGGGCCCTGGATCGAGCGGCTGGCCGGCCTGCGCGACGAGCTGGTGCCCGGCTGCAACCACTACACGATCCTGTTCGACGAGCGCTGCGCGGACATCGTGGCGGCCCGCCTCACGTCCTGACACCCGAGCGGCCCACGGCCCCACGTCCGAGGAGCCCGCGGCCTCCCGCCTGAGCGCTCACGACCTGAGCCCGAGCGGGTCGCGTCCTGACGCCCGGACATGCGAAGGGGCCTCCGAGAAGATCCCGGAGGCCCCTTTCACCTGCGGTTCAGCGTGGAGCGATCCAGGTGGCGCGGGCCGCCGCCACCAGCGTGCCGTCCATCTCGTAGATGGCGCTCTGGCCGTAGAGCTTGCGGCCGTCGCGGCCGGTCGGGCGGGCCACCACGGAGTAGCGGCCGCCTGGCAGGATCGAGCCGTGGATCTGCACGGCCAGCCGGCCGAGCAGCGCGCTCTCACCAGGGCCGAAGTGCGCCCAGCCGGTGATGCAGTCGAGCACCGCGCCCACGATGGAGGCGGGCACGCCGTCCTCGCCGCTCACCGTGTGCGGCACCCGCCAGCCGGCCGCCACCAGGTCCGTGTCTTCCACCGGGCCGGGGAAGATCCGCAGCCCGTCGCCGGGCTCACGCAGGCCGCAGGCGAAGCACTCGGCGAACGGGTGCTTGCGCAGCCCCGCGAACCCGGCCTCGGCGCGGGCCGCGTCGTTGAACGGCACGAAACCGGGGCCCTCGAGGTCTTCGGCCACCGGGATGGCCTCGACCAGCAGCTTGTCGCCGTGGGAGAGGGAGACGGAGTTGGCCACGTGGTCGAGGCGCAGCTCGGTCTCCAGCGGCGTGGGGGCATGGAGGGTGACCTCGACGGCTGATCGGCTGCCTGATCGGCCACCGTTCAGCGCCTCCTCCATGGTGCCCGCGATCCAGCCGCCGTTGGCGACGCCCACGGGACCGCGGAAGCGCTTGGGAACGGTCAACACGGTCTGCAAGGCAGCCGTCGTCATGCCACACCCTCCTATATCGCCCCACTCGGCGAAAAGTCCGGAAATATCATAAAGAGCAGACCGATTTTATCGGACGCCCGGTTTATCTAGGGACGGGGGTCCTGGCGGTTGCTCAGTGCTTCTCCATAACGCCTCGAACGGGCCCGAAACTTCCCCGCGCCCGGGGATACACGACGGTAGAGGTCGCGCATCGCGGGGACGTGTCCCGGGCGTCAGAAGCAACGAAAATCGGCCTCACTCCGAACCGCTCCGGGAGTGAGGCCGATCAAGGCGTCGGGAGTACCTTAACGGGGTTTCCCGGTTGCCGCGTACCAATCTGCCGAATCCGGCGGGGAGCCCGTCAAAGCATGCCGAGTTGGATCCGATCTCCGCAGGTCAGCGCCCTGGCGGACCTTTCGGCAGCGTGATGAGGTGCGCGAGTTCGGCCGTAGTCGCAGAGTCTGGAGTGCGACGGGCCTATGCTGGCGCGGCGTACATGATCGGCGGGACGAGACGGGGCGGGGGGTGGGGAGCGTGCCCGAGGCGATGCTGCGGTACCCGCCCGGATCCCTGGTCATCCTGACAGGGCTGCCGGGGGCGGGCAAGACCACGCTGCTGCGCCGCCTGTACGGCCTGCACGACGCCGAGAGCCGCCCCGTGACCGCGGGGACGGTCGTGGTGATCGACTCCGCGCAGTCGCGGCGGCACTGGGACGGCAGGCTCACCTGGGCGCCCTACCCGGTGCGGCGGGCCGTGGTGTTCGTCACCCACTTGAGCCGCATCAGGCGGGCGCTGGCGCAGGGCGCGCCGGTGGTGGCGCACAACCGGGGCTGCGGCCCGTACGTGCTGCGCGGTTTCGCCTGGCTGGCCCTCAGGCACGGCGCGGACTTCCACCTGCTGCTGCTGGACGCGCCCGCGGAGGAGGCGCTGGCCGGGCAGCGCGCGCGAGGACGGGTGGTGGCGCCGCGGACGTTCGCCCGCCACCGGCGGCGCGTGGAGCGCCTGCTGGCCCGCGTCAAGGGCGGCGACCCGGCCCCCGCGACCGGCGCCCGCATCATGGACCGGGCGCAGGCCGGCCTGCTGGAGGCCATCGTGTTCGACGCGCTCCCGAATGAGCCCGCCCGCCCGGCACGGCGGCGCCCGCCACGCGCCGAGCGGATCGGCGGGCGGCGGGCTTAGATCACCTCAGAGGATCGGCAGGTAGCGGCCGAGCTCGAACTCGGTGACGTGGCGGCGGTATTCGCGCCACTCGCTGCGCTTGTTGCGCAGGAAGAAGTCGAAGACGTGCTCGCCCAGCGTCTCGGCCACCAGCTCGCTGCGCTCCATGACCTCGATGGCGTCGTTGAGCGACCCGGGCAGCGGCTGGATGCCCAGGGCGCGGCGCTCGGCGCTGGTGAGGGTCCAGACGTTGTCCTCGGCGGCGGCGGGCAGCTCGTAGCCCTCTTCGATGCCCTTCAGGCCCGCCGCGAGGATGAGCGCGAAGGCGAGGTAGGGGTTGCAGGCGGAGTCGAGCGAGCGGAACTCGATGCGGGTCGAGCCGCCCTTGTGCGGCTTGTACATCGGCACCCGGACCAGCGCCGAGCGGTTGTTGTGGCCCCAGCACACGTAGGATGGGGCCTCGCCGCCCTGCCCCGCGATGGCCTCGGCGCCGCCCCACAGCCGCTTGTAGGAGTTGACCCACTGGTTGGTGATGGCGGTGATCTCGGCGGCGTGCCTGAGCAGGCCCGCGATGAACGAGCGGCCGACCTTGGACAGCCGGTAGTCGGAGCCCGCCTCGTAGAAGGCGTTCCTGTCGCCTTCGAACAGCGACATGTGGGTGTGCATGCCGGAGCCGGGGTGCTCGGTGAACGGCTTGGGCATGAACGAGGCCCAGATGCCCTGCTCCAGCGCGACCTCCTTCATGACCAGGCGGAAGGTCATGATGTTGTCGGCCGTGGTGAGCGCGTCGGCGTAGCGCAGGTCGATCTCCTGCTGGCCGGGGGCGCCCTCGTGGTGGCTGAACTCGACGGAGATGCCCATCGACTCCAGCATCATGATCGCCTGGCGGCGGAAGTCGTGGCCCGAACTGTGGGGCGTGTGGTCGAAGTAGCCGCCCGAGTCGATGGGCTCGGGCCGCTCGCCCGGCTCCGGCCTGTTCTTGAGCAGGAAGAACTCGATCTCGGGGTGGGTGTAGAAGGTGAAGCCCATGTCGGCGCACTTGGCGAGCGTGCGCTTGAGCACCCAGCGCGGGTCGGCGTGGGACGGCGAGCCGTCGGGCATGAGGATGTCGCAGAAGATGCGCGCCGCGCCCGGCGTCTCGCTGCGCCAGGGCAGGATCTGGAACGTCGCGGGGTCGGGCTTGGCCAGCATGTCGGACTCGTAGACACGGGCGAAGCCCTCGATCGCCGAGCCGTCGAAACCGATGCCCTCGGCGAACGCGCCTTCGAGCTCGGCCGGCGCGATGGCCACGGACTTGAGGAAGCCGAGCACGTCAGTGAACCACAGCCGGATGAACCGGATGTCGCGTTCCTCGAGCGTGCGGAGCACGAACTCCTGCTGGCGGTCCACAGCATCCCCTCGTTCGACGAAAGTACAGGTCACCTACCAGCATGCCGTGTCCGTGTTTCGCACACGTTACGGGGGTCGCCGGTGCGAGCCTCGCTGACAAAGGGCCCGCCCCGACCTACTGTGATCAACGCAGTCAGTCTCGGGGGAGGCAAGGGTGGCCATCGACCTGCTCAATCACAAGCTCGATCGGGCGTTCGACCACATCGACGCGAACGGCAACGGCGTCGTCGAGCGTGAGGACCTGCTGGGGCTGGGCGCCCGCATCCTGGTGGGCTTCGGCGAGTCCCCCACCTCGGTCACCGGGGCGCGCCTCGTCGAGAGCTTCGACCGTATCTGGTTCACCCTGTCCGACGCGCTCGAACGCGACGGCGACTCCGGCATCGCGCGCCCCGACTTCCTCAAGGGGATGACCGCGGCGTTCGTCACCGGCGAGCACTACGACCCGGTGTTCCGTCCCGCCACGGTCGCGGTGGCGGAACTGTGCGACGGCGACCGCGACGGCGAGGTCGCGATGGGCGAGTTCCGGACGCTGCTGTCGGCGTTCGGCGTCGCCTACGACGACGTGGACCAGGCGTTCGACCGGCTCGACCGGGAGGCGAGGGGCCTGCTCACGGTGGAGGAGCTGGTCCTCGCCGCCGCCGACTACTACCGCAGCGACGATCCCAACGCGACCGGAAACTGGCTTTTCGGCCCTCTGTGAAGAGCACTGTCCCCAGTGCTGTGAGGAGTACGGCAAGAGACGCAGAGCGCGGAGAACGCGGAGAACGCAGAGAACACGGTGAAGAGCCCATGAAGAGCACAGTCAACAGTCCCTCGGACAGTGGGGAGCCCGCGCCCGCCGACGCGCCGTCGGGCCCACCCGCCGTCCCGTCCGGCGGCCCTTCCGTCAGCCCGTCCGCAGGCCCGTCCGGCACCGTGCTGTCCACGGTGCGGACCGCGCTGCGCACGGCGCTGTCGTCGCTGCTGCCGCTGCCGCGCAGGGGCGGCTCGCCCGCGACGGCGCTGCTGCCGCTGACCGAGCGGGTGCCCGCCATGGCGGCGCCGTGCCGGATGCACCCGGCCGTGTACGCGATCGAGGCCGCCGTCATCGACTGGGCCAGGCGTACGGGCCTGCCCGCCGACCCCGGCGTCGGCTACCACCGGATGGCGGGCCGCGCGTTCGCCGAGTTCGACGCCGCCGCGGCGGCGCTGTTCGCGCAGTGGCTGACCTGGCTGTTCCACCTGGACGACGAGCTGGACGAGCGGTCGGGGCCGCTGGAGGTCTTCCACGGCATGCTGGCGGGCACCGCCCGTCATCCGCTGGAGGCGGCCTTCGCCGACCTGTGGCGGGTGACGAGCGTGCGGATGAGCGACCGGTGGCGGGCCAGGTTCGCGGTGGGGCTGCAGCGCCAGTACGACGCCTGCCGCACCGAGGCCGACAACCGCGCGGCGGGGCGGATGCCGACGATCGAGGAGTACCCGGAGCTGCGCAGGGGCACGGTGGGGCCCTACCTGTACGACCTGGTCGAGCCGTGCCTGCGGGTCGAGGTGCCGGCCTGGGTGCACGAGTCGGAGCCGTGGCGGCTGCTCGTGGACGCCTGCAGCGACGTGACGGCCTGGTGCAACGACGTCGCCTCGCGGCCCAAGGAGCGCGGCGACGTGCACAACTTCGTGGTGCTGGCGATGCGGCAGCTCGGGCTGGGCGAGCGGGAGGCGACGGCATGGGTGCTCGACCGGATCGCGGCGCGCTGCCAGGACATGCGCCAGGCGGCCAGGCGGCTCCCCTTGGACGACCTGGCGCCCGCCGCGGCGCGGGACGTCAGCAAGGTGGCGTGCGCGTACCTGGCGGCGCCGCGCGCCCACCTGGACTGGCTCCTGGAGTCGAAGCGCTACGCCTGAGCCGCCGGACGCCGCCCCGGGTGGGGCGCATGGGTGGTCAGCGGGTGCCGGCGAGCATGTCGCCGGCCGGCGTACGGCGGTAGACGACCTGCTTGCCGAGCCGCATCCCCACGGCGAGCCCGCCCCCGCTGAGCACGCTCAGGTGCTGGCTGACCGCGCCGGGCGTGAGCTCCATGCGGGCGGCCAGCGCGGAGGTGGTGGCGGGCTCGGCGAGCGCGAGCAGGATGCGCGCCCTGCTCCTGCCGATCAGCGCGGCGAGCGCGTCGGGCGCGGGCGGCGGCCCCTGCACCCACAGGGTGCCGACGCCCTGCACGGGATAGACCAGCATCGGCTGGTACGGAGCCGACATCACGGCCACGGACGGCCAGTAGAAGGCGCTCGGCACGAGCACGAGCCCGTCGCCGTGGGGCCCGTCGAGCACGCACGAAGGCCGCTGGATGAGCAGGTGCTCCCCCGTCCAGCGCACCTCGGGGCCGAGGCCGGCGAACAGCGCGTGGGCACCGCCCTGGGCGAGTTCGCGCGAGCGGCGCAGCACGTCGCGTTCGAGCAGCCCGTACACGCGGGGCCAGAACTCGGCGAAGCACCGCTCCCAGTACGCCTCCAGCGTGTCGGCCACCCGCGCGACGCCCGCCTCGGGGTCGGCCATGAACCGGTCGATCACCTCGGGCGCGCCGGCCCGCAGGCGCGCCGCCTCGTGCCTGACCCGCTCGGGGTCGCTGCGCCTGACCCGGTCGAGCTCGGAGGCGAAGTCGGGCAGCGGCGTGTCGGGCGGCGGGGTGATGAAGTCGGCGAGGTAGCCGGCCGGCGGCACCAGCGCGAACAGCTCGGTCAGGTCGAGCCCGTCCAGGCGGGGCCGGACGACCTTGATCCAGGGCAGGTGGACCGACTGCCGTGAGGGCGCGCGCAGGGTGCGCAGGCTCGCCACCAGCTCCCACATCGGGGAGAACGCGAAGCGCAGGCGCGCGACGTCCTCAGGGCTGAGCCGCCAGGTGATGGACATGCTTTTAGTCTCGCCTAAATCGTTCGCGCCGCGGCATCCGACCCATCACGCTGTCCAGCGTGTCGAGCACAACTGCCGAGAAACCCTCGTTCGTCCGGTCCATGGTCGGCGGGCTGCCCCGCCCGTTCTGGGCGCTGTGGGGCGGCACCGTGGTGAACCGCCTGGGCACCATGGTGATGCCGTTCACCGGCGTCTTCCTGACCCAGAGCCGCGGGATGTCGCTCGCCGCCGCGGGCCTGGTGATGGGCGTGTTCGGTGCGGGGTCGCTGCTGTCGCAGTTCATCTCGGGGGTGCTCACCGACCGCATCGGGCGGCGGGTGACGCTCACGGGCGGCATGGTGGCGACGGCGGTGTTCATGCTGGCGCTGGGCTACAGCACGTCGCTGCCCGCGATCCTGGCCTCGATGTTCTGCCTCGGCCTGGTCATGGACATCTACCGGCCGGCCTCGAACGCCATGGTCGCCGACCTGGTCTCGCCGGAGGAGCGGCCGCGGGCGTACGGGCTGCTGTTCTGGGGGGTCAACCTCGGCTACTCCATCGGCGTGACGGCGGGCGGGTGGCTGGCGCAGCTCGGCTTCCTGTGGCTGTTCTGGATCGACGCGGTGTCCTGCCTGATCTTCGCCGTGCTGGTGTGGCGGGCCGTGCCGGAGACCAGGCCGCAGGGGCACGAGTCGACCGGCGGGTTCGGGGTGGTGCTGCGCGACCGGGTCATGCTCGGCTTCACGCTGGTCGTGCTGGGCAACGCGGTGGTCTACTCCCAGACGCTCTCCATGCTGCCGGTGGCCATGACGAAGGTGGTCAAGCTCCCGCTGGGCACGTACGGCCTGGCCATGGCGCTCAACGGGGTGCTCATCGTCATCGTCCAGCCGCTCGTGTCGGGGTGGCTGGGACGGCGTGATCCGGCCCGGACGTTCGCGCTGGGGCTGGCGGTGATGGCGGCCGGGTTCGCGATGACCGCGTTCGTCACCACCGCGTGGGGGCTGGTGGCGACGATCGTGGTGTGGACGGCCGGTGAGATCATCACGGCCGGCATCCCCGGCTCCATCGTGGCCCGGCTCGCCCCGCCCCACCTGCGCGGACGGTACTCCGGGCTGTTCGGGTTCGCCTGGTCGCTGGCGGCCGTGCTGGCGCCGACGCTCGGCGGGGTGCTGCTCGAACTGGGCTCCAAGGCGCTGTGGTTCACGATCGGCGGGGTGGGCGCGACGGCGGCGGCCGGCATGCTGCTCCTCGGCCCCGCCGTCCGCCGCCGCTGACCGCTTTCCCTGGCTCTCCGGCGTACCGAGGAGATGTGAAGTTTCGCCATATACCGGCCGCGCGCTCTCCCTCTACAGTTACGCCTGACATGCTGATCTTCACCGCTCTCGGACCGTTCCAGGCCTGGGCCGACGGCTCCCCCATCGACCTCGGCGGGCAGCGGCAGCGGGCGGTGCTCGCCCGGCTGCTGGTCGCCGCAGGCCGCGCCGTCCCCGTGGCCACCCTCATCGACGAGCTGTGGCCGGGCGCGCCGCCGCCGCAGGCCCTGTCCACCATCCAGGGGTACGTCTCGCGCCTGCGCCGCGCGCTCGAACCCGGCCGCGCGCCGCGCGAGGAGGCGTCGGTGCTGGTGTCCGCGCCGCCCGGCTACGCGCTGCGCGCCGCCGTCGAGCAGGTGGACGCCTGGCGGTTCGAGTCGCTGGTGAAGTCGGACGGCCCGCCCGCGCAGGTGTGGGCCGACATGGACAGCGCGCTGGGGCTGTGGCGAGGTCCGGCGCTGGCCGAGTTCGCCGAGCTGAGCTGGGCGGCCACGGAGGCGAGCCGGCTGGAGGAGCTGCGGCTGACCGCGGTCGAGCGGCGGGCCGAGGCCGGGCTGGCGCTGGGCCGGGCGCGCTCGCTGGCCGCCGACCTGGAGGCGCACGCGTCGGCGTACCCGCTGCGCGAGGAGGCGTGGCGGCTGCTCGCACTCGCGCTCTACCGGCTGGGCCGTCAGGGCGACGCGCTCGCGGCGCTGCGCAGGGCGCGCGCCGTCTGGCGGGACGAGCTGGGCCTCGACCTGTCGGCCACGCTCACCGGTCTGGAGGCCGACATGCTGGCCCAGCGCCTGGACGACCCGCCGCCGGTGGCGCGCGAGCCGGGGCCGGAGCTGCGGGTGCTGGTGGCCGACGACCAGGCGCTCGTACGGACGGGCGTGCGCGCGATGCTGGAGGCCGAGCCTGGGCTGACCCCCGCGGGCGAGGCGGCCGACGGCGAGGAGGCCATCGCCGCCGTCCTGGAGACGCGGCCCGACGTGGTGCTGCTCGACATCCAGATGCCGCACCTCGACGGCCTGGCCGCGGCCCGCAGGATCCTCGCCGCGCCGAAGCCGCCGAAGGTCGTGATGATGACCACGTTCGGCAGCGACGAGAACCTTTATGCCGCGCTGCGTGCGGGAGTGAGCGGGTTCGTGCTGAAGACGTCGGCGCCGGAGCAGTTCGTGACCGCGATCAGGGCGGCGGCGGCCGGTGACGCGCTCATCGACCCGGCGGTGACGATGCGGCTGATCTCGGCGTTCGCCGGCCGCAGCGACCCCGGCTCGCCTCCCGCGCTGGCCGGGCTGCCCGACGACCGGCTGGACGTGCTGAAGCTGGTGGCTCGCGGGCTGAGCGACCAGCAGATCGGGCGGACGCTCTCGCTGCCCGAGGAGGAGGTGGGTGTCGTCGTCACGTCGCTGCTGGAGCACCTGGGGCTGACGGACCGGGCGCAGCTCGTGATGGCCGCGTACGAGTCGGGCCTGGTCACTCCAGGAGCGAGATGACCTACTTTTCGTCTCTTTGACGATAAAAATCATGGCGTACTAGGCTGGTCGCGTGGCACAACTGCGCATTGCCCTGGCACAGACCAATCCGACCGTGGGCGACCTGAGCGCCAACGCCGACCGGCTCATCGCGTGGACCCGCGAGGCGGCCGGACGCGGGGCCCATCTCGTCGTCTTCACCGAAATGTTCCTCACCGGCTACCCGGTGGAGGACCTGGTGCTGCGCACGTCATTCGTGGACGCCAGCATCAGGACGCTTGAGGAGGTGGCGCGCAGGCTGGCCGGCGAGGGCCTCGGCGACCTCCCGGTCGTGGTCGGCTACGTCGACCGCGCCGGCCTGGCGCCTCGCGTCGGGCAGCCCAAGGGCGCCCCGCTCGACGCCGCCGCCCTGCTGCACAAGGGCGAGGTGGTCATCAGGACCGCCAAGCACCACCTGCCCAACTACGGCGTGTTCGACGAATACCGCTACTTCGTGCGCGGCGACCGGCTGCCCATCTTCCGGCTGCACGGCGTCGACGTGGCCATCGCGGTGTGCGAGGACCTCTGGCAGGAGGGCGGCCCCGTGTCCGTCGTCGGCCAGGCCGGCGCCGGGCTGCTGATCTCGCCGAACGCCTCGCCGTACGAGAAGGAGAAGGACGACGTACGGCTGGAGCTGTGCGCGCGGCGCGCCCGCGAGGCCGGCTGCGCGCTCGTCTACGTCAACCAGGTCGGCGGGCAGGACGAGCTGGTCTTCGACGGCGACTCCATCGTGGTCGACGAGGCGGGCGAGCTGGTGGCGCGGGCCGGGCAGTTCAAGGAGGAGCTGCTGATCGCCGACCTCGACGGGCTGCCCGTGTCGCAGGCCGAGCCGGGCACGTACCCGTACGACGCGGGCGACGGCTCCACCATCACCGTCGAGCGCCTGGTGCTGTCGGACGAACCCCTCGCCCCCTACCCGCGCGAGCCCGCCACCGTGGCGCCGCGCCTCGACCCGCACGCCGAGGTCTACGCCGCGCTGGTGCTCGCGGTGCGCGACTACGTCGCCAAGAACGGCTTCCAGTCCGTCATCCTCGGCCTGTCCGGCGGCATCGACTCCGCGCTGACCGCCACCATCGCCTCCGACGCCATCGGTCCCTCGCGGGTCAACGTCGTCCTCATGCCGTCCCGTTACTCCTCCGACCACTCCCTGGCCGACGCCGAGGAGCTGGTGCGCAGGCAAGGCATCAACGCACGGGTGGTGCCGATCGCCGAGATCGTCAACGCGTACGAGAAGGAGATCGACCTGTCCGGCCTGGCCGCCGAGAACCTCCAGGCGCGGGTACGCGGCATGCTGCTCATGGGGCTGTCCAACGAGCACGGTCACCTGGTGCTGACCACCGGCAACAAGAGCGAGCTGGCCACCGGCTACTCCACCCTCTACGGCGACTCGGCCGGCGGCTTCGCGCCCATCAAGGACGTGCCGAAGACGATGGTGTGGGAGCTGTCCAGGTGGCGCAACGCCCACACGCTCCCCGGGTTCCTGCTCGACGCCGAGCGGCCCATCCCCGAGAACTCCATCACCAAGGAGCCCAGCGCCGAGCTGCGTCCCGACCAGCGCGACACCGACTCGCTGCCGCCGTACGAGGTGCTCGACCGGCTGCTCGACGACTACGTGGAGAAGGACATGGGCTCGCAGGAGCTCATCGCGGCCGGGCACGATCCCGCGCTGGTGACGCGGGTGATCCGGCTGGTGGACCTGGCGGAGTACAAGCGGCGCCAGTACCCGCCCGGCCCCAAGATCACCCCGAAGAACTTCGGCCGCGACCGCCGCCTCCCCATCACCAACCGCTGGCGCGAGACCACCTGATCCGGCCCGCACGGCCCCGCTGCCGGCGGGGCCGTGTTCTCGCTTCGACCGGGAACTGTCGGTGGCGCCTGGCAAGGTCTTCCCGTGGCTCAACCTCTGAAGGAAATGATCAACCACGGGTCGGTGTCCGTGCTGGCCGACGGGCTGTCCGCGGCATGGGCGGCGTTCCCGCGCGAGCGGTTCGTGGAGCAGGCGGTCCACGGGCTCGACGGCCTGGAGCTGAAGGCCCGGGTCACCCACGTCGCCGCCGCGCTCGACGAGGCGCTGCCGCTGCCCTACCCGCAGGCGGCCGAGATCGTCCGTGAGGCGGCCGGGCGGGTGAAGCTCGACATGTGGAGCGGCTGGCCCGCCACCGAGCACACCGCCCAGCGGGGCCTCGACCACCTCGACGACGGGATGCGCACGCTGGCCGTGCTGACGCCGTACGCGACGGGCGAGTTCGCCGTACGCCCCTTCCTTGAGCGTCACCGCGACGACGCCCTCAAGATCATGCACGGGTGGGCCGGGTCTCCTGACGAGCACCTGCGCCGCCTGGCCTCCGAGGGTTCCCGCCCGAGGCTGCCGTGGGCCACGCGGGTGTCCTGGCTGATGACGCCGGGGCCGACGCTCCCGCTCCTCGACCGGCTGCGCGACGACGCGAGCGAATATGTTCGCCGCTCGGTCGCCAACCACGTCAACGACCTCGCCAAAGACCACCCCGAGGTCGCGCTCGGCCTGCTGGCCCGCTGGCGCTCCGACGGCGGCTCGCACGTGGAGCGGGTGCTGCGTCACGCCGTACGCGGCCTGCTCCGCGCCGGCCACCCCGAGGCCCTGGCCCTGATGGGCGCCACCCCGGGCAGCGGCTCGGTGGACACCTTGGCGCTGGAGTCCGACACGGTGGCGGTGGGCGGCAAGCTGGCCTTCGCGGTCACGGTGACGGCGGGCGCGGCGGGCCCTGTGCTGCTGAAATACGCGATCAGGCGAGCGGGCTCGCGCCGCGTGTTCCATCTGGGCCAGCGCGACGCCGACGAACCAGGAGCGCGGTTCACCGTACGCAAGACCCACTCGTTCCGCCCGGTCACCACCCGCGACGAGCCGCCGGGCGCCCGAGAGCTCGACGTCATCGTCAACGGCCGCGTAGCCGCCACCATCCCCTTCACCCTGACCCCCGCACCCGTGACGGCCTAGGCTCGAACACCATGACCTCAGACGACAGCGACCCTGACGACAGACGCTTGCCCGGCCACGCTCCCCGGACACCCCGCCTGACCGACACCGACCTGCTGCGCATCGAGGTGGGCGTCATCTGGCGCCTCGACGAACGCGGCCGCCTTCCCGGCCCCGAAGACATGGTGATCGGCGTACCCGCCACGGGCCCGACCACCCCCAGCGTGCCCGCCCCCGGCTCCACCGCCCTCGGCCCGACCACCACCAGCGCCCCTGCCACCGGTCCGGCCATCACCGGCGTGCCCGGCACCGGCCTGACCGCTCCCGCAGCAGACCGTGCCCAGCCCGACGGGGCGGCGGCCACCGCCGCGCCGGATGACGCCCCCTCCGACGGCCTGGACACCGCCGGGCCGGAGCACCTCCACACGGGCGGGCTGACCGCCGCCGTGGCGGGCCACCTCCCCGACGAGCTGGCCGAGCGCCTGCTCGGAGCCGTGTCGTCGGGAGGCGGGCGCTTTCCGGAGGTGCTGGCCACGTGCAGGGCGATGCTCGGCGGTGACCGGGTCACCCTGTCTGAGGGGTTCAGCTATGTGGTGGAGGGGCCGGTGCGGTTCGACGTACCCGCGGAGGTGGTCACGTCGGCGTCGGAGGCGCACGCCCGGCTCGTACGTCCGCTGCGCCCCGCCGAATGGGCGCCCGGCGAGTGGGACGAGCTGGTCGCGGGCGGCGAAGGAGCCCCGTGGGCGATGATCGTGGAGGACGGCGAGGTGGTGTCGATCTGCCACACCGCCCGCAACACCCCGGGAGGCGCCGAGGCCGGCACGTGGACCTCCCTCGCCCACCGCGGCCGAGGCCACGCCGCCGCCACCACCGCCGCCTGGGCGAGCCTGCTGCCGGGCGTCCGGCTGTACTACAGCACGAGCGCCGACAACCGCTCCTCCCAACGCGTAGCCGAACGCCTCGGCCTCCGCCTGATCGGCCACCTCTGGAAGCTGACCGTTCGGAGAATCTGAGTGATTCTCTTGCCTGCTTCGCTGGCATCTGCCTCGATCGCTCGAGGTCTTACGTCGCCTCCACAGGCGTTTAGCGTCTCCGGGGAACTGCCCGGCGACGTGGGCTATGCCGCGGCCTGCTCGAGGTTCATGGCCTGGAGCAGGTTGCGGGCGGCGTTGACGTCACGGTCGTGCTCGCGTCCGCACCCGCACGTCCACGCCCGATCCGCCAAGGTCAGATCCCGGTTGACAGCCCCGCAGCCGCCGCAGAGTCTCGAGGACGGGTACCAGCGGTCGGCCGCCCACACGCTCGAGCCGTACCAGCGGCTCTTGTACGCGAGCTGGCGCAAGAACTCGCCGAACCCCAGATCGCAGATCGCGCGGGCCAGCCGCCGGTTGGCGACCATGCCGGTGACGTTCAGCGTTTCGACGGCGATGGCCCGCTTGGATCTCGCGAGCATCGTCGTCGTCTTGTGCAGGAAGTCCCCCCGCCGATGAGCCACCTGGAGATGAACCGTGGCCAGACGTCGGACGGCCTTGGCCCGGTTGCTCGAGCCGGGCTTCTTGCGTGAGACCGCTTTGCCTGCTGTGCGGAGTTTACGCAGGCTGGCCTTGAGCGGCTTGGGGGCCTGGATCTCGGTGACGGTGCCGTCGTCGTCCACGATCGTGGCGAACGTCGTGATCCCGACGTCGATCCCGCACGCCGGCGCCTCTGCCGCGACCGTCCGCCGCTCGTTGACGTCCGTACGGTCGATCTCGAGCTGGAACGACACCCACCAACGCCCGGCCTGCTCGCGCACGGTGGCGCCGACGACCCGAGCGCGCCCGCCCGCGATGCGACCGGTCAGCCACGACATGTCCTCGCGCGTGCGCACTATCCCGACGCCGGGAACGCGGACAAGCCGAGAAGACTCAGGCCGGGCACGGTCAGCGTCATAGCGGAACCTCAAGCCGTGCTTGCGCGTGCGCCAGCCCGGAAACCCGGCCTTACGGCCCTTCCTCTTCCCCGATCTGGAGTCGAAGAAGTTCCTGAACCCGGCCGCCCGGACCCGGCACGCCTCCTTCGGCACCCTGGAGGACAAGCCCTCCCCGGTGAACCACGGGAAGCGGGCGCGGTGCTCTGCACGCCACATCCGCTCCAGCGCGGGAGCCGACCACGGAATGGGTGTCAGATCCTCCTCCGGCACGCCGTAGGTCTTCTCCGCCTCCCGCTGGGCGAGCGCGGCCTTCACCTTCTCCAGGCAGAAGTTCTCCACCACCCGCGACAGGCCCGCGTGCTGGGCGAGTCGGACACGCTGCTCAAGCGTCACAGCCAGCTCCACGCGGTATCCCTGCCGATCGCTCATACCGCCTCCCGCACCGCGCGCAAGGCCGCCCCGGTGCAGCGCGATGCCGAGCGGCGCCCGTACAAGCGGGCATGGATCATGTCGCGGACCAGATCGTCGTCGACATCGGCGCGGCTTCGTCGTCGTCGATCACGACGATGCGCCGCCTGCTCGCCTCGAATGCGACCGGCAGCTGCTCGAAACCGAACCTGGCCGCCCGGTCACGATACTCGACCACGATCAACGACGCGGACGGGTCGCGCAGCAGGCGGGTCCTGGTGACCGGGACCGGCATCTTCCCCTCTCGTGCCCACTGCCAGGCGGTCGGGTAGTGCACGCCGTTCCGCCGCGGCCATTCGGAAGGCTTCACACCCTCACAATGGCAGAGAGGAACTGACGCAAGCTGCTAATTCCACTAACAGTGACAACCCCCTGACTCCTCCGGGCAACGGCCCTTCACGCGCCTGTGGGTGCGCTCCAGAGGCGGTGGTGGCGTTACAGGCGTAGGGATAGGGCTTCGGCGTCTGAGAGGGTGGTGCGGGTGGCGAGGCGGCGGCGGGCGCGGACCTCGGCGCTCGTGCGGGGGCGGGGCTTGGGTTGGCGTCCGCAGCCGCAGGGCTCGAAGCCCTCGTAGCGGAGGCCCGCCGTCAGCACTGCCTCCACTGCTCGCCATCGGCGCTCGTCACCACGGCGGGGTGCGGCGAAGTCGTGGCCGGCGTAGTGCATCGGTCTTTGGCAGCCGGGGCAGCGGGGGTCCTGACGCCGCCAGGGCTGCTTGAAGCTGCGGCGGCATGGCGGGCACACGTAGTGGACCTTGTAGTGGACCATCGCGTAGGTGCACATGATCTCGTCAGCGTAGCGGCCCGCGCCCCGATCACTCGCGAGGGTTTTCCTTCAGGCGGGTGGACAAGCCGTCGAGGATCAGGTCCAGGCCCAGGCCGAACTGGGTGTCGAAGTCGCCGTCGTCCACCTGGGCCTGGTGGCCCAGCTCGGACTCGTGGCGGTGCAGGTGGTCGGCTACGCGGGCGCGGAGTTCGGCGTCGGCGGCCAGGGTGCGGATCGTGGCCCACCAGGTGTTCTCCGCGGCGACGAAGCCGTACAGGTAGGAGGAGAGCGTGCCGATCGCGGCGGTCAGCGCGGGGCCGTGCAGGCCCTCGCGGGCGAGCGTGCCGTAGATCGCGCGGGAGCCGGCGAGCGCGTTCGGGCCCAGCAGGGGCCGGGTGGCGATGAGGGCGGGCATCCACGGGTGGCGGCGCATGACGGCTCGGCTCCTGACCAGGTGATCGGTCAGGAGGTCGCGCCACGGGCCGTCCGCCGGAGGTTCGCCGATCTCGCCGATGGCTTCGTCGAGGGCGAGGTCGAGGACGTCCTCCTTGCTGCGGACGTACTCGTACAGGGACATCGTCCCCGCCCTGAGGCGGGCGGCGAGTGCCCGCATCGAGAAGCCGGCCACGCCCTCGGCGTCGAGGAGCTCGACGGCGGCGGTCACGATGCGCTCGCGGGACAGGCGGGGCCGGCGCGGGCGGGCGTCGTCGCGGAACCAAATGCTCTCCGGCATCGGCGCGTCCTTCCGTGCACTGTACGGAAAACCGTACGGCTAGCGTAGGCCGCCCTCGTGAGATCCCGACAGGAAGGAAGGGACGGCATGGACTGGCGGCGAGAGCACGCCCTGCTGGCGCTGCGGCTCAACCGGCTCCTGACCGGTGGCGTGACGGGCACCGCGCTCATCTATGAGGGCCCTGAGGCATGGCGCGAGCTGGTCGCCGGAGAGCCGCCCGCGTCCGCCGGCGCGCTCGAGGAGGAGGCGGCGCGGCTGCTGGAGTCGGCGCCTGACGCCTATCTGGCCGCCCAGGTACGGGCGATGCGCGCCGCCGCCCGGTACGTGGGCGGGGAGCGGGCGCCGCTGGCCGAGTACGCGCGGGAGTGCCTGGGCCTGGAGCCGCGGTGGGTGCCGGAGGAGGTGTTCGGGCGGGCGCACGACGAGCTGGACCGGGCGCTGCCGGGTACGCGGGGCTCGCTGGCGGAGCGGTGGCGGGCCTGGCAGGCGGCGTACCGGCTGGACCCGGTCGAGCTCCTGCCCCAGCTGGTGGAGCTGGCGGTGGCCGAGACCAGGGCGCGGACGAACGCCCGGATCGTGCCGCTGCCGCCGGACGAGGTGGTGCAGTGCAGGCTGGTGAGCGGGGTGGCCTTTCACGGGGCCGGGGCGTACGAGGGCGGGCACAGGTCCACGATCCACATCAACACCGACATCCCGTTCAACCTGGCGGATCTGCTCTATCTGGTCGCGCACGAGGGTCATCCCGGGCACATCGCCGAGTCGATGCTCAAGGGCGAGGAGGTGCGGTTCATGCTGTCGCCGTCGTTCGTGCTCAGCGAGGGGCTGGGGCTGGTGGCCGAGGAGCTGCTGTTTCCGGAGAACGAGGCCCGCGACTGGCTGAACGCCATCGCCCTGCCCATGGCCGGGCTCCCGCCCATCGACGGTGACCTGGCCGCCGTGCACCACGCCAAGAACGTGCTGTGGGGCGTATGGGGAAACGTCGCGTTCATGGCAGCGGAAGGACGCGGCGAGGCGGAGCTGACGGCCTACCTGCGGCGCTGGGCCCTCGTCACCGAGGAGGAGGCCAAGGGGGCGCTGGGCATCCTCCAGCCGTCGCCGATGAGTCCGTACATATTCGGATATTTCCACGGATGGGAACTGGTGCGCCGCTGGGCGACCGGTCCCGAGCGGACACGCCGCCTGCTCACCGAACGCCTCCTCCCCACCGCCCTCACCTGACCTCGCAAAAGGCACCTTGCCGAAGACCCCCGCGCCCGCCGACGTCATGCGGGGCAGGCGCGGGCGGCAGGGCCACCGGGCGCAGGCGCGAGGGCCCCCAGGCTCAGGCGGAAGAGCGGCGGGGTCAGGAGGAGCGGCGGGTGATCAGCTGCTCCACCCCATCAAGCAGTAGCCCCAGCCCGAACGCGAAGTCCGCGTCGTCGGTCCACCCGGCGGCCCCCCGCATCGCCCCGCCCCGCATCGCGGCCGACAGCGCCGGATAGGTGGCGGGGTCGAGCATCTCGGCCAGCAGCTCACCGTAGTCGTCCGCGCCCTCGACGCCGCTCTGGTCGAGCTCGCGGAACCCGGATTCGGCGGCCCTGGCGAGGGCCGCGTCGGTCAGCGCGTAGCCGGTCAGGGTGCTGGCCACGTTCACCTTCTCGCCGTCGTCGAGCCCGGTGCCGGCCAGCGCGGCCAGCGCCCGGTCGAGCCAGAGCAGCCGCCTGGGGCCGAGCGGCGGGGCGTACTGGGTGATCGACAGCAGCCACGTGTGGCGCAGCAGGATGTCGCGCTGGGCGCGGGTCCACAGGGCGAGGTAGTCGCGCCAGGAGAGCCCCGCCGGGTCGGGCGGCTCGGGGGCCACGCCGTCGGCCATGCAGGTGAGCAGGTCGTCCTTGCTGTCGACGTAGCGGTAGAGCGCCGTGGTCGCCACCCCTACCCGCGAGGCGACGGCGGCCATGGAGACGCCGGCCAGGCCCTCGGCGTCGGCGATCTCGATGGCGGCGGTGGTGATCGTGGCCAGGTCGAGCCGGGGACGCGGCCCCCGTCGGGGCACCGGCTCGCGCCCCCACATGCGTCGCAGCATCGGCGGCAACGACCGCTCCTCCGCCATCCGGCCCTCCTCCTTGACGCCTCCCTAGGATTCTGCATTACTCTGAAAACTATGAACGCAATACACAGTACGTCATACACAATTAACGCGAGGGGGCTCGTCAAAACCTTCGGAGAAGGCAAGAGAGTGCTGGACGGCGTCGACCTGACGGTGCCGGCGGGCTCGTTAGTGGCGCTGCTCGGCCCGAACGGCTCCGGCAAGACGACGACCGTGCGCATCCTGACCACGCTGCTCGCCCCCGACGCGGGCACGGCCACGGTGGCGGGCCACGACGTGCGCACCGACGGGGTGGCGGTGCGCCGCGCGATCGGGCTGACCGCGCAGCAGGCCACCGTGGACGACCTGCTGACGGGAAGGGAGAACCTGGAGCTGTTCGCCGGCCTGCACCACCTGGGCAGGCGACGGGCACGCGAGCGGACGGCCGAGCTGCTGGAGCGCTTCGGCCTGGTGGAGGCGGCGGACCGGCGGGTGGGGACGTACTCGGGAGGCATGCGCCGCCGCCTCGACCTCGCCGCCGGGATGGTGTCGGCACCGCCGATCCTGTTCCTGGACGAGCCCACGACCGGCCTCGACCCGCGCAGCAGGGCCGAGCTGTGGACGGTGATCAGGGAGTTGCTCGCCCAGGGCACCACCATCCTGCTCACCACGCAGTACCTGGAGGAGGCCGACCAGCTCGCCGAGCGCGTCGTGCTGCTCAACGGCGGGCGCGTGGTCGCCGACGGCTCCCCCGCCGCGCTCAAGCGTCAGGTCGGCGTCGAGCGGCTGGCGCTGCGTCCCGCGAACCCCGCCGATCTGGGCCGCGCGTGCGCCGCGCTGCCCGGCGCGCACCCTGACGCGGCGGGCGAGCTGACGCTGGCCCTCCAGGACCCCGACCACCTGCGGCGCACCCTCGACGCGCTGCACCGGGCCGGCGTCGCCGTCGAGCGCGTACGCCTGCGCACCCCCACCCTCGACGACGTCTTCCTGGAACTGACGGAGGCCGCATGAGCACCCCGATGATCGACGCGGCGGGCGACCTGCGCCGCCTGGTGGTCCGCGACCTGCGCCGCGACCTGCGCGTGCTCGACGGCCTCATCATCAGCACGGCCCTGCCCGTGATGATCATGATTCTCTTCGTGTACGTCTTCGGCGGCGCCATCACCACCGGCTCCAGCGGCCTGGAGTACGTCGACTTCGTCGTCCCCGCCGTGCTGCTGATGTCCGGCGGCTACGGCGCCGCGCTCACGGCGGTGACGATCTGCGAGGACATGACGGCCGGCATGATCGACCGCTTCCGCACCCTGCCGATCGGCGGCTGGGTGGTCCCGGCGGGTCACGTGGTGGCCTCGGTGATCCGCAACGTGGCCGCGTCGGCCATCGCGCTGGCCGCGGCGCTGCTGCTGGGCTTCCGCCCGGACGCCTCCCCTGCCGACTGGGCGCTGGTGCTGGCCCTGGTGACGGGTTACGTGCTGGCCCTGTCGGCACTGGCCGCCGTGTGGGGGCTGCTGGTCAGGTCGTCGCAGGCGGCGGGAGCGTTCAGCTTCGTGGTGTTGTTCCTGCCGTACCTGTCGGACGGCATCGTGCCCGCCGAGACGATGCCCGGGGTGCTGCGCGACTTCGCGCTCGCCCAGCCGCTCACGCCGATCATCACGGCCCTGCGGGCGCTGCTGCTCGACCAGCCCATGGGCGCGTCGGGCGGGGTGGTGGCGGCGTGGCTGGCGGGCGCGGTGGCGGCGGCGCTGCCGGTGGCGGCCGTGTTGTTCCGCCGCAGGACGGCCGGCCGCTAGGGCGCGAGGCCGGCCAGCACGGTGTCGACGACGCGCTGCCCGAGGTCGGGCGGCAGCCCTTCGGCCGGGCTGCGCTTCGTCTGGTACATCATCGTGCCGGAGATGATGGCGAGCGCCATGTGCACGTCGAGGTCGCGGCGCAGCTCGCCGGTGGCGATGCCGCGCTCGATGACCGCGCGGATGGCCGCCCGCCGCGGCTCGACGGCCCGCTTGACGAAGCGCTCCATCAGGCGCGGGTAGCGGTCGGCCTCGCTCATCGCGATGTTGAGCACGCACCGGTTGCGTGCGTCGCTGCCGTCTCTGCTCATGCTGTCGACCAGCGCGATCAGGTCGTCGCGCACGGACGTGCCGGGCAGCGGCGGCACCGGCGTCTTGAGCGTGGACAGGGCGTCGGCGACGAGGTCCTCTTTGTTGGCCCAGCGCCGGTAGATGGTGGTCTTGCCGACTCCCGCCCGCGCGGCGATCGCCTCGATGGTCAGATCGGACATGCCCAGGCCCTCGGCGATCATGTCGAGGGTCGCCTCGATGATCGCCTTCTCGGCCTTCTCGCTGCGCGGACGGCCCGCGGGGCGGGCGGTCCCGGTTTGCTGGATCGACATCGCGGCCTCACCATACATCTCCGGCGCGGGCGCCATCAGCACCGCGCCGCTCTCGGGGGCAGGAGGAGGCACAAAAGCCTCCTCCTATCCCTTCCCGTGATAAACGGTACGTGCCCACCGACATGTCCGTCATCCTCCCGAGGACGACAGCACCGGCTCCCTGTTCTCGGCGTGCTTGGCGAGCCGCGGCTTTCCCGGCATCCACACGGCCACCACGACGATGCCGAGCAGCCCGATCGCCGCCGAGACCAGCGCGGTCACGTGCATGCCGTCGACGAAGGCGGTGAAGGCCGGCTGCACCAGCGCCTGCCCGCGCTCGCCGAGCTCCTGCACGACGCCCATGGTCGCCATGATGGACTCGCCCGCGGCGTGCCGCGCGCCTTCGGGCAGCACGGCCAGCGCGGGCGCGATCTCGCCGCGGTAGCTGGACGACAGCACCGAGCCGAGCACGGCCACGCCGAGCGCACCGGCCACCTGCCGGACGGTGTTGCTCATGGCCGAGCCGACGCCGGCCTTCTCGCGGGGCAGCGACTCCATGATGGCGGTGGTCGCCGGCGGCATGATGTTGGCCATCGCGGCGCCCTGCACGAAGAAGATGACCTCGATGAGCACGATCGGGGTGTTCTGGTCCATGAACGCGTAGCTGCCGAGCGCGAACGTCACCACGATCATGCTCAGCGTGGCCGACAGCTTGGCACCCAGCCGCTCGGTGACCCGCTGGCTGAGCGGCGCGAAGATGAGCTGCGCCGCCGCGAACGGGATCATCAGCGCGCCCGCCTGCACCGGCGTGAAGCCCAGCACGATCTGCAGGTAGAACGTCAGGAAGAACATCCCGCCCATCATCGCGAAGAAGACGATGCCCATCATGCCGATGGCCGAGCTGAACCGGACGTTGGTGAAGCTGCGCACGTCGAAGACGGGGTGGTCGATGCGCCGCTCCCACCAGACGAAGACGGCCAGCACCGCCACGCCGAACAGGGTCGGGACCAGCACCTCGGCGCTGGCGACGGTGGCCAGCTCGCCGCCGCGGATGATGCCGTACACGATGGCCACGAGCCCGATGATCGACAGCACCACGCCGACGGGGTCGAGCCTGGACGGCTTGGGGTCGCGCGACTCCGGCACGAGAGTCGCGATGAGGATCATGCTGACGATCACGATCGGCACGTTGATGAGGAAGACCGAGCCCCACCAGAAGTGCTCGATGAGCAGGCCGCCGGTGATGGGCCCGATCGCGACGGCGAGGCCCACGCCGCCGGCCCACACGCCGATCGCCTTGCCGCGCTCGCCGGGCGGGAACACGTTGGAGATGATCGCCAAGGTGGCCGGCATGATGGCCGCGCCGCCGATGCCCATCGCCGCCCTGGCCAGGATCAGCTGCATCGGGTCCTGGGCGTAGGCGCTGGCGAGTGAGGCCAGGCCGAACAGCGCCATGCCGATGAACAACATGCGCTTGCGACCGGTCCTGTCACCGATCACGCCGAAGGTGAACAACAGTCCGGCGAACACCAGGGTGTAGGAGTTGATCGCCCATTCGAGCTCACTCTGGGTGGCGCCCAGCCCCACGGTCTCGTCGGCGATGGTCTTCATCGCGACGTTCAGGATCGTGTTGTCCAGCACGACCGCCAGCAGGCTGAACACCAGCACGCCGAGGATGCCCCATCGGCGTGGATGTCCCGTCATCGGGTCCATGAAGAAGTCCTTAATTTCGATACGACAGAGTTTCGCAACGCCACCGTATCGCGAGCTATTTCCGATACGCAACGGTCCCGTTTCGTAACTACCGTGTGAACGGCGGCCCTCATCCCGGCGACGCGAGGGGTGAAGTAGCAGGTCACAGCTTCGGGAAAGCCCGCAGCCGGGGTTCACGGAACCCCGGCTGCGGCAGCGAGGGTGAGAACACTCACACCGGATCGGGCTCGGTGGCCACGACCTTCTCCGTGATGGGAACGGTCAGCACCGTCGGCTCCGACGGGTGGCGGCGCCAGAAGGGCAGGGCGATGAGCACCATCACCACGCCGACCAGCCCGGCCACCGCGAAGGCCCACGACGGGCCCACCCCGTCGATGACGGCGCCCGCGATCGGCGCCGAGACCGCGCCGCCGATCAGCAGCGCCGTGCCGTGCAGGCCCATCGCCTCACCCCTGGCCGCGCTCGGCACCCACCGGCTGAGCGCGTCGACCGTGGACGACAACGACGGCGCGCACAGCAGCCCCGCCGGCAGCAGCGCCAGGACCACCCAGTGCCACCCGCCGCCGACCAGCCCGACCGGAACGGTGAGCAGCCCCATGCCGCCGATCAGCACCAGCGGCGAGAAGCCCCGCGACAGCCCGCCGTAGACGAAGCCGCCGACCAGCGAGGCGCCGCTCCAGACGGCCACCGCGAGGCCCACCCACGCGGTCTGGCCCGCCTCGTTGATGGTGGCGACCAGCGACAGCTCGGACGCGGTCAGCACGAACGTGGCGGCGGCGACCGTGCCGAGCAGCGCCACGAACCCCGGCGTGAGCCACTGCCGCCTGGGCACCCGCACGCCCTGCGCCGCGGCGTCCTCCTCCGCCGACCTGGTGGGCGGGTTGAGCGCGATCAGCCCCAGCCCGGCCACGGTGAGCCCGGCGCCGATCGCGGCCATGGTCACCCCGCTGCCGAACGTGGTGATGCCCGCGACGGCCAGCGCGGGCCCGACCATGTAGGACACCTCGACCAGCATCGAGTCGAGCGCGAACCCGCTGCGCCGCCGGTCGACCGGCACCATCGCGGCCAGGCACTGCCGGGTCACGCTGAACACCGGCATGCCGAGCAGCCCCGCGAGCGCCGTCGCGGCGAGCAGCGCGGGGAACGGCAGCGACCACGCGCACGCCCAGAACGCGGCCTGGGCCACGGTCGTGACGACGAGCACGGGACGCAGCCCGTGACGATCGACGAACCTGCCCGACAGCGGGGAACCGATGGCCATGCCGATCGTGCTGACCGCGGTGATCACCCCGGCTCTGCCGTATCCCAGGTCGAGTGTGGTGGCGACGTGCAGGGTCAGTGCCATCGCGGTGGCCGTGGACGGCACCCGCGCCAGCAGCCCCACCAGGAGCAGCGTGGGCACGCCAGGGATCTTGAGCAGATTTCGGTAAGGGTCGAGAGCCATGAACGTTCGTTACCTCCGCACAGATTCTGGCAAAGGCCACCGACGTTTTCGCCACCGGTTTTCCGCGTGCCATCATCGAGGGAGTCCGGGGACGCAGCAGGGCGCCTCGAGACGTTTCTGGAGGGTTGTCACATGTCCTCTTCAACCACGCTGTACGGCGGCGCGTCCGGCCGCCGCGTCACCGTCCGCGACCTCACCGCCGCCAAGCAGCGCGGAGAGCGGTGGCCCATGGTCACCGCCTACGACGCCATGACGGCGAAGGTGTTCGACGCGGCCGGCATCCCCGTGCTGCTGGTCGGCGACTCGGCGGCGATGGTCGTCTACGGCTACGACTCCACGCTGCCGGTCACGATGGACGACCTGCTGCCGCTGACCGCGGCCGTGGTCCGCGGCTCGTCGCGCGCGCTCGTGGTGGCCGACCTGCCGTTCGGGTCGTACCAGGGCTCGCCGCAGCAGGCGCTGGAGTCGGCGGCCAGGTTCATGAAGGAAGCGGGGGCGCACGCGGTCAAGCTGGAGGGCGGGCGCCGGGTGCTGCCGCAGGTCGAGGCGCTGGTCTCGGCCGGCGTCCCGGTGATGGCGCACCTCGGCCTGACCCCGCAGTCGGTCAACGTGATGGGCGGCTACCGCGTCCAGGGGCGCGGCCAGGCGGGCGACGAGCTGATGGCGGACGCCAAGGACCTCGAGCGGGCCGGGGCGTTCGCGGTGGTGCTCGAATGCGTGCCGGCCGATCTCGCGCAGCGGGTGACGACCTCGCTCGCGATCCCGACGATCGGCATCGGCGCGGGGGCGGCCACCGACGCGCAGGTGCTGGTCTGGCAGGACCTCATGGGGCTGACGCCGCGCCCGGCCAAGTTCGTCAAGCGCTACGCCGACCTCGGCGCCGAGCTGGACCGGGCGGTGCGGGAGTTCGCCGGCGACGTGGTGTCGGGTGCCTTCCCGGCACCCGAGCACACGTACAGCTGAGAACTAGTTCTCGGCGGTGAGCGTGGCGGGGTCGGTGTTGGAGCCGCACACCACCACCGCCACGCGCTCCCCCGGCTCCGGCCGGTAGGCGCCCGACAGCAGCGCCGCGTAGGCGGCCGCGCCGGCGTGCTCGGCCGCCACCCGGTGGCGCTCCCAGAGGGTGCGCCGCGCGGCGATGATGGCCTCGTCGCTCACCAGCACGCTCTCCACCCGGGGGTCGTTCAGGATCTGGAACGCCAGCCCGCCGATCCTGCTGGCCCCCAGCGCGTCGGCCCCCACGCCGCTGACCTCGACCGGCACCGGCTCGCCGGCCCGCAGCGCCGCGTTGAGCGTGGGGATGCGCTCGGGCTCGACGGCCACGATGCGCGGCCCCGACACCGACGTGCCCACCGTGATGCCGGCCGCGAAACCGCCGCCGCCGACCGCCGCCAGCACGGTGTCGACGGCACCGGTCTGCTCGATCAGCTCCAGCCCGGTCGTGCCCTGGCCCGCCACCACCTCGGGCTGGTCGTAGGCGTGCACGGACAGCGCGCCGGTCTCTGCGGCCCGCTTGGCCGCGGCCTCGGCCGCCTCGGCGTAGATGGCGCCGGTCTGGGTGATGTGCGCGCCCAGCCGCTCCAGCCCGGCCACCTTCACCGGGCTGGTCACGGTCGGGACGAAGATCTCCGCCCGCACGCCCAGCGCGCGCGCCGCGAACGCCACCGCGAGCCCGTGGTTGCCGCCGCTGGCCGCGATGACCCCGGCGGCGGGCAGGTCGCCGGCGGACATGATGCGGTTGAAGGCCCCGCGCACCTTGAAGGAACCGGAGTGCTGCAGCAGCTCCAGCTTGAGCCAGAGCCGCGGTGCGACCTCGATCACGGGTGTGCGCAGGACGTGCCCGGAGATCCGGGCGGCGGCCGCCGCGACGCCCGCGTGGGTGACAGTGGTCAAGATTCCCCCTTTGATCGTCGCGTTCCAGGCTATGCCAGGGCCCGCTGGAGGTCCGCCCACAGGTCCTCGGGGTGCTCGATGCCGACGGCGATGCGGACCGTGCCCTCGCCGATGCCGCTGCGCCGCAGCTCCTCGGCGTTGAGCGAGCGGTGGGAGGTGGTCGCCGGGTGCAGGATCAGCGTCTCGACACCGCCCAGGGAGGGGGCGAGCAGCGCCAGGCGTACGGAGCTCATGAACCGCTCCCCCGCCTCCCGCCCGCCGGTCAGGTCGAAGGAGAACACGCCGCCGCATCCGGACAGCAGCTTGCCGGCCAGCTCGTACGACGGGTGCGAGGCGAGGCCGGGCCAGTGCACGGCGGCGACCGCCGGGTGCTCCTCCAGCCGGGTCGCCAGGATGCGGGCGTTGGCGCAGTGGCGTTCCATGCGCAGCGCCAGCGTCTGCATGCCGCGCAGGGTGAGCCAGGCCGCGAACGGGTCGGGCGAGGCGCCCAGCTCGATGTTGAACCGCCACACCCGCTGGTACAGCTCCTCGTCGGCGAAGACCGCGATGCCGCCCACCACGTCGGTGTGCCCGGACAGGTATTTGGTCGAGGAGTGGACCACGATGTCGGCCCCGTGCTCGATCGGCCGGCACAGCAGCGGCGAGGCGAACGTGTTGTCCACCACCGACAGGATGCCCAGCTCGCGGGCCGTCGCGCACATCGCGGGCAGGTCGGCGACCAGCGTCATCGGGTTGCTGATGGTCTCCATGTAGAGGAGCTTGGTCTGCGGCCGTACGGCGGCCCGCAGCGCGGCCGGGTCGTTCTCCGGCACGTACGAGACCTCCATCCCGAACCTGGCGACCAGCTCGTTGAGCATGGCGGCGGTGCCGCCGTACAACGAGTTCTGGGCCACCATGTGGTCACCGGGCTTGAGCAGGCCGAGCAGCACGGTGTTGATCGCGCCCATGCCGGAGCCGGTGGCGATGGCGCCCGCGCCGCCCTCCAGCCCGGACACCGCCAATTCCAGCGAGCGCACGGTCGGGTTGCTGTAGCGCCCGTAGAAGAAGGACTTGTCCGGGCGGCCCATCGACTCGGCCATCAGGGCCGGGTCGTCGAAGACGAACCCAGAGGTCTGGTAGATGGGCACGGCGATGGGACGGCTGCCCTCGACGGGGACGTGCGGCACGTGTACGGTCCGCGTTTCTGGCCGCATTTCGGATGACATTTCGGACTTATCAGCAGATGTGGCCTGGGACTGCGCCTCGGGGCGGAAATCGTTCATACCAGCAGGATCCCCTGTCGGACCTTCCGATGGCAGACCCGGGGTGGGACATGGGGTCCCGCTGCTTTTCGCGAGCGGTGAACACCCCGCCCACGCTGCGCCTCCACCGTCCTGGCGTCCCGCTCTGTCCCGGGCCTCTGTAAGGGTGGAGGGCATGCAGACGACGTTCGTACTCGTGCACAGCCCCTCCGTCGGCCCCTCGACGTGGGCGCCCGTGGCCGAGTCACTGGAGCGGCGCGGGCACGCGGCCGTGGTGCCCGACCTGACCGGCATCAGCGCGGGCGGCGCCCCCTACTGGCCGCGCGTTGTCGAGGCCGTACGCGCCGCGACCCCGTCCGGCGGGCCCGTCGTGCTCGTCGCCCACAGCAACGCCGGGTTCTTCCTCCCCGTCATCAAGGAGGGGCTCGGCGACCGGGTGGTGGCCTGCGTGTTCGCCGACGCGCACGTCCCGCCCGGCGAGGGGCTGATCACGACGGCCGAGAAGGAGTTCCTGCCGTTCCTGCGCGACCTCGCCGGCCCCGACGGCATGCTCCCCCGCTGGACCGACTGGTGGGACGAGGAGGACGTCGTGGCCATGCTGCCCGACCCCTCCGTCCGCATCCGGGTGGCCGGAGAGCAGCCCCGCCTGCCGCTCGACTACTACACCCAGCCCATCCCCGTCCCCGCCGGGTGGGACGAGGTCAGGTGCTCGTGCCTGTGGTACAGCCCCGGCTACTCCGCCGCCGCCGAGCGCGCGGCCGAGCGCGGCTGGCCGGTGACCCGGCTGCCCGGCCTCCACCTCCATCAGCTCATCGATCCCGACGGGGTCACCGACGCGCTGCTGAAGCTCTCCAGGAAGTCGTGAATTCCTCACTGCCGCCCGCGCCGGCCGCCCGCGAAGGTGGACGGCATGAATGCGATCGACGTGCGCGGGCTCCGCAAGAGCCACCAGGGTTTCGAGGCGGTGAAGGACATCTCGTTCGAGGTGGCGGAGGGGGAGATCTTCGCGCTGCTCGGCAGGAACGGCGCGGGCAAGACCACCACGATCGAGGTGCTGGCCGGCTTCCAGCGGCCCGACGCGGGCACCGTACGCGTGCTCGGCCTCGACCCCGTCACCGACCGCGCGGCCGTACGCGGGCGGGTCGGCGTGATGCTCCAGGAGGCCGGGTTCTTCCCTGACCTGACGGTCGCCCAGACCGTCGACACCTGGCGCGACTTCACCGCCGCGCCCCGCCCCAGCGACGAGGCGCTGGAGCTGGCGGGCCTGACCGCCAGGTCCGGCACCCGTGTCCGCCAGCTCTCGGGCGGCGAGAAACGCAGGCTCGACCTGGCGCTGGCCCTGCTGGGCCGCCCCGACCTGCTGTTCCTCGACGAGCCCACCACCGGCATGGATCCGGAGGCGCGCGCCGCCACCTGGGCCGTCATCCGCGGCCTCGCCCGGCAGGGCACCACGATCCTGCTGACCACCCACTATCTGGAGGAGGCGCAGCGGCTGGCGTCCGCGCTGGCCATCATGGACGCCGGCCGCATCGTCGCCGCCGGCGGCATGGCCGAGACGCTGGCGGCGGCCGGCGGGCGGGTGACGTTCCTGCTGCCCGCCCACGTGACGCCCGATGACCTGCCGCTGCCCGTCACCGTCGAGGACGGGCGGGCGGTCTGCTGCGCCGATGACCCCGACCTGGCCGCGCAGACGCTGCTGACCTGGGCCGCGGGGCGCGGCCTGCGCCTGGAGGGCCTGGAGGTGCGCCAGGCCACGCTCGAAGACCTGTTCATGGAGACCGCTGTGAAGAACGCCGTGGACAACGCCGTGGAGGACCCGCGATGAGCCTGGCCGCCACCTACCGCCTCGGCACCCGCCTGTTCTGGCGCGACCGCGCCACCCTGTTCGCCTCGGTGGTCACGCCGGTCGGCCTGGCCGTCGGCCTGCCCGCCCTGATGGCGCGCGTCGCCTCGGCGGAACACGCCACGACGACCTTCCAGGGCACGATCGCGCTGCTGCTGGCGATCACCGCGTTCATGAGCGTCACCGTGGCGCTGACCGCCCGCCGCGACCAGCTCGTGCTCAAGCGGCTGCGGGCGACCTCGCTCACGGACGGGCAGATCCTGGCGGGCCAGATCGCCAGCACGGCCACGCAGACCATGGCGATGATCGTGCTGTGCACGGTGGCCGTGCGGTTCACCGCCGGCGTCCCGCTGCCCGCCCATCCGGTGGCCTTCGCCGTCGCGACGCTCGCGGGGTCCGTCGTGCTGGCGCTGCTCGGAGCGGCGTACACGGTGCTCGTGCCGCGCGCCGAGCTGGCCGCCGTCTTCACCATGCCGGTCTTCCTGCTCTGCGGGGTCGCGGCCGGCGCGATGGGGCCGATCCCGCTGCCCGGGTGGCTGTACGCGGCCCTCGGCCTGCTGCCCACCACCGCCGTCGTGCAGGCCGTCAGGACCGGCGACCTGCTCGTGCCGCTGCTCAACCTCGCCGCGTGGACGGTGCTCGGGCTCGTCGTGCTGCGCGTCTGGTTTCGCTGGGAACCGCGGAGGTCTTAAGGTCTACGACGTGCTCCCCTCCGCCGCCCAGCGGCTGGCGAGGTGGCTCATCACCGCCGTCGCCTGCGCCTACACGGTGATCACGCTGACCCACTTCCAGAACGGCGTGGCGTACGGGCTCCCGGCCGCCGCCACGATGGTCGCCGTGCTCGCCGCCCACTTCGTCAACATGCGGGCGGGCCTGCGCGACGAACGCCCGCCCCTCCACCCGCTGCCCCTGGTGCTCCAGGCCGTCGTCACCTACCTGCCCGACCTGACCCTGCCCGGCGGCGGGTCGGCGCTGGCCGCGCCGCTGCTGGCCGGGGCGCTGCTGGTGTTCCTGCCGCTGCCGTGGGGCAGCGCGCTGATCGTCCTCATGATGCTGTACGAGGGCTGGGCGCTGTGGGCGGGCCCCGGGTTCGCCTTCCTCACCGCGTTCTACGTCATGACCGTGCCGACCACGGGGGCCATGACGTACGCGCTGGTCCGGCTCACCCGCGTCACCGCGGAGCTGCAGGAGGCCAGGGCCGAGCTGGCGGACGCCGCGGTGCTCAAGGAGCGGCTGCGGATCTCCCGCGACCTGCACGACGGGCTCGGCCGCAGCCTCACCGCCATCGCACTCAAGGGCGACCTGGCCGGCCGCCTCATCGAGCGCGACCCCGCCTCCGCCCGCACCGAAATCGGCGAGCTGGTGCAGGTGGCGAGGGAGGCGGCCCAGGACGTACGGCAGGTGGCGCGGGGCTACCGGGCGATGTCGCTGTCCGGCGAGGTGGACCGGGCGGTGGCGCTGCTGGAGTCGTCGGGGGTGAGCGTGCAGGCCCACCTGGCGCACGCGGCGCTGCCGGACAGGTCGGAGCAGGCGCTGGCGTGGGGGGTGCGCGAGGGGGTCACGAACATCCTGCGCCACAGCCGGGCCACGACCTGCACGATCACCACGTCCGTCCACGGGGGGACGGCCCGGCTGGAGATCGCCAACGACGGCGCCGAGCCCCCAGAACCCGGCACGACCGGTGGCGGGCTCGTTCCGGGAGCCGGGACTGGGGCCGGGGCCGAGACCCGGACTGGGGCTGGGATTGCCCGTGGGGCTGCGGGTGCAGGTGTAGCTGGGGGTGCGGGTGGTGGGCTGACGGGGCTCGCCGAGCGGGCCGCCCAGGCCGGCGGCACCTGCACCGCCACGCCCACCGACGGCGGCTTCGTCCTCGCGATGGAGGTGAGCGCGTGATCAGGGTGCTGCTCGCGGAGGACATGCACATGATCCGCGCCGCGCTCACCGCACTGCTGCGGCTGGAGAGCGACATCGAGGTGGTCGCGGAGGTCACCAAGGGCGACGAGATCGTCCCCGAGGCGCTGCGGGTGCGGCCTGACGTCGCGGTCGTGGACATCGACCTGCCGGTGGTCGACGGCATCACCGCCGCCGCGACGCTCAGGGAGCGGCTGCCGACCTGCCGGATCCTGGTGCTGACCGCCATGGGGCAGCCGGGCAACGTGCGCAGGGCGCTGGCCGCCGGCATCGAGGCGTTCCTCGTCAAGGACGCTCCGGGCGACCGGCTCGCCGACGCGATCCGGCGTACCGCCGCCGGGCTGCGCGTCCTGGACGCCGAGCTGGTCTCGGCCGCCATGGAGTACGGCGAGAGCCCGCTGACGCCCAGGGAGACGACCGTGCTGAAGGAGGCCGCAAGGGGCGCCTCCGCCGAGGACATCGCCGCCCGCCTGCACCTGTCGCCCGGCACCGTGCGCAACTACCTCACGGGCGCCATCACCAAGACCGGCGCCCGCAACAAGATCGACGCCATCCGCATCGCCCAGGACGCCGGCTGGCTCTAGGCCGCCGTACCAGGCGCCGTGTCTGGTGCTGTGTCAGGCGCCGGCCCAGATGTCGGCTCAGATGCCGGCCCAGATGCCGGCTCAGATGTCGGTGATGCGGATGCCGGCGTGGGCCTTGTAGCGGCGGTTGATGGAGATGAGGTTGGCGGTGAACGCCTCGATCTGGTAGGCGTTGCGCAGCCGCCCGCCGTACACGCCGCGCACCCCGGGGATGGCCTCGGCCAGCGCCTGGACGGCGTCCGTGGCCTCACGGTCGTCGCCCAGCACCAGCACGTCGAGATCGACCTTCTCGACGGCCGGGTCGAGCAGCAGCACGGCGGACACGTGGTGGAACGCGGCCACCACTCGGCTGTCCGGCAGCACGGCGGCGGCCTGCTCGGCGGCGCTGCCCTCCTCGACCGGCAGCGCGTAGGCGCCCTTCTTGTCGAAGCCGAGCGGGTTGACGCAGTCGACGACGATCTTCCCGGCCAGCTCGCTCCGCAACGACTCCAGCAGCGCCTTGTGCCCCTCGTACGGCACCGCGATGATCACGATGTCGGCCCTGGTCGCCACGTCGGCGTTCTCGCCCCCGCTGGCGCCGGCCCCGATGGACTCGGCCGCCTCCTGGGCGCGCTGGGCGTTGCGGGAGCCGATGAGCACGGGGTGTCCGGCCAGCGCGAACCTGCGGGCGAGCCCCTTGCCCTGGTCGCCGGTGCCGCCGAGGATTCCGATGGAAAGCTTGTTCACGTCTGCCATAACCAGATCATGTCAGGATCGCTTCCCGCCGGCGTGCCGGGCGCCTCCGTGTCCCGGCCCCGAGCGGGGCCGGGACGAATCGGGTCAGCAGTTGCCGAACGCGGGCAGCCCCAGCATGCGCAGGGCCAGCCACTCGATGGCCAGCGGGCCGCCCTCGATGGCGCCCGTCACGTGGTTCGGCGCGGGCAGCGAGGCCCAGCGCACGTTCACGCCGGCCCGGCAGTACTCCGAGCGCAGCGCCGACCCGACCGCGAGCGGGATGATCTCGTCGCCGCGCCCGTGGTAGAGGAACACCGGCACCCGCGGCGGCGTGCCGCCGAGCCGGTTCTCGGCCAGGCGGGCGAGCCACTTGGGCTGGTTCATCAGGTCGATCGGGCTGATGTCGGAGAAGCGCAGCCCGGCGAGCTTGCTCAGGTCGCCCACGCAGTCGTCGGCCGCGTCGGCGAGCAGCGCCCTGCCCCGGTCGTTGAGGTCGGCCTCCAGGTCCAGCTCGGGATAGGCGGCGTCCAGTCCCACCCCTGCCGCGGCGGCCAGCCCGAAGTTCGGGCCGCCGTCGAGGTTGCGGGCCACCGCGCCGAGGTCGGCGGGCACCCCGCCCGCGGCGACGCCGCGCAGCCGCAGCTCGGGCGCGTACGACGGCTGGAGCTGCGCCGCCCACCCGGCGGACGCGCCGCCCTGGGAGTAGCCCATGATGCCGACCGGCGCCTGGGCGGACAGCCCCGCGGCGGGCACGCGGGTGGCGGCCCTGATCGAGTCGAGCACGGCGTGCCCCTGCGAGAGGCCCGCCATGTACGTGTGCTGCCCCGGCGTGCCGAGCCCTTCGTAGTCGGTGATCGCGACCGCGTACCCCTTCAGCAGGAACAGGCTCACCAGCGCCAGCTCGGCCTCGCGGCCCTGGCTCATGCTGACGGACGGCGCGCACTGGTCGCCGAGCCCGTGGGTGCCGACGGCGTACCCGATGATCGGGCGGCGGCCGAGCGGATACGACGCCTTCGGCACGAGCAGGGTGCCGGAGACCGTGTTGGGCGTGCCGATGGCGGAGGTGGAGGTGTAGCGCAGGTGCCAGGCGTTGACCGGGACTTCGAGCAGCTTGCCCGGCAGCAGGTAGACCGTGGTGGGCTGGGCGGAGACGACGTCTCCCGCCGCCGCGGCGCGGGCGGGCGCCGCGACGAACGACATGATCGATAACAGGGTCAGGAACATGCTGACGCGCACACGTAAGGTCATGTGCCGCCCCTCTCCGTGAGGTCTGCGCTTGGGGGACGGCGGCGCCGCGAGCCCGATCGTTACCCGAGGGTAACTCCATGTCAAGGCCCGAAATGACGGAGAAACACGTTCCGTGTCAATACGTCACATGGGAACCAGACACCCCGCGCCCGGTCCGTCAGGCACCATGGAGGCATGGACTCAGGATCGGTGGCCCTCCTGCGCGAACTCCTGGCCGAGACCGGCTGGCTCGAACGCGCCCGCGAGCTGGGCCTGGCCCTGCGCGCCACCCGCTCGCCCGGCGGGCTGCTGCTGGTCGGCACCCCCGACGACGAGCCCTGGCACCTGACCGCCCACCTCGCCGACGAGGCCAGGTTCTCCGGGCTGTCCCAGCTCACGCCCACGCTGCTGCGCTGGGCTCCGCCGCCCGACGCGCCGCCGCACCTGCGGGTCGGGCTCGACCGGCTGGAGCAGGCGGGGCGCGGGGAGACGCTGTTCGTGCTGGCCGAGCAGCAGGCTCCGGTGCCGCTGCTCGAACGCGTCGACGACGCGCGCCGTACGGGGGCGACGATCCTGGCGATCGAGGGCGGCGACCGCGAGCTGGCCGGGCTGGCCCACGACGCGATCGCGGTGCCGCGCGACGGGCTGGTGACGTTCGACGGGGCTCAGCACCTGGTGAGCGCGGCGGCCGGCGAGGCCGACCAGCGCCCTGGACTGCGCGAACGCCTCGCCCGCCTCCTCGACAAGGTCAGCGGCCCCCGCCTCACCGACTGACATCTCACGGCTGGTCGGCGGAGAGGCGGGCGCGCAGGGCCGGGGCGAGGGCGGCGGTGGCCTCCTCGATGGCCTTGATGACCACGGCCTGGACCGGGTCGGGCTCGCCTGAGCGGGTGCGGCTCACCCGGGTGACGGTGTCCAGGCGGCGGGCGCCGATGTCGCGGATGTCGCTCACGCGTACCTCGCCCTCGGGGACGTCGAGCAGCGCGAGCTCCGGCACGATCGCCACCCCGTGCCCGGCCGCGACCAGCGCGAGCGTCGGCCCGAACTCGGTGATGACGTGCACCTTGCGCGGCTCGGACCCGTGCAGCCCCGCCAGCCGCTCCAGCGCCTGCCCGCACGCCTGCGCGGGGTCGCCCGCCACCCACGGCCGCCGCATCAGGTCCTCGACCGTGGCCGGCGGGTCGGGCCAGGAGGGCGGCACGACGACGCGGTATTCGTCGACGTAGAGCAGGCGGGTGGTCAGCGACGGCAGCGACAGCGGCGGCAGGCCCATGTCCTGCTCGGTGATGAGCACGTCCACCGACCCCAGCCGCAGCTCCTGCAGCGCCGGTTGCCCGTAGATCTCGCGGATGACCGGCATGATGCGCGGATGGCGCCGGGCCAGCTCCCGCATCGCGGGCACCAGCACGTGGGTGATCACCGTGGGGAACGCGGCGATGCGCACGGGACCGGCCAGGCGCTCGGTGAAGCGGGTCAGCTCGCGCTTGGCCTCGGTCAGCTCCTCCTCCACCCGGTCGGCGTACCCTGCCAGCACCCGCCCCGCAGGCGTCAGCGAGACGCTGCGCTGGGAGCGGTCGATGAGGGGCAGGCCGACCTCGCGTTCGAGCTGGGCCAGCTGCTGCGAGACGGCGGACGGGGTCAGGTGCAGCGCCTCGGCGGCCCGCGCGACGCCGCCACGCCTGGCCACCTCACGCAGGACGCGTAATCGCCGGGGGTCGATCTCCATGTAGGACAGCTTAGGCCCGGAGCGAAGGTTTCTTTAATTGTGCTTCAGTGCCCGTAGTGCGCAGACTGTCGCCCATGGATCTCCTGCTCGACGCCGTCGGCTGGGCCGGCGCGGCCCTGCTGCTGGCCGGCTACGCCCTCGTCTCGTCCGCCCGTCTGTCGGGCGACGGGCTCGCGTACCAGCTGATCAACCTCGGCGGCTCCGTCGGGCTGATGATCAACAGCGCGTACAGCGCTGCCTGGCCGTCGGCGGCGCTCAACCTGATCTGGGCGGCCATCGGGGTCACCGCCCTGGTCAAGCTGGCCAGGGCGGTGCCGAGGGCGGCAGGACGTCAGTCGTCGTCCTGATCGGCCTCGTCCCACGCCTTGTTGCGGTCGGCGGCACGCTGCAACGCTCCTGCCGCCTCCTGCTCCGACGCGTAAGGGCCCATCCGATCCTTGTTGGGGCAGCCCTGGTCGGGCTCGACCCGCATGTGCTTGAGACAGAACCACCACTGGCCTTCGCTCACGGGGTCAATTCTGCCCCGTAGACTCGTGTTTCATGACGACACTGCTCCAGCCAGGGCGAGTTTCGCCCATGCGAAAGGTTCCCGCCCACATCGAGCGGCCGGAGTACGTCGGCAAGAAGCGCCCCAAGACCGGCGAGTCCGACGTGAAGACCCCCGAGATCATCGAGCGGATGCGCGTGGCGGGCAGGATCGCCGCCCAGGCTCTCGAGGAGGTCGGCAGAAACGTCCGGCCGGGCGTCACCACCGACGAGCTCGACAGGATCGGCCACGAGTTCCTCCTCGACCACGGCGCCTACCCCAGCACGCTGGGCTACAAGGGCTATCCGAAGTCGCTGTGCACCTCGATCAACGAGGTCATCTGCCACGGCATCCCCGACGACACCGTGCTGCGGGACGGCGACATCGTCAACGTCGACATCACCGCCTACATCGGCGGCGTCCACGGCGACACCGACGCGACGTTCCTGGTCGGAGAGGTCGACGAGGAGTCGCGGCTGCTGGTCGAGCGCACCCGCGAGTCGATGATGCGGGCCATCAAGGCCGTCGCGCCGGGCCGCCAGCTCAACGTCGTGGGCCGCGTCATCGAGGCGTACGCCAAGCGCTTCGGCTACGGCGTCGTGCGCGACTTCACCGGCCACGGCATCGGCTCCACCTTCCACTCCGGCCTCATGGTGCCCCACTACGACGACCCGTCGCTGCGGGTGGAGCTGGTGCCGGGCATGACGTTCACCATCGAGCCGATGCTGACGCTGGGCACGATCGAATACGAGATCTGGCCCGACAAGTGGACGGCGGTGACGAAGGACCGCAAGCGTACGGCCCAGTTCGAGCACACGATCGTGGTCACCGACACCGGCAGCGAGATCCTCACCCTGCCCTGACCTGACCCGCCCCGTCACTCGGGCGGGGCGGTCAGGGGCGCGAGGCCGGCACCACGCCGGACACCGTGGTGCCCTCGCCGAGCACGCTGTTGACCGACAGACTCCCCCCGGCCTCGGCGAACGCCGCCCGCATGCGGGCGATGCCGCCCCCGGGCCCCGACGCGATGAAGCCCTGCCCGTCGTCGCTGACGGTCATGCGCAGCCCGCTCCTGCCCACCGTCACGGCGATGGACACCGTGCGAGCCCTGCTGTGCCGCTCGACGTTGGACAGCGCCTCACGCAAGGTGGCCATGACGCAGCTGGAGACGCCTGACGGCACGTCGGTCGCCGGCAGCGCCCAGGTCTCCACTGCGATCCCGGTGCGCTCCGACCACTCGGCGAGGCAGCTCTCCAGCGCCTCGGCCAGGCTCTGCCCCCCGCGCATCCGTGTCTCTTCCGACAATGGTCATCGCCTTTCTCGGCACCCCGGGCCACCACGCCGGTCCCCACTCCGGCGCTCCCGTCAACGCGGTGCGCATCCCCCCTCAAGGCCACGCACGCTGCCTGACGGGGTTATACCCGTCTCCCCTGGGAGAAAGGCTACCCGCCGGTCGATGGGCTTGTAGTGGGAAGGTAGAAGGCCATGTCCGATCGGCTACGCACCCGAGGCCGGCGCCCCTATTCGCCCTTGTCTGCCCTGTCAGCCTTGTCGGCCCTGTCTGCCCTGTCGGCCTTGTCAGCGCGGTTGAGGCGGGCGAGGTAGGCGTTGTAGGAGTCGAGCTCGGGGTCGCCCGCGCCGGCGCGGTCGGCCCTGCGGTCGGCGCGGCGGGCCTGCCGGTCGTCGTCCTGGTACCACTGCACGGCGATGGCCAGCAGCACGATGAGCGTCGGGATCTCGCCGAAGCCCCACGCGATGGCGCCGCCGTCGCGCTGGGTCTGCAGCAGGGTGTCGCCCCAGGTGCGGCCGAGCTGCTCGTACCAGCCGGACGCGATCACGGTGCCCATCATCATCAGCGCGATGCCGAAGAAGGCGTGGAACGGCATGGTGACGAACAGCATCAGCAGCCGCCCGACGTGCGGCAGCCGGTTGGGGCCCGGGTCGACGCCGATGATCACCCAGAAGAACAGCGCGCCGCTGAGCAGGAAGTGCAGGGTCATCCAGATGTGGCCGAGGTGCTCGTTCATGGCCGACTCGAACAGCGGCGTGAAGTAGAGCGCGTACGTGGACGCGACGAAGATCGCCGTGGCGACCACGGGATGCGTGATGACCTTGGTGAACCGGCTGTGCAGGATCGTGGTGATCCACTCGCGCGGCCCCCTGTCGCCCCTCCTGGCGGCCGGTTTGAGCGCGCGCAGGGCCAGCGTGACGGGCCCGCCGAGGACCAGGAAGATCGGCACCACCATCGACAGCGTCATGTGCTCGATCATGTGGATGTCGAACATGACCTTGGCGTAGCGGGCCAGCCCGCTCTGGGTGGCGAACACCAGCAGGGCGACGCCGACGTACCAGGAGGCGGCGCGCCCCCACGACCAGGTGTCGCCGCGCCGCCGCAGGCGGATCACGCCGAGCGCGTAGAGGCCGGCCAGCACGGCGGCCACCACGGCGAAGAACAGGTCGAACCACCACAGGGTGAACACGTTGCCCAGCGTGAGGGCGGGCGGCATGGGGAAGCCGAGCAGCTCGTACGCCCGGTCGGCCGGGATGCTGAAGTCGGGCGGCGGCGTCCGCGACAGCGCCACGGCCACGCCGATGGTGGCGAACATGAGCACGGTCTCGCCGCCGGCCAGCCGGGTGAACGCCCGGGGCTTGCCCGCCTTGAGGTCGGCCAGCGTGCGCTGGCGGTGCCAGTAACCGACGTAGCCGAGCAGCACGAAGGCCACGATCTTGGCCAGGGCGAGCAGGCCGTACTCGGTGGTCCACAGGTCGGAGACCGCGCCGAGGCGGGCGACCAGGGCGAACACGCCGGACAGCCCCACGCCCGCGTAGCAGAACAGCGCCAGCCGGGAGAAGCGCTCGGCCGCGAGCCCCAGCTGCGGCTGCTTGCGCAGCGCGTGCAGCGCGAGCACGCCGAGCCCGCCCACCCACAGGGCGAGCGAGAGCAGGTGCAGCGCGACCGACGAGGTGGCGAGGTCGTGGTTGGGCGAGGAGGAGGTGTGGCCGGTCAGCGGCGCGGGCAGCATCGTCACCAGCGCGAACACCAGCAGCCCCGCCGCCGCGCCCGCGGTGATCGCGCCGCGCGAGAACAGCGCGATGGCCACCCCGAACAGCACCACGAGCGTCAGCGCGACGCCCTGCGTGGTCTGGGTGGCGTAGCTGGTGAGGATCACGCGGTCGAGGACCTGGGGCAGGGTGCGGCCGATGGTCTCGGCCGCGCCGAACAGGATCGCGAGGAACGCCGCCCCGGCCCAGGTCAGCGCCGCCCACGAGCTGGCCTTGACGTAGTCGACCGCGCTCTTGCCGAGCACGCCCTTGTCGTTGGGCAGCAGCAGGGCGGCCATGAGCAGCAGGCCGACGGTGACGACGCCGGCGGCGTCCATGAGCAGCTTCGAGATCGGCAGCCCCCACCGGACGACCGCGCCGGAGTCGGGCAGCCCTGGGATGATCCTGGGGAACGCCCTGCCGCCCGCGATCATGCCGATGACCAGGGCGGCGACGGCGGCCACCGTGGTCACGAGCGCGAGGCGCACCGATCGGGTCATGGCTGCTTTCTCCGCGCGCTGAGCAGGAAGCCGATGCCGATGCCGACGAGCGCGCCGATGACGACGATCAGCCAGACGGGGAACGTGACGTCCTGCTCGGCCGCGGCCGTGTCGGCCTCGATCGTGGCGTCGCCGCTGGGCGCCGCCGCCGGCTGCTCGGATGACTGCTCAGGCGGGGGCGAGGCCGCGGTCTCGGCGGGCGCGGGCGTCTCACCGGCGGCCCCCGTCGCGGCGTCGGACGCGGCGCCGGACGGCTCGGCGCTGGGAGCGGCCTTTTCCGCGCCCTTCACCCGGAACGGGATCTCCCCCTCGATCGGGTGCCCGTCCGACGACACGACGCGATAGGCGATCGTGTATTTCCCGTCGGGCAGCGGCCCCTTGACCGCCTGCGTCACCACGGCACCGTCGGCCTCGGGCTTGCCGCTCTGATGCTGGGCGTCGCCGTCGCCGCGGACGATGACGAACGGCAGCCGCACCTTGGCGCTGAATTCGAGCCTGATCTCGTCGAGGGACTCCACCTCGGCGTTCTTGGCCGGGCTGCTGCTCTTGAGCGTGTCGTGCGCCAGCGCGGGGGCGGCGGTGCCGAACACGAACAGGGCGGCGGCGAGAATCGCGGTGAGGGCCGCGAGCGGGGATCTGTTCATGGCAACCCCCAGGCTACCGACGCCCCCGCCCGGTCCGGACCCCGCTCCTCGAACCCGGGTCTACAATTCGCCCGCCCGGTCCCTTTCCGGCTCATCCCCGGCCCTAGGGACAGGCCGGGGATGCGGACGGGGGGCGACGGCAACGGCCTCAGAGGCCGGCGCAGGCCAGCGCCCGCTGGTAGGCGTCGATCGCGCCGTCGGTGTCGCCGAGCTGCTCCATCGTCTCGGCCGTGGCGTACCAGTGGGAGGCCGAGCGGCGGGTGTCGGGCAGCGGCTGCAGCCACCGCTCGACGGCGGCGGCGTGCTCGCGGCCCTCCTCCGTCTTGCCGGCGGCGCCGTGGATGCGGCCGAGCAGCAGGTTGGCCTCGGCGCCTGCCACGTGGCCGTATTGGGGCAGCAGGTTGCGGCAGGCCACGGCGTGGCGGGCGGCGTCGTCGAGGTCGTTGCTCATGTATTCGGCGCAGGCCAGCTCGAGGTAGAGGGTGGCCTGGTCGATGGTGCTGGTCGAGGTCTGCTCGAACTCTTCGATCGCCGAGCGCAGCAGGTTGCGGACGCTCGCCGGGTCCTGGGCGCCGGTGCGCAGCCGGGTGCGGGCGGCCTGCAGGCGCATGCGCGCGGTGTTGCGCGGCTGCCCGTGCTCAAGCTGGACGGCCAGGGCCCGCTCGATGAACGCGACCGCCTCGTCCTGGTGGCCGGTGGCGCGGGCGACGATGGCGGCGTTCCAGTTGGCGGCCACGATGGAGCGCGGGGTGCCCAGGGCGTCGGCGGCGTTGAGCAGCTCGGCGGCGAACTGCCTGGCGCGCAGCATGTCGCCGCGCTCGTAGTAGGCCATGAGCAGGGTGGCGGCCAGCTCGACCCGCTGGTCGGTCCAGGGCTCGCGGGCGTTGCCGATCAGCAGCTGCTCGCCCACCTCGACGGCGAGGTGCAGCTGCTCGCTCTCGCGGTAGGCCCGGCACAGCGCGACGGCCACCTCGAGGGCGCGCTCGGAGGGCAGCTCCTCCTCACGCAGCCGCAGCATGATCGCGATCGCCTCGTCGAGGTCTCCCGCGGCCTCCGTGGCCAGAGCCAGGCCGAACTCGGCTTCTTGACGAAGCGATGTCAAACCTGCCAAGTTACTGTTTCCCAGGAGTTCCGCGAAACGCGTGCGGGCCTCGGCGACCTCGCCGTTCTCGAGTGCCAGCCGCGCGTAGCCGAGGGCCAGCTCGATGTCCTCCATCTGCTCGGCGGTGACACCGTTGATCAGGTAGGACAGCGAGCAGTCCAGTTTCGTGGCCAGCAGCTCCAAGACCGCAGGGGTGGGAGTACGCTTGCCGCTCTCGATCAACGAGACGTAACTGTCCGACAACTCGGGATGTGCCAGCTGAGCCTGAGAAAGGCCGCGTTGCCGCCTAACCGTCTTGATACGGAGTCCGACTAGGTCCGATGTGGTCACAGCTGCCACTCCCTGAGAAGATGAAGTCCGAGCAACCCACATAGGCGAGGGAGAACCCCCATGCGTAAGCGCATTGCCCTGTCAGTCCTGGCCGTCGCGATCGGCGCCGCGGTAGCCCTTGCAGGTAATGTTACGACCGCGAGTGCCTCTACGTCTTCCCTCACGAGCTCCATCACGAGCGCGACCGCCGACGTCGGCTGCTGCTGACGTCACGACGGCGTCGAGGCAGGCCGTCGAGTAAAACGCTCGGGCAGCGCACGATTTCGGGCAGGCACCGCACACGCCTGGCCCGGTCGTCGTGCGGGCACGCGCATAACGCTGGTGTCGGACTCGTGTGGTCCCGTCACCCGCCGGTCGCGCGTCACCGCCTGAGTCACTGATCAGGGGCCCACGTGAATCAATACACACCAGAGACGGCCGGTTGACAAGCTACCGGCCGCATCTACATTCCAGCTACACGTCACGTGGGCCCTCCCCCCTCCCGGCATCGCGATGAGGCTCCCCCCGTGCGTCCCCCCGTGCATCCCTCCGACGATCACCGTGCTCTTCTGGCATCCGGCCTGGTCCTAGGTCTGCTGGGGCCGGTGGTGGGGGTGCGCGACGGCGTGCCGCTCGATCTGGGCCCGCCGCTCCAGCAGGCGATCGCGGCGATGCTCGCCACGCGATCCGGCCGGGTGGTGACCCTGCCGCAGCTCATCGAGGGCCTCTGGGATGACGACCCTCCCCTCAGTGCCCAGCAGAGCGTCTACACCTACGTCGCCGGGCTGCGGCGCGCTTTCGAGCCGGGCCGCGGCCGGCGTGAGCCGCCCCGTACGGTCGTCAAGGCGCCGGGCGGTTACCTCTTACGGCTCGATCCCCTGCGGACCGACGTGCACCTCTTCGCCGCCCGCCTGGAGGCGGCGGACCAGGCCCGCAGGTCCGGCGACCTGCCCTCCGCGTTACACACCCTCGACGAGGCGCTCGCGTTATGGCGCGGCCCGGCGCTCACCGGCGTTCCAGGGCCGTTCGCGGACGGTGAGCGGGCCAGGCTCGACGAGCTCCACGTGCTCGCCGTCGAGGCCAGGGCCGAGGTCCTGACCGGGCTCGGCCGCCCCGAGGACGCGCTGGCCGCGTTGCACGACCTGACCCGCCGCCACCCTCTCCGCGAACGCCCCCGCGAGCTCCTGATGCTGGCCCTGCACGCGTCCGGCCGCCAGGCGGAGGCGCTGCAGGTCTTCGAGGAGGCCAGGCGCGTCCTGGCCGACGAACTGGGCGCCGGCCCCGGCGAGGGCCTGCGCCGCGCCCACCGGCTCGCCCTGACGCCGCCCGAGGAGCCTCCCGCGCCGGCCGGCGGCCGGACGCCCGCCCAGGGTCCCCCGCGCGACGACCGCGGACAGCCGCACCCCACCCGCCCCCGGCAAGCGCCACGCAGCGCGCAGCCCGCCTCTCCCCGGAACGAGCCCGGCGGACAGAGCGGTGCGGAGGGGGCCTCTCCTTCGCGCGAGGGGTTCGTGCCGCGGCAGCTTCCCCGGGCGCTGGCGGGGTTCGTGGGGCGGACGCGGGAGATCGTGCGGCTCAAGTCGTTGCTGGATCCGTGGGGTGAGGAGGCGCCGCATCCGTTCGTGGTGATCTGCGGGGCGCCGGGGGTCGGCAAGTCGACGCTGGCGGTACGGGTCGCCCACGCCGTACGCCACCGCTTCCCCGACGGCCAGCTCTACGTCAACCTGCGCGGCGGCACGCCGAACGTGCCCCGCCCCTCCGCGTACGAGGTGCTGAGCCGGCTGCTGCGCGGCCTGGGCACGCCCGACAACGCGGTGCCCGCCGACGAGGACGAGGCCGCCGCCCTGTTGCGCAGCGCGCTGCACGGCCGCCGGCTGCTCGTGCTCCTCGACGATGCCGCCGGGCTCGCGCAGGTCAGGCCGTTCACGGCGGCGCCGCCCGGCACCACGGTCCTGGTCACGAGCCGGGAGTCCCTGGTGACCGGCGCCGACCGCGCGCAGGTGCGCCTGGGCCCGCTGTCGGACGCCGAGGCCACGGCCATGCTGGCCAAGCTGGCGGGCGCCGACCGGGTGGCCGCCGACCTCGGACAGACCGGCAGGCTGGTCCGGCTGTGCGACGGGTTCCCGCTGGCGCTGCGCATCGCGGGGGCCCGGCTGGCCGACCGTCCCGACTGGAGCGTGGGGGCGCTGACAGAGCGGCTCACCGACGAGCGGCGCAGGCTGCGGGAGCTGGAGGCGGGCGAGCTGGCCGTACGGTCGAGCCTGGCGGCCAGCTGGGCGGCGCTCAGCGGCAGCGCCCGCGAGATCGACGCGGCGGCGGCCCGGCTGCTGGCCCTGCTGGGCCTCCTGCACGTGCCCGACATCACCCTGGAGGCGGCCGCGGCGCTGTCGGGAGGCTCGGAGACCGGCCCGGGGACCGGCCCGGAGACCGACGTGGAGCGGGCGCTTGAGCGCCTGTGCGACGCCCACCTGCTGGAGGCCGGGGAGCCGGGCCGCTACCACCCGCACGACCTGGTGCGGCTGTTCGCGAGCGACCTGCTGCCCGCGGGCGAGCGGACGGTGCCGCTGCTGCGGGCGTTCGGCTTCTACGCCGAGTCGGTCAGGACGGCCGCGCGGACCAGCGACCCGCACCGCGTCCACTGCCTGTATCCGCCGGTCGAGGCGACCGGGCGCTCGTTCCGGGACGCGGCGGAGGCGGACGACTGGCTGCGTACGGAGGAGGCCACGCTGCTGGCCGCCGCGTTCCAGGCCATGGCGGACCCCGACGACGACGTGGCGCGGGCGGGGGCGGCGATCGGCGCGGCGCTGTGGTGGTACCAGCAGAAGTCCTACCGGGTACGTCACCTCGTCGCGACAGGCGAGCGGCTGGTCGCCACCGGCGAGCGTCTGCAGGACCAGGTCATCGCGATGCACGGCCACGCGCACCTGGCGACGGGCCTCTACTTCAAGGGCGACCCCGCCTCCGTCACGCACAACGAGCGGCACCTGGCACTCGCCAAGCGGCTCGGCGACCGCTTCAACGAGCAGCGGGCGCACGGCAACCTGTCCTCCACGCTGCTGAAGTGGGAGCGCTTCGAGGAGGCGCTGGAGCACGCGCTGGCGCAGCGGGCGATCGCCCGCGAGATCGGCTCGGACGTCGGCGAGCGCTACGCGCTGCTCGTGGCCGGGCGGGCCTACCTGGAGCTGGGGCGGTTCGACGAGGCCGCGGAAGTGCTGGAGGAGGGCGCGGCGATGGCGGAGCGGGCGGGCGACCCGCACAGCCGCGTCGAGTTCGCGGTGTGGCAGGGCAGAGCGCTGATCGACATGGGGCGGCTCGACACGGCGTTCTCGGTGCTCAGCGAGACGCTGGAGCCGGCGAGGAGCACGTCTAGGACGACGGAGATGGCGTGCCTGGTGCACCTGACGCGGGTGCACCGCCTGCTGGGGCAGCTCGGCGAGGCCGTGCGGCGCAGCGCGGAGGCGGTGGCGGTGGCCGAGCGGGCGGGCAGCTCGTACTGGCTCGAACGGGCGATCGCCGAGCGCGACGAGGCCGCGTCAGTGCGGCGCCCGGCCCGCACGCGTGGCCGCGGCTGACTCACGGCGGCGGCGCGGTGTCTCTGAGCGCCAGGAAGAAGTCCACGCGGTCGGCCATCGTGGACAGGTCGCGGCCGGTCAGCTCCTCGATCCTGCGTACGCGGTAGCGCACGGTGTTGACGTGCACGTGGAGCTGCTCGGCGCAGGAGTTCCACGAGCCGGCCCGGTCGAGGAAGACGCCGAGCGTGCGTACCAGGTCGGACTGGTGCCTGCGGTCGTAGTCGAGCAGCGGCGACAGCAGCCGGCGGGAGAAGGAGCGGCGCACGTCGGAGGGCACGGTGGCGAGCAGCAGCGCGTGCGTGTAGATCTCGTCGCTGGTGACGACGCCGCCGGCGCGGTCCTCGGCCAGGCGGCGGGCGTGCCCGGCCTCCTCGACGCCGCCCTTGACGGCGGCGGCGCCGGTCAGGGCGCCGCTGAGGCCGACGCACAGGCGGGTGTCCGGCAGCGCGGCCACCACCTCGGCCCCGGCGCGCAGGCGGGCGGCCAGCTCGGCAGCGCCACCCCCGGCGCCACCCCCGGCGCCGCCCGCGGTGCCGCCCTCGATGCCGCCCTGGGTGCCGCTCCCGCTGCCGCCTCCGGTACTGCCCTCGCGCAGGGGCACGACGGCGACCGCGCCGTCGGCGCCGGCCGCGGCGACGATCTCGCGGCCGAGCAGCTCTTCCACGATCCGGCCGCCGAGGGTGGCGGGGTCGGGGCCGCGGGTGGCGCCTGGCCTGACGGCGACGGCGTTGACCACCGCGTACCGCTCCGACGCCCCGATCCCGCAGGTCCGGAGCCTGGCGTTGAGCTCGGCCGGGTCGGCGCCGGCCAGCGCGGCGACGATGAGCTGCTCGGCCAGGCGGCGCTCGACGCGGCGGCCCTCCTCGACGCGGCTGCGTTCGAGCCCGACGCAGGCGGCCAGCTCGTAGCCGACGTCGGCCCGGTCCATCAGGTCACCGTCGCAGGCCAGCGCCCAGCCGGCGGCGCGGTGTCCGCGTCCGACGGCGAAGATCGTGTGCCTCCCGGCCAGGACGGGCAGCCGGGGCGCGGTCAGGTACGTCGTGGCCAGGCCCACGGGATCGTCGGCCGCGCCCACCACGACCTCGCCCGACGCGGACAGGACGGCGCCGGTGACGCCCAGCTCGGCGGCGGTCAGCTCGAACAACTCGGCCAGCCCGGCGCCCTCGGCGAGCGCGGCGACGAGCCTGCGGTGGCGGCCGAGCGCGTCGCGCGCGTCGCCGGCCTGCCGGCGCGCCGCCAGCTCGGCCAGCGTGCGGAACGACACCTCGACGGGCACCTCCAGCAGCGGCAGCCCGGCCCGCTCGCAGGCGGCGACCAGGTCGCCCGGCACGTGGCCGAGCAGCGCCTGCCCGGCGCCCAGAGCGGCGACGCCCGACTCGGCCAGCGCCGCCACGAACCGGTCGGAGTCGCCCGGCTCGCGCCACCAGGTCAGCCCGGTCAGCACCAGCTCGCCGCCGGCGAGGTAGCGGCCCGGCTCGGGCAGGTCGGTGACGTACACGCCGGCGAACTCACGGGCGGGGTCGCCGGCGAGCAGGGTCAGGCGCAGGTCCTCGATGGCCAGCAGGTCGGAGAGGCGCACCTGTAGGAATGTACAAGGCGGGCAGGACAACCGCTGACCGACATTTCACGTCGTGCGCATAGGAGGGGCCGGGCGGCCGGTGCTCTACTCGGAGGATGACGCAGACGGCTGACGAGAGGGCCGGCGCGATCCTGCACGGGATCGGCGCGAGCGCGCGGCGGCCCGACGCCACACTGAAGGTGACCGGCGAGTTCGCCTACGCCTCCGACCTGTGGCTGGAGGGCATGGTGTGGGGCGCGACGCTGCGCAGCCCGCACCCGTCGGCGTGGATCCGCTCGATCGACGCAGGCCCCGCGCTGCGGATGCCGGGCGTGCGCGCGGTGCTGACGCACGAGGACGTGCCGGGCGCGAAGTACTTCGGGCTGGAGCACAAGGACCAGCCGGTGCTGGCCATCGACGAGGTCCGCTACCAGGGCGAGCCGGTGGCGCTGGTGGCGGCCGACCATCCGGAGACGGCGCGCAGGGCCGCGGCGGCGATCGAGGTCGTCTACGAGGTCCGACCCGCGGTGACCGACCCGCGCGAGTCGCGGCGGTTCGTCCGCCACCAGCCGGTACGCCGCGGCGACACGTTCGAGGCGGAGGTCGTGGTCCGCGGCGAGTACGAGGTCGGCATGCAGGACCAGGCGTTCCTGGGCCCCGAGGCGGGTCTCGCGGTGCCGGCCGAGGACGGCGGCGTCGACCTGTTCATCGCCACCCAGTGGCTGCACGTGGACCGCGACCAGCTCGCGCCCTGCCTGGGCCTGCCGCCGGAGAAGGTCCGGCTGACGCTGTCCGGGGTCGGCGGCGCGTTCGGGGCCCGCGAGGACCTGTCGATGCAGATCCACGCCTGCATGCTGGCCCTGCGGCTGAACCGCCCGGTCAAGATCTCCTACGGCCGCGAGGAGTCGTTCTTCGGCCACGTGCACCGCCATCCGGCGCGGATGCGCTACGAGCACGGCGCCACCCGCGACGGCCGGCTGGTCTACGTCAAGGCGGACATCCTGCTGGACGGCGGCGCGTACTGCTCGTCCTCGCTCGCGGTGGTGGGCAACGCGGCGTCGCTGGGGGTGGGGCCGTACGAGGTGCCGAACGTGCACGTCGACGCCACCGGCGTCTACACCAACAACCCGCCGTGCGGCGCGATGCGCGGCTTCGGCGCGGTGCAGGCGTGCTACGCCTACGAGTCGCAGATGGACCTGCTCGCGCAGGCGTGCGGGCTGTCGCCGGTCGAGATCAGGATGCGCAACGCGGTCTCCCAGGGCTCGCGGCTGGCGACCGGGCAGGTGATCGACGCGCCGGCCCCGCTGGCGGACATGCTGAAGCGGCTGGAGTCGATGCCGCTGCCGCCGGAGCGCACGGACGCCGACCTGCGGTCGCTGCCCGGCGGCGTCTCGCAGACCACGCATGGCGAGTCCGTGCGGCGCGGCGTCGGCTACGGCGTGGGGATCAAGAACATCTGCTTCTCCGAGGGCTTCGACGACTACTCGACCGCGCGGGTGCGGGCCGAGCTGGTCGGCGGCGAGCCGCACGTCACCGTGCACACGGCGGCGGCCGAGGTGGGTCAGGGACTGGTGACCGTGCAGGCGCAGATCGCGCGCACCGAGCTGGGGGTCGCGAACGTCACCGTGGCCACGGCCGACACCTCGGTCGGTTCGGCGGGCTCGTCGTCGGCGTCGCGGCAGTCGTACGTGACGGGCGGCGCGGTCAGGGCGGCCTGCCAGGCCGTGCGCGAGCGGTTCCAGGGACTGCCGGCGAAGGAGGCGCTTGAGCGGTTCGGGCCGATCGAGGAGACGCGGGAGTACCGGCACCGGCCGACGTACCCGCTGGACCCGGTCACCGGGCAGGGCGACTCGCACACGCAGCTCGCGCTGTGCGTGCACCGGGCGGTCGTGGACGTGGACGTCGAGCTGGGCCTGGCCAAGGTGGTCGAGCTGGCCGCGGTGCAGGACGTGGGGCGCATCATGAACCCGCAGGCGCTGGAGGGCCAGATCCACGGCGGCACGGCTCAGGGGCTCGGGCTGGCGCTGATGGAGGAGATCCAGGTGCGGGACGGGCGGGTGCTGAACCCGTCGTTCACCGACTACCTCATCCCCACGATCCTCGACATGCCGCCCATGAAGCTGGAGATCCTGGAAAATGCCGACCCGGCGGCCCCGTACGGGCTGCGCGGCGCCGGTGAGCCGCCCACGCTCTCCTCCACCCCGGCCGTCGCCGCCGCCGTCAGAGCGGCCACGGGGCTTCGGTTGACTCGCGTTCCCATCAGGCCGGAAGATATCGCCTTGTCCGAATGACGGCTCGACAAGGGGGCATTTCATGGCAAGCGCGCGCGAGGCGGCCGAGGCGGAGTTCCGGCGCTTCGACACCGACGGCGACGGCCTGCTGACCGCCGAGGAGATCAGGAAGGCCAACGAGGCGCTGGGCGGGCAGGGCGCCTCCGAGAGCGAGATCGAGGCGTTCGTCTCCTCCGCCGACAGCGACGGCGACGGCTCCATCAAGCTGGAGGAGTTCATCGCGCTGGTCGGTCACGGCCGCCACGAGAAGGCGTGATCTCACCCGCCGCCGGGTAGCAACCGGGCACTCCCCCGTCGATCACGAGGGAGTGGTGCCGGTGCTCGACAGGTTCTTCGAGCTGACCGGGCGGGGAAGCACCGTCGGCCGCGAGGTGCGTGGTGGTCTGACCACGTTCATGGCGATGGCCTACATCATCCTGCTCAACCCGATCATCCTGGCCGGCGCGAGGGACGTCACCGGTGCCCGGCTGTCCATCGTGGAGCTGACCACCTCCACGGCCCTGGCCGCCGCGATCTCGACGCTGCTGATGGCGTTCGTCGGCAACGCGCCCTTCGGGCTCGCGGCCGGGCTCGGACTCAACGCCGTGGTCGCCTACCAGGCCGCCCCGCGCATGACCTGGCCCGAGGCCATGGGTCTGGTGGTGCTCGAAGGCGTCGTCATCATCGTGCTGGCCGTGACGGGGCTGCGTACGCTGATCATGAACGCGATCCCGCTGGCGCTCAAGCACGCGATCAGCGTGGGGATCGGGCTGTTCATCGCGCTCATCGGGCTCGTGGACGCCGGTTTCGTCGCGCCGGGCTCCGGCACGCCCGTGCAGCTCGGCGCCACGGGCCACCTCACGGGCTGGCCTGTCGCGGTGTTCAGCTTCGGCCTGCTGCTGATGATCCTGCTGTACGTGCGCAGGGTCCCCGCCGCCATCCTCATCAGCATCGCGATCACCGCGCTGCTCGCCATCATCGTCAACGAGACGGCCACGGTCGAGCCGGGCGCGTGGGGCGTGGTCACGCCGCGCCTGCCCGAGTCCTTGATCGCCGCCCCCGACTTCGGGCTGGCCGGGCGGTTCGACCTGTTCGGCGGGTTCGCCACCGCCGGTGCGCTGACGGCCACGGTCGTGCTGTTCACGCTGGTGCTGTCGGGGTTCTTCGACGCGATGGGCACGATCATCGGCGTCAGCGACGAGGCCGGGATGGTGGACGACAAGGGCCGGGTGCCCAGGCTGGGCCGCATCCTCACGGTGGACGGCGTGGCCGGCGTGGTGGGCGGCACGGTCAGCTCCTCGGCCAACACCGTCTTCGTCGAGTCGGCGGCCGGTGTCGGCGAGGGGGCGCGTACCGGGCTCGCCAGCGTGGTGACCGGCGCGCTGATGGGGCTGACGCTGCTGTTCACGCCGCTCGCCGGAGTGGTGCCCGCCGCTGCCGCCGCGCCCGCGCTGGTGCTGGTCGGCGCGCTCATGATGACGCAGAGCAGGAACGTGCCCTGGGACGACCTGGAGCTGGCCGTGCCGGCGTTCCTGACCATCGCGCTGATGCCGTTCACGTACTCGATCACCAACGGCGTGGGGGCAGGGGTGATCGTCTACACGCTCATCAAGGCCGTCAGGGGGCGGTTCTCGCAGATCCCGGTGCTGCTCTGGATCGTCTCGCTGGTCTTCTTCGCCTACTTCGCCATCGACTGGCTGCAGGAGCTGTTCGCCTAGCGGTTGTCGGCGCTGTTGCAGGCCACGCCGTTGCCGTCGAGGTCGGTGTACCAGGCGTACTCCTCGTGGCGGCCCTTGTGGTAGGGGCCGTAGCCGGCCGCCACGGCCTCCTTGCAGCTCGGGAAGCGCTTGTCGGGGACCCGGCCGGAGACGCCCGTCTGCTGGGCGCCGGGCTGCGTCTGGCCCGTGCCGGTCTGGGTCTGGCCCGTGCCGGTCTGGGTCTGGCCCGTACCGGTCTGGGTCTGGCCCGTACCGGTCTGGGTCTGGCCCGGTTGCGTCTGGTTCGTGCCGGGAGGCGTCTGCTGCGTCCCAGGCGGCGTCTGCTGCTGGGTGCCGGGGTCCGTCGGGCCGGGGGACGCCGGGTCCGTGGGGGCGCCGGTCGGGGAGCTGCCGAGCATGCGGGCCACCAGCGACTCGGCGTCCTCCTTGGTGAAGCCCGCGATGCTGATGCTGTCGCCCTCCATCGGCTGGGTGACGATGGGCGCGGCCAGCACCGTCTTGGGCTGGTCGGCCTGCTCGGGCGCCAGCACGATCGCCACCTGCCGCTGGTCGAGCGCCAGCTCGTCGACCAGCTCCATCAGCCGCTCCTTGAACGCCGGCGCGACCGCGATGCGGACGGAGTATTGGCCGTCGCGCTCGCGCAGCGGCTCGATGCGCTGCACCGACTGCACCGTGATGCCGTCTTCGAGGAGGTAGCAGGTGGTCCGGGCGCTGTCGAGGACGGCCGGGTCGCCCGGGCAGGGCGCGGGCTTGGTCTCGGTGACGGGCGCGAAGTGGATCGGCACCGCGAGATGCTGCGGCGGCTTGCCGCCTAACAGCGGCGTGTCAGGATTTTGCGTCATCAGGACGGCGACCGTCCCGAGCACGCCCGCGACGAGCACGACGAGGACGAGCGACACGATCAGCACGATGGTGGTGAGTCTGCTGGCCTTCGGCTCCCCCGGATCCGCGATCGGCGGCTCTTCCGGCTTGTCCATCGATGACGTTCCCATCCTGACGGCCCATTCTGACGGGTCGGGCTGCGGGTGAGCCTATCGAGAGGAAGCCACACCGGGGTAATCAAGCGGATGTTCCACGCCGAACCGGGGGAAGGGAGCAAGAATGGGGGCAGGATCGCACGTTCGGCGAAAGAGTTGCGCAATGAAGGTCGGAGTGCCGCGAGAGGTCAAGAACAGCGAGTATCGAGTGGCGCTGACCCCGGCCGGGGTGCACGAGCTCGTCCGCCACGGGCACCAGGTGTTCGTGGAGCGCGACGCGGGTGCCGGGTCCGCCATTCCCGACGAGCAGTACACCGCGGCGGGCGCCGTCCTGGTGCCCGAGCCCGACGAGCTGTGGGGCGAGGCCGACCTGGTGATGAAGGTCAAGGAGCCGGAGCCCGAGGAGTACCACCGGCTGCGCAAGGGGCAGGTGCTGTTCACGTACCTGCATCTGGCCGCCTCGCGCGGCTGCACGCGGGCGCTGCTCGAGTCGGGGTGCACCGCCATCGCGTACGAGACCGTGCAGGCGCCGGGCGGCGCGCTGCCGCTGCTCGCGCCCATGTCGGAGGTGGCGGGACGGCTGGCCGCGCAGGTCGGCGCCTACCACCTGATGCGCTCGTCGGGCGGCAGGGGCGTGCTGATGGGCGGCGTGCCGGGCGTGCACGCGGCGCACGTCGTGGTGATCGGCGCAGGGGTGTCCGGCATGAACGCCGCCGCCGTCGCCCTCGGCATGCAGGCCGAGGTGCTGCTGCTCGACAAGAACATCGACAAGCTGCGCCAGGCCGACCTCATCTACCAGGGGCACTGCCAGACCGTGGCGTCCAACACGTTCGAGATCGAGCGGGCCGTGCTGGAGGCCGACCTGGTCATCGGCGCGGTGCTGGTGCCGGGCGCGAAGGCGCCGAAGCTGGTGAGCAACGACCTGGTGCGCCGGATGAAGCCGGGCTCGGTGCTGGTGGACGTCTCGATCGACCAGGGGGGCTGCTTCGAGGACTCGCGGCCGACCACGCACGAGGAGCCCACCTACCGGGTGCACGACTCGATCTTCTACTGCGTGGCCAACATGCCGGGAGCGGTGCCGCACACCTCGACGTTCGCGCTGACGAACGTGACGCTGCCGTACGCGCTGGCCATCGCCGACCAGGGCTGGCAGCGGGCGATGGGCGCCGACCCCGCGCTCGCGCTGGGCCTGAACACGCACGAGGGCCGTCTCACCAGCCGCCCGGTCGCGCAGGCGCACGGGCTGGAGTGGACGGCCCTCGACGAGGTGCTCGGGTGAAGCCGCTTACTGCTGGGACTCGCTGGGCGACGGCGCCAGGGTCTCCATCGGCGTCTGCTGCTGGCCGGTGGGCTCGGGCGGCAGCGGGGCCTGGTCGGCGGTCGTGGTGATCGCGTCGGGGCCACCGCAGGTGGCGCCGGGCTCAGGCGTGTCGGGGCCGTTCTGGTAGCGCTTGATGAACGCCACGAGCTTGGGGTCCGCCGGGTCGGTCAGCTTGAGCTGGTGGCCCCAGGAGGACACCACGATCGGCGCCGGCAGGTTGGGGAACGGGCTCATCAGCATGTAGTCCTGCTGGCCCGTCGAGCCCGCGACCTCCTTGAGCTTGTCGACCTGAGCCTTGGCGAGGTCGGGGCGGTAGGTGATCCAGACCGCGCCGTGCTCCAGCGAGTGCACCGCGTGCTCGCTGTGGATCGGCTTGTCGTAGACGGCGCACTGCTGCCAGTAGTTGTTGTGCTCGCCGCCCACCGGCGGCGTCTCCTTGTACGAGACCGTGTTCCAGACGTGCTGGCCGGCGTCGTACTTGGCGCTCGTCACCGCGTCGAGCGAGGTCTCCTGGGCGCGTTTGACGAGGTAGAAGCCGACCACGCCGACGAGCACCACGATGATGAGCCCGCCTGTGCCCCACATGAGCAGCGCTGCGCGGCGCTGCTTGCGCCGCTGCTCGGCCCGCATCTTCTGCAGATGCTCGCGCCGCGCCTGCGCCTTCTCCTTCGTCATCGTTCCTCCATCGGCGTACCAACTCCGGGTCACCCTATGCCCTCCGGGCGTATGTGGAGAATAAGGCCCGCATAAGCATGCGATCACAGCTCCGCGCGCAGGTGGGTACGCTGGACGGGCCATGGAAAAGCCCGTGAGGAAACCCGTCCTGATCATCTGCGGTGTGCTGGTGCTCGCCGCGGCCGCGTTCCTGCTGTTCGGCCGTTCCGGCACGCCGGGCGACACCTCGCCCGAGGCCGGGTTCGCCCGCGACATGGCCGCGCATCACGCGCAGGCCGTCGACATGGCGTTCACGATCAGGGACAAGGGGCCCGCCAAAGAGATCTCCAGTCTGGCCTTCGACATCATCAACACCCAGGCCAACCAGCGGGGCATGTTCCTCGGCTGGTTGCAGCAGTGGGGGCTGAGCCAGGCCACCGACCAGCGGCCGATGGCCTGGATGAGCGGCCACGGCCACAACGCCGCCGCCGTGCCCGGGCTCCAGGGAGGCCTGATGCCCGGCATGGCCTCCACGCAGGAGCTGACGCAGCTCAAGCAGGCTCAGGGGCAGCAGGCCGAGGTGCTGTTCCTGCAGCTCATGATCCGCCACCATGAGGGCGGGGTGCAGATGGCCGAGGGGCTGCGGCAGCTGTCCACGCGCAGCGAGGTCGTCGGCATGGCCCAGAAGATCATCGACGGGCAGACCGGGGAGATCAAGCTGATGACCGACCTGCTCGCCAAGCGGGGCGCCCAGCCCCTTCCCTCGATACTGAAGCCGCAGTAGGCGCGATGCGTCCCGACGCGGTCGTCGTGGGGTCGGGGCCCAACGGGCTGGTGGCCGCCGTCCTGCTGGCCCGCGCCGGGCTGCGGGTGACGCTGCTGGAGGCGGCCGATCGGTTCGGCGGCGGGCTGCGGTCCGCCGAGCTGACGCTGCCGGGGCGCGTCCACGACATGGGGGCGACCGTGATGGCGATGGCGCTGGCCTCGCCGGCGTTCCGTGAGCTGGGGCTCAAGGGGGTGGAGTTCGCGCACCCGCCGCTGCCCGCCGCCCACCCGCTCGACGACCGGCCCGCGGTGCTGGTGCACCGCGACGTGCGGCGTACGGCGCGGGGTCTCGGCCGCGACGGGCCCGCCTGGCTGGCGAGCGCGGGCGCGGTGGCTCGCGGCGGTCTCCCCCTCGCCGAGCTGCTTCTCAAACCCCTGGGCCCGTGGGGGTCCTTGCCGGTGTCCGCGTTCGTACGGGCGGCCGCCTTCGGGGCCGTCGCGGCGCTGCCGGCGACCACGTTCGCGCGCACGGCGTTCCGTACGGTCGAGGGGCGGGCGCTGCTGGCCGGCATGGCGGCGCACTCGCTGCTCGACCTGCGTGCGCCGCTCACCACGGGCTACGGGCTCATGCTGGCCTCGCTGGCGCACCTCGTGGGGTGGCCGGTGGTGCGCGGCGGGTCTCAGGTGCTGGCCGACGCGCTGGTGGCCGAGCTGCGGGCGCTCGGGGGCGAGGCGGTGAGCGGCCATCGCGTACGCCGGCTGGCCGAGCTCGACGCGCCCGTCGTCGTCCTCGACGTGACGCCCCGGCAGTTCCTCGCCATGACCGATGACCTGCCCGGCGGCTACCGGCGGCGGCTGGCCCGCTACCGCCACGGGCCAGGCGTGTTCAAGATGGACTGGGCGCTCGACGGCCCGGTGCCGTGGCGCGATCCGGCCGTCGCGGGCGCGGGCACGGTGCACCTGGGCGGCACGCTGGAGGAGATCGCGCTGAGCGAGGCGGAGACGGCCGCCGGGCGGCACTCGCCCCGCCCGTACGTGCTGCTCGTCCAGCCGCACACGGCCGACCCGGCGCGCGGCGGCCACACGTTGTGGGCCTACTGCCACGTCCCCAACGGCTCCGCCAGGGACATGACCGACGCCATCGAGACGCAGATCGAGCGCTACGCGCCTGGCTTCGGCGACCGGGTGCTGGCGCGCCACGCGATGGGCCCCGCCGCGCTGGAGGCGGCCGACGCCAACCTGGTGGGCGGCGACATCTCGGGCGGGCTCGCGAGCCTCGGCCAGTTCGTCCGCCGCCCGGTCTGGTCCCCGGCGCCGTGGCGCACCCCGCTGCCGGGGGTGTTCCTGTGCTCGTCGGCCACGCCGCCGGGCCCTGGCGTGCACGGCATGGGCGGCTGGCAGGCCGCCCGCCTGGCCCTGCGGCCCTGACCAGGTCAGGAGGGCGCGGCGGCGGCCTCCTCGGCGAGGGCCGCGGCGAAGGCGTCCACGTCCTCCTCCGTGGTGTCGAACGCGCACATCCAGCGCACCTCGCCCGTGGACTCGTCCCAGGTGTAGAAGCGAAAGCGCTTCCTCAGCCGGTCGGCGACGTCGGCGGGCAGCACGGCGAAGACCGCGTTCGCCTCGACGGCCCTGCTCAGCCGCACCCCGGGGACGCCTTCGACGGCCGCGGCGAGCCGCCTGGCCATGGCGTTGGCGTGGCGGGCGTTGCGCAGCCAGAGGTCGCCGGAGAGCAGCGCCTCGAACTGCACGGACACGAACCGCATCTTCGACGACAGCTGCATGTACGTCTTGCGCAGGTAGTCGACGCCGGTGGCCGCCTCGGGGTCGAGCACGACGACCGCCTCGCCGTACAGCAGGCCGATCTTGGTGCCGCCGAAGGAGAGCACGTCCACGCCGGCGTCGGTGCTCAGCGCCCGCAGCGGCACGTCCAGCGCCGCCGCGGCGTTGGTGAGGCGCGACCCGTCGAGGTGCACGGTCAGCCCGAGCCCGTGGGCGTGCGCGCACACCTCGGCCAGCTCGTCGGGTGTGTAGACGGTGCCCAGCTCGGTGACGTTGGACACCGAGACCACCTTCGGCTGGGCGCGGTGCACGTCGCCGAATCCCCACGCCTGCCGGTCGATCAGCTCGGGTGTGAGCTTGCCGTCGGGCGTGGGCACGGTCAGCAGCTTGATGCCGCCCGCCACCTCGGGCGCGCCGCCCTCGTCGGTGTTGATGTGGGCGGTCTCGGCGCAGATGACCGCCTCCCAGGGCGCGGTCATGGCCCGCAGGGAGACGACGTTGGCGGCGGTGCCGTTGAACACCGGCCACGCCTGCGCCGTCTCGCCGAAGTGCCGCTGGAAGACCTGCCGCATCGCCTCGGTGTAGACGTCGTCGCCGTAGGCGACCTGGTGGCCGCCGTTGGCCGCGGCGATGGCCTGGAGGATGTCGGGGTGCACCCCGGCGTAGTTGTCGCTGCCGAACGCCTTGAGCCGGGGGTCGTGCCGGGGAATCAAGAGGTGAGGTCCATTCGGGTGCCGTTGATCTCTTCTGCCGGGCGGTCGTAGAGGCCGCCGATGGCCGCTGCCAGGTCGTCGACGTCGGTGAACCCCGCGAACTTCGCCTCCGGCTTCGCCGCCCGCATGGCGGCGTTGACCAGGGCCTTCACCACGAGGATGACGGCCGCGCTGCCGGTGCCGCGCAGCGCGTCGGCCAGGGAGAGCGTCCACGCCTCGGCCGCGGCCTTGGCGGCGGCGTACGCGGCGCCACCGGCCTCCGGCGCCTGCGCGGCCTGTGCGGAGACGATCACGAACCGGCCGTTGGCGCTGCGCCGCAGCAGCGGCTCGAACGCCAGCGACACGTGCTGGAGCGTGCGGACGAGCAGATCGTGCAGATCGTTCCAGTCGTCGAGACTGGTCTCGGTGAACGAGGGCGCGCCGCGCCAGCCGCCCACCAGGTGGACGACGCCGTCGACGTGGCCGTGCTCGCGCTCGACGCGGGCGGCCAGCTCATTGACGGCGGCGCGGTCGAGCAGGTCGCAGTCCTTCCTGCCGACCTCGATGACGGTGTGCCCGCCGTTGCGGAAATATGCCGACACCGCCGCGCCGGTGGGGCCGCCGGCCCCGGTCACCAGGATGATCATGCGCGGAGTCCCTTAGTCGATTCGACCACGTCCGTCAGCTTACGGCGCAGGGCCTCGTAGAACATGCTCAGGGGGAACTCGTCCGGCAGCACCGCGTCCACCTTGGCCTTCTGCTCCTCGGGCAGCGCCGCGATCCCCTTGGCCCAGGTGGAGGCGGGGTGCGGGGCCACGTACGCGGTGACCAGCTCGTACGCCGCCAGCCAGTGCGCCAGCTTGGACCGGTCGATGCTGTCGCGGTAGAGCTTCTCCACCTCACCGCGCAGGTCGGCCACACCGATGGCGACCCGCTCCCAGTCGATCGAGAGCCGGTTGTCGGTCCAGCGCACGATGTCGTTGCGGTGCAGGTAGGCGAAGAGCAGCTGGCCGCCGAGCCCGTCGTAGTTGCGCACCCGCTCCCCCGTGATCGGGAAGCGGAACAGCCGGTCGAACAGGATCGCGAGCTGGACGTACCGGGCGTACGGCACCCCGCGCCGCTCCAGCTGCACGGCCTCGCCGAACGCGGTCAGGTCGCAGCGCAGCTCCTCCAGCGAGTACAGCCAGTACGGCATCCGCTGCTTGATCATGAACGGGTCGAACGGCAGGTCACCGTGGCTGTGGGTGCGGTCGTGGACGAGGTCCCACAGCACGTACGTGTCCTGGGCCAGCCGCTGCGAGGCGAGCAGCCGTTCGGCGTCCGGCGGCAGGTCGAGCCTGAGCGTCTCCGTCGCGGCCTTGGCGACCCGGCGGAAGCGCGCGGCCTCGCGGTCGGCGAAGATGCCGCCCCAGGTGAAGCGGGCCGGCGTGGTGCGCACGGCGACCGTCTCGGGGAACAGCACGGCCGAGTGGGTGTCGTAGCCGGAGGTGAAGTCCTCGAACGCGATCGGCACGAACATCGGGTTGTCGTAGCCGCCCGCCTCCAGCTCGGCGAGCCAGCCGGGCCAGATCGTGCGGATCCAGACGGCCTCCAGGTTCCTGTTGGGGTTGCCGTTCTGGGTGTACATGGGGAAGACGACGAGGTGCTCCAGCCCGTCCTCGCGCTGGGTGTCGGGGTGGAACAGGTCGAGCGAGTCGAGGAAGTCGGGCACGCCGAGCCCCTGGGCGGCCCACTTGGCGAGGTCGTCGCGCACGGCCTGGAGGTAGGCGGCGTCGTGCGGGAAGTGCGGGGCGAGGTCGGCCACCCGCTCGGCGACGGCCGCGACCAGCTCGCCCGCCCGCTCCTTGTGCTCATCGGGCACCGAGCCGTCCTTGACCTGCAGCGGGCGCAGCTCCTCCACGACCTCCTTGAGCCGGGCGAACGCCGCGGCCTTGACCTCGTCGCGCTCGGCACGGCCGGCCTCGTCGCCGGGGACGCGGGCGGCCCACGTGATCACGTTGCCCCAGAGCCTGCGGTGGTCGTGGTCCTCGATCGAGTCGTCGCCGAACAGGTCGGAGTCGGCGAACACGACGACCCGGCCTTTGCCGTGCCGCAGCGCGACGGCCAGCGGCGCGCCGGCCGGCGCGGCCGACGGCGAGCTGCTGAACAGGACCTCGGCGTCCTCCGCGCTCAGCACGCCCGAACGGTAGAAGCAGGCCGTACGGACGCCGGCCAGCAGCCCCGCGTCCGTGGAACGTTCCGCCAGCACCCAGGTCGCCACGCCGCGGTAGGCGTGGCCGGGGTCGCGCACGGTGGTGTGCTCCACGCGCACGCCGAAGCGGGCCAGCAGGTCGGCGAGGTTGTTGCCGTACTTGTCCTGCTCCTCCTCGGCCAGCACCACCAGGCCGCCGCCGTCGCCGACGTACGCCTCGATCGCGTCCAGCTCGGCCGGGGTGAAGACCGGGCTCCCGTGGCCGGTCGTGCGCTCCCAGCGCGGGTCCGACGGGTGCGCGATCACCAGGACGTCCTGGGCGGCCAGCGTCTCCGCGTCGAGCGGGCCGCCGGTGTGGGCGGCGACGGTGTGCCCCAGGTGCCGCAGCAGCCCGGCCGCGCGGGCGTAGCTCGTGTCGTCGGGATGGGCGAGATTGACGGCCTCCGCCAGCTCGCGGCGGATGGTCCACGACTCACTGTGCGCCTCGTCGAACAGCACCCGGGGGAACGACTCCATGAAATATCTCCTGTATCTACCGCCTTATGCCGAAAAATATACACACACCTCTCGCATGCTCCGCCAATCCCTCCCGAATGGCGAGACACTTACGCGGCTCCCGGCCGTACGACGCCCGTCTCGTACGCGAACACGACCGCCTGCGCCCGGTCCCGCAGCGACAGCTTCATCAGCACCCGCGCCACGTGCGTCTTGACCGTGGCCTCGCCGACGTACAGCTTCCCGGCGATCTCCGCGTTGGTGAGCCCGCGCGCCATCAGCCGCAGCACCTCCAGCTCGCGCGGCGTCAGCTCGTCCAGGGCGGGCGAGTGCACCGGCTCGGCCCGCCCGGCGAACGTGGCGATCACCCGGCTGGTCACGGCCGGGTCGAGCAGCGCGTCACCGGCGTGCACGACCTTGATGGCCTCGATGAGCTGCTCGGGCGGCGACACCTTGAGCAGGAACCCGCTGGTGCCGGCGCGCAGCGCGGCGTAGAGGTTCTCGTCGGTGTCGAACGTGGTGAGCGTGATGATCTTCGGCGGCGACGGCGCGCCGAGAAGCTCTTCGGCCGCCGACAGTCCGTCCTGGCGCGGCATGGAGATGTCCATGAGGACGACGTCCGGCCGGGTGCGCCGCGCGACGGCGACGGCCTCCCGCCCGTCGGCGGCCTCCCCGACGACCTCCATGCCGGGGTCGCTCTCGACGACCATGCGCAGCCCGGCCCTGACCATCGCCTGGTCGTCGGCGATCACGATGCGAATGCCCACAGGCGGAGGGTAGACGCCGGGCGTCCCCCTGAACACCCGCCGGACGGGCGTGCCAAGCCGGTCGCAAGCGGGTTCCAAGATCAGGGCACGTGGACGCTCTGCCTGATGCGGGCCTGGACGGCGTCGTCGCAGGTGGTGCGGGGACAGAAGTACATGACGAGCATGGTCTTGGGCTCGCGGTCGATCACGTAGCTGACGAAGCCCAGCCTGGTGCCGGTGCCGGGGTCGTGCAGCGAGCCGTCGAAGCGGGTGGCCGGGCTGTTGCCGGCCTGGTCGAGCACCGGCTTGCCGAGGTCGACCCGGCCCGGCAGCAGGGCCTCCATCTTGGGTTTCATCAGCTCGGACGTGCCGCTGGCGTCGAGGGTGTCGGAGACCTGGACGTACACGCCGGACAGGCTCTCCGGGTCGTCGCCGAAGATCTCCGCGATGCGCGACCAGTCGGCCCCTGGACCGGCCACGAACAACTGCTCCAGCTCCTGCGCGTGGGGCGAGGCGACGGCGAAGAGGTCCTGGTGGGTGCGGACGGTCCAGTCGCCCGGGTAGTCGAACGTGAGCGGAGCGGCGGCGCTGGTCTTGTAGCGGGTCCAGGTCTCGCCGCGGTTGTTCATGATGACGACGGCGACCAGCGCGAGCGCGGCGACGGCGGCGACCAGCGTGGCCACCACGACGGGCAGCCGGCCCGGCCGCCTCCTGGCGGCGGCGGGCTTCGTGGGAGGAGCGGCGCCGGGCCCCGTGGTCGGTCCCGCCGTCGCGGTGGCGCGGGGGGCGGGGGCCGCGAACGACGGCACGGAATGCGGGCCCGAGTGCGGGCTGGGGCTGGGCCTCGGGATGAGGTGCGGCCCCGAGCCCGGCCCGCCGTACGGGTCGTACGCCGGCCCGCTGATAGCGTCGCGCAGGGCGGCCACGAACTCCGAGCAGGTGGCGTAGCGCTGCTCGGGCGACTTGGCCAGGGCCCTGCTCATGACGGCGTCCACCTGGGGCGGCAGCTCGGGCCTGATCTGCGACAGCGGCACCGGCTGCTCGGCCAGGTGGGCCCAGAGCAGCGCGATGTCGTTCTCGCGCTGGAACGGCAGCCGCCCCGACAGCGCCTCGTAGACCACGCAGGCCAGCGCGTACTGGTCGCAGCGGCCGTCGATGTGCTCCTTGTTGATCTGCTCGGGCGACATGTAGCGGGGCGTGCCGATGAACTGGTCGGTCTGCGTCAGCCCCGAGATGGACGAGCGGTGCTTGGTGATGCCGAAGTCGGTCAGGTAGACGTGGTCGCCGGCCAGCAGGATGTTGGCCGGTTTGACGTCGCGGTGGATGAGGTCGTGGGCGTGCGCGGCGTCGAGCGCGGCGGCCGTCTGGGCGAAGATCTGGTTGGCCGGGCCGAGCGGCAGCGGGCCGCGGTCGTGGATGAGGCGGCGCAGGTCGAGGCCGTCGACGTAGCGCATGGCGATGTAGAGCACGCCGTCGGCGTCGGCGTTGGCCTCGTAGATCGGGATGATGTTGGGGTGCTCGATGCTGGCGACCGTCCTGGACTCCAGGATGAAGCGCTGCCTGAACCTGTCGTCGACGCTGAGCACCGGGTTGAGGATCTTGAGGGCCACGCGGCGGCTCAGCCTGGGGTCGAGCGCCAGGTAGACGACGGCCATGCCGCCCTTGCCGACGATGTCCTCGATGTAGTACCCGGCCACCTCCTGGCCGATGAGCGATCTTTCGTTCAATGGCATCACGTCTCGATGGGGTGGCCGCAGTAGCCGCAGAAGCGGTGCGCCGGGCCGAGTCTCATGCCGCACGAGGTGCAGTATTTGATCGCCGGGTCCGGCGCGGTCATCACCTGCTGCTGCTGCGGGACCACGTGGAACGGCTGGGACCGCCGCACGACCACGGTCTGGTCGGAGCCTTGGTCGAGTGGCGGGCCGGCCGCCAGGGGCTGTGGCGGTTCTGTCGGTAGTTCAGGAGTGCGGCGGCGCCACAGCAGATACGCCCCGCCGCCGGCGGCGGCGAAAAGTATCGCGGCGGCCAGGATCAGCGGCCACAACGGGGACGAGGGCTCCATCTGCCGCGCCGTCGCGCGCCTGGTGCCCTGGTCCTCGGGGCCGCCCCGCTTGGCCAGCGAGGTCTTCAGCAGCTCGGCGGCCACCACGTTGCCCGGATAGAGCTCAAGCACGCGCTGGAAGCCGGGCGCGGCCTCGGTGTAGTACTGCGTGTGGTAGCGGGTGAGCGCGGCCTCGAAGGCCGTGTCGATCGCGCCTCTGCGCGGCACGACCTTGGCCTCGGCCAGGATGCCGGTGACCTCCCTGACGCCGATCATCCGGCCTTCCCTGCCGCCGCCGACCAGCAGGCCGATGACGTGGCCGTCCTTGTCACCGATCACGGGGGCGCCGACCAGGCCCTTGTCGGCCAGGCCGCCGAGCTTGACCGGCTCGTCCACCTTGTTGTCGGGATCGGCGAACGGCCGGCCGCCGTCGCCCGCCGCGCCGCCCTTGCCGAGGTGGGCGATCTCGACGGTGTGCGTGACCTTGGGCCCAGGACGGCCGAGGAAGCCCGCCACGTTGGTGGGCGAGCCCGGCTGATCGGGCACCTTGTCGGCGAGCGGCGCGGTGGGCATGCCGACGCCGCCGGCGGACGGGGTCTCCGGCACCAGGACGGCCGGGGAGTCGGGCTTCGGCCCTGCCTTGATGCACGTGACCTTGAAGCCGTCGGGGCTGGCCGGTGAGACGTTGGGGAAGGCGGTGATCTCGGTGGTGACGTCGATGATGCAGGTGGCGGTGTCGCTCTCGGGCGTGTAGCACTGCTGGAGGTGGCGGTCGAGTATGTCGTCGTCGAGGCGGTGCTTCTTGTAGTCGGCGGGGATCTTGACCTTGTGGTGTTCCGCGAAGATCTTGTTGGCCGCGTAGACCTCGACGTCGTCGGGGTTCACGGCCAGCCGGCGCAGGGCGACGATCGTGCCGTCGGGGCTGATGACCGTGCCCGTCCCGGCGGCGAACGGGATGTCGTAGGACCGCTCCACGTGTTTGAGTTCGCCGACGTGGTCGAGCAGGGTGATCTCCACATGGGAGACGGCCTCGAGGCGTACGACGGCGGGGCTCACCAGGTCGGTGATCCCGCTCGGATGTTCGTGCGCCGACGCCGGCAGCGCGATGAGGACCACCGCCACCGCGATGCCACCGGCAAGGGCTCTGAAGCGCGCCATCTCTCCGCTCCAAACGCACGACTAGGACCAGCGTCCCAATCAGGTGCCGTAAGTCAATAGACCGCTACGTAGACAAGCGCTTGCTCGGGGACATAACGTACCTGAATGGGCATCACGATCGGCGTCGATGTCGGCGGCACCTTCACCGACGTGGTCGTTCGCAGCACGTCCGGCTCGATCTCCGTGGCCAAATGTCTGAGCACCCACTACGACCCCATCGCGGGGATCGTCACCGGCGTTACGCGCGCGCTCGCGGGGAGCGACCCCGCCCAGGTCACGCGGGTGGTGCACGCCACGACCCTGGCCACCAACGCGGTACTGGAACGCACCGGGGTGCGCGTCGCGTTCGTCACGACCTGCGGTTTTCGTGCCACGATCCCGCTCGGCCGGTACGCCCGCGTCGAGGAGGACCGCTACGACCTCCGCTTCACCCCGCCGCCCCCGCCCGTCTCCCCCGGCGACTGCTTCGAGGTGACCGAGCGCGTCTCGGCCCGCGGCGAGGTGCTCACGCCGCTCGACCCCGATGCGGTACGCCGGGTCGCCGCCGAGATCGCCGCCCGCGGCATCGAGTCGGTCGCCGTGTGCTTCCTGCACTCCTACGCCAACCCGGCCCACGAGCGGCAGGCCGCGGCGATCCTGCGGGAGTCGGTCAAGAACGTGGTCGTCTCCTCCGAGGTCTGGCCCGAGATCCGCGAGTACGAGCGGGCCACCACCACGATCGTCTCGGCCTACGTCGGGCCGCTGATGGCGGCGTACCTGTCGCGGTTGCGCGAGCGGCTGGCCGGCATCGGGATCCACGCGCCCGTCCACGTGATGGAGTCCGGCGGCGGGGTGCTCTCCGCCGAGCTGGCCGCGCGGCGGGCGGTCGCCACCATCGAGTCGGGGCCCGCCGCCGGGGTGCTGGCGGCGGCCGGGGCCGGCTTCGCGGACGCGATCTCGTTCGACATGGGCGGCACCACCGCCAAGACGTGCGTCATCAGGGGCGGGCGGCCGGAGATCACGCACGAGTTCCACGTCGGCGGCAAGGGCAGCTTCGGCGGGCGGCGGGCGGGCACCGGCGTGCCGATCAAGACGCCCGCCATCGACCTGGCCGAGGTGGGAGCGGGCGGCGGCAGCGTGGCCTGGCTCGACCCGGCGGGCGCGCTGCGCGTCGGGCCCCGATCGGCGGGCTCCTCCCCCGGTCCCGCCTGCTACGGCCTGGGCGGGGACGAGCCGACCGTCACGGACGCGAACCTCGTCCTCGGCTACCTGTCCTCGGCCTCCATCCCGCTCTCCCCCGGCCTCGCCGGGGCCGCCCTGGACCGGCTCGCCGGGCCGCTCGGGGTTGCGCGGGAGGAGGCGGCGTACGCCGTGCACACGATCGTCAGCGCCTCCATGGCGTCGGCGGTGCACGTGGTCACCGTGCAGCGGGGCATCGACCCGCGCGGGTTCGCGCTGGTCGCCTTCGGCGGGGCCGGGCCCATGCACGCGGCGCGGGTGGCGGAGCGGTTCGGGATCGCGACCGTGGTGGTGCCGCCGTACTGCGGGGTGGCCTCGGCGGCCGGGCTGCTCGCGGGCGCGCTGTCGGCCGACCGGGTGCTGACCCGGCTCGACGCGCCGGACCCCGAGGCCGTCTTCGCCGCGCTCGCCGCCGAGGCCGCCGACGACCTGGACGTCCCGCTCGCCGCCGCCACCATGACCCGCTCGGTGGACGCCCGCTTCCGCGGCCAGGCGCACGAGCTCACCATTCCCTGGACCGCCGACCGCGCCGCGCTGGAGTCGCGGTTCGCGCGGCGCTACGAGGAGGTGTACGGGATCGCGCAACGGGGCGAGATCGAACTGGTCAGCTACCGCGTACGCGTCACCGTGCCACCCCCACCCATGGAGGGCGCGGACGAGCCCGTGGCGACGACGGGTGGGGCGCCGGGCTCGCGGCGGGCGTACTTTCCCGAGTGCGGGGGCCATGCCGAGGTGCCCGTGCACACCAGGGAGACGCTCGGGGGCGCGGGCGCGCTCTGCGGTCCCGCCATCGTCGAGGACGCCGAGTCGACCATCGTCGTGCCGCCCGGCTGGACCGCCATGATCACCGGCACCCGCGCCGTCCGCCTCACCAGGAGGAGCGAGCCGTGATGGACGCCCTGACCGCCGAGGTGCTGCGCAACGCGCTCGTCGTCGCCGCCGAGGAGGCGGGCATCGTGGTCGTGCGGTCGGCGTACTCGACGTTCATCGTGGAGGGCTCCGACGCCTCGGCCGCGATCCTCGACGTACGGGGGCGGCTGATCGCCCACTCCATGGCCACCACGCTGATGAACAGCATGGCGCTCAAGGTCGCGCTCCCCGAGCTGCTGCGGGACTTCCCGCCCGAGACCATGGCACCGGGCGACGTGTACGCGCTCAACGACGCCTACCGGGGCGGCGTGCACACCAACGACCTGCTCGTCTACCGCCCGGTCTTCGTGGACGGCGTCCCCGCGTACTTCACCGCCACCATGATCCACGTCTCCGACCTCGGCGGCCTCTCGGCGGGCGGCATGGCCCCGCTGGCCACGGACATCTTCCTGGAGGGCCTCCAGCTCCCGCCGGTGCGCCTGGCCACCCGCGACGGCCTCGACCCGGCCATCGAGGCCATCCTGCGGGCCAACAGCCGCACCCCCGGCAAGGTCGTGGGCGACGTACGGGCCCTCGTGGCGGGCACCGCCGTCGCCGCGACCCGTCTGGAGGCGCTGATCACCGAGTACGGCGTGCGCGGCCTGGCCGAAGGCGTGGATGACTACCTCGACCACACCGAGGCGCGGACGAGGGCGGCGCTCGCGGAGCTGCCCTCCGGGCGGTGGGAGGCGGCGTACCCGATCGACGACGACGGCATCGATCCCGAGAAATCACATCACATCCGGGTGGCCGTCGTCCTCGGCGACGACACCGCGCGGCTCGACTTCACCGGCACCGGCCCGCAGGTCCCCGCCGCCATCAACGCCTCCGCGTCGCAGTCGCTGGCCGCCGCCGTGTTCGCCGTCCGCTGCTTCCTCGACCCGGCGATCCCCATGAACGACGGCTGCCTGCGCGCCATCGACGTGCACCTGCCCGAGGGCAGCCTGCTCAACGCCCGCTCCCCCTACCCCTGCGGCGGCCGGTACGTGCCCGTCTACGCCGCCATGGAGGCCGTCTTCCAGGCGCTGTCCGACGCGGTGCCCGAGCGTGCCATCGCGGCCGGCGGGATCCTGCAGCCGTTCTCGATCGCGGCCGTCGGGGCGCCGTACTGGATCCATCTGTCGTACGACTTCGGCGGCGTCGGCGCCCGGCGCGGCCTGGACGGGCCCGACGCGACCGGCGTGCACTTCGGCATCGGCCGCAACTCAGTGCCCCAGGCCGAGCCGGTGGAGAGCCGCTGCCCGATCATCGTGGAGTCCATCGAGACCGTCCCCGACTCGGGCGGCCCCGGCCGCTACAGGGGTGGCCTGGGCTCCCGCACGGTCTACCGCTTCCTGGCCGACTGCCACGTCACCACGCGCGGCGACCGCCTCCGCCTCCCGCCACCGGGCCGCGAGGGCGGGCAGCCAGGCCGGGTGGGCGGCTTCTACCGCCGCCACAAGGACGGCACCGTGGAACGCCTCCCCTCAAAGGCGAACAACGTGCGGTTCACGGTCGGCGAAGCCTTCATCGTGGAGACAACCGGCGGCGCCGGCCTCGGCCCACCCACGGCCCGCGACAGGTCGGCCATCGAAACAGACCTCGCCACCGGCCACATCACCCGACGAGGCGCCGAAGAGGACTACAACTTCACGGGAGTCTGGTCAGATCACCGGGATCGAAGCTGACGGCAAAGGGAACCGACAAACTGGCCTGAGCACCGGCCCTGAACACAGCCGGCTCGGCATAGGAGTCGCCATCGAGCTCGTAGACGTGCAACGCAGGCCCCTGCCCCGGTTCCAGCCGCCAGTATGCAGGGATACCCGCCGCCGCATAAGCCGCGCTCTTGAGATTTCTGTCCGCCGCCGCAGTTCCAGGACTGACGACCTCCACGGCCAGCAGCAAGTCCGTCGGTCGGAACATCAGTCTCACGGACTCAACCGCGACCTTCGGCACGACCACGAGGTCGGGAATGTAGAAGTCGCTGTCACTCGCCCGCACATTGACCGTTGACAGAACCGTCAGGTGAGCGGGCTTAGCATCACACAGGATCGTCTGCAGGACGTAGATGATGGCCTGATGGACGGGGGTAGGGGCAGGACTCACTAGCAGGCTCCCGTTGAAGAGCTCGTATCGGAACCCGTCATCCGGGATCTCGAGCAGGTCGTCGACGGTGAACGGCGCGCTGAGCGCCTCGGTCCGCGCGACGTGCTTGGCCGGTTCGATCGTCGCCATTGCGGTCACCCACTCAGTATCGGGAGTCAGACCCTCGTGCTCATGCTACTTACCCAAGAAAGTTGACCTTGAGTGATGGTCTCGCCACGCTTCGGCGCCGCGCAGGACGGCGGTGTGGACGGCGCGGGCCGCGCGGGCGCCCCAGTCTGAGCGGGGGCCGCCGAACAGCTCCTGCGGGCCGTCCGCGCGGGCCGCGACGCAGACGGCGTCCGAGGCGGTGCCGGTGCCGGCGAAGCCGGCTTCGAGCATGGCCTGGGTCTTCGCCTCGGTGACCGTCATCACGGTGTTGACCAGGGCCGCGTCCGTCATGGCGACGGGCAGGGCGACCACGATGTTGATGGTGCCGACGCGGATGGGGGCGAGCTCCGGGTCCTGGTGGCCCTCGGGGGCGGCGGCCCAGGTGGGGACGCGGAGCCCGACCGTGGCCCAGGCCCGTACGCCGCCGTCGGTGGCGCGGACGTACCGGTCGACGGAGGCGGCCGTCATCATGCCGACCCCGGCCCCGTGGGAGGGCCCGAGCGAGATGAGGTGGTCGGCCGGGTCCATGCGCGCGTACCCGGCCACGACCTGGGCGTTCAGCACCCACTCGCGCTCGCCGATGCCGCCCCCGAGCAGCGCGGAGGAGATCATCCGCCACCCGGGGCCGAACTCCCACAGCAGCGCCCCCAGCCTGGCGCCGTCCTCGACGCGGTAGCTGAGCTTCATGATCTCCCCCTGACGAGATGCACGACAGGCCGCCCGTCGGGGCCCGGCTCGATTTTGACCTGCGCGTCGAAGTGCCGTCCGACGAGTTCCTCGGTGAGCACGGCGGCGGGCTCGCCGGTGGCGGCGGCGCGGCCCTCGGCGAGCAGCAGGAGCGAGTCGGCGTACAGGCCGGCGACGGTGAGGTCGTGCAGGGTGGTGACGACGGTCAGGCCGTCGGCGCGGCGCAGCCGATCGACCAGCTCCAGCACCTGCTGCTGGTGGCCGAGGTCGAGCGCGGTGGTGGGCTCGTCGAGCAGCAGGACGGGCGCCTCCTGCGCGAGCGCCCTGGCCAGCACGGCGCGCTGCCGCTCGCCGCCGGACAGCTCGCCGACCGGCCGCATCGCGAGCCCGGTCAGGTCGAGCCGCTCCAGGACGGATTCGGCGACGGCCCGGTCGTGCCCGCTCTCGCGCCCCAGGTAGGGGATGTACGGCGTGCGCCCGAGCAGCGCGTAGTCGAAGACCGTCATGTCGGGCGGCAGGGCGGGCGCCTGGGGCGCGTACGCGACGAGCCTGGCCCGCTCGCGCGGCTTGAGCGCGGCGGCGGGCCGCCCGCCGAGCGTGACCTCGCCCCGGTGCGTGACCAGCCCCATGACGGCCTTGAGCAGCGTGGACTTGCCGGCCCCGTTGGGCCCGATGACGGCCGTCCACTCGCCGCGCCGCACGTGCAGGTCCACCTGGGAGAGCACCTCGCGCTCGCCCAGCCGTACGGTGAGCCCGCGTGCCCCGATCACGTGACCACCCGCCTGGTCATGCGCAGGACGGCGACGAAGAACGGCGCTCCCACGAACATCGTGACCACCCCGATCGGCAGCTCGGCGGGCGCGAGCACGGTGCGGGCGACGAGGTCGGCCACCACCAGGAAGGCCGCGCCGCCGATGAGCGACAGCGGCAGCACGATCCGGTACGAGCCGCCGGCCAGCCGCCGCACGACGTGCGGGACGACGATGCCGACGAACCCGATGAGCCCGCTGACCGCGACGGCCGCGGCGGTGGCCAGGGAGGCGGCGAGCAGCACGACGAAGCGCACCCGCCCGGCCCGTACGCCGAGCCCCGCCGCCTCCTCGTCGCCCACGGACAGCACGTCGAGCATGCGCCCGTGCAGCAGGAGCAGGACGGCGGAGACGGCGGCGTACGGCAGGACGAGCAGGAGCTGGTCCCATCCGCCGCCGACGTCGCCGAGGATCCAGGCGTAGATGCGCTGCAGCTTCTCGACCTCGAACTGCTGCAGGAACGTCTGGATCGCGGTGAGGAACGAGGTGACGGCGACGCCGGCCAGGACGAGCGTGGCGGTGCCGCCGTTGCGTCCCGCGGTGTTGCCCAGCGTGTACGCCAGGAACACCCCGCCCACCGCCCCCGCGAACGCGGCCACGGGCACGCCGGCGGACGGCAGCAGCACGATGGCCGCCGTCGCCGCCAGCCCGGCCCCGGCGGCCGCGCCCAGCAGGTAAGGGTCGGCGAGCGGGTTGCGGAAGACGCCCTGGTACCCGGCTCCCGCCATGGCGAGCAGCCCGCCGACGACGGCGGCGACCAGCACCCTGGGCAGCCGCAGCTCGAACAGCAGCCCCTGCTCGACCGGGGCGAGCCCCGAGTCGACGTGGGTGAGCGGCAGCCAGTCCGCGACCTGGAGCACGACCTGCCAGGGCGAGATGTCGGCGGCCCCGTCGAGCAGCCCGGCGATCATGCACCCGGCCAGCAGGACCAGCGCCCCGGCGATCCAGAGCGGCCGCGCCCGCGCAGGCCGGGCGGGGCCGGCGGGTTTCGCCATCGTCAGCCCGTGCCGTCGGTCTTCGCCGAGGCCTCGGCGACGGCCTCGCCGATGCTCCTGGCCAGGTCGGCCACGCGCGGCCCCCACCGGGAGGCGATGTCGTCGTCGAGCTCGGTCACCCGGTCGTTCTTGATGGCGGACAGGTTCTTCCAGCCGGGCCGCGCGGCCAGCGCGTCCTTGTTCTGCCGGCAGCACTTGACGTCGGCGAGGAAGATCAGGTCGGGGTCGGCCTGGGCGACGAACTCGGCGGACAGCTTGGGGTAGCCGCCGGCCGCGTCGGGCGCCTTGTCGGCGATGTTGGTGAGCCCGAACAGGCCGTAGATCTGCCCGATGAACGTCTTGGACGTCACGGCGTAGGGGGTCTGGTCGAGCTCGTGGTAGTAGGTGAGCTTGGTGTCCTTGGGCGCCTTGGCGGCGAGGTCGTCGATGGCGGTCTTCATGCCGGTGACGACCTTGTCGGCCTCGTCCTGGTGGCCGGTGGCGGCGCCCAGCTCGGAGATCTCCTCGTACGCCTCGTCCAGCCCGGTGGCGGCGGGCTGGTGGAGCACGGGCACGTTCACCTTGCCCAGCTCGGAGACGACGTCGTCGAGGTCGTCGGACAGGATGACGAGGTCGGGCTTTCGGGCGACGATGGCCTCGACGTTGGGCTTGAAGCCGGACAGGTCGGTCTTGGGGGCCTCAGGCGGGTAGTTGGAGCGGTCGTCCACGGCGACGACCTGGGAGCCCGCGCCGATGGCGTAGAGGGTCTCGGTGTGCGTGGCCGAGAGCGAGACGATGCGCTCGGGCCGCTTGGGGATGGTGACCTTGCCGTTGGCCGCTTCGACGGTGACGGGGAAGCCGGCGGCCGAGGGGGCGGCGGACGCTGAGGTGGGGGCGGCTGTGGGGGCGGCTGTGGGGGCGGCTGTGGTGCCGGTCTGGCCGCAACCGGCCAGGACGAGCGTTCCCAGCAGCGCGCCCGCGAAGGCCGTGCGTACGGGCCTCACGAGTAGTCCTTTCACACTGTTGGAACCGAGAGACCCGCTGGTAGCGACGGATCACCCTTTTCCACGAGGGTTGATGTGCGTCGGCGCGGAGGCAGGCGACCTGGCTATGACAGTTGCGGGACAGCGCCGGACTCTCACCGGACTTCGCTGCGCTCTGCGCGTCGGGCAAACGCTATCAATCCCTCATACACGCGCCGCGTCAAGGGGCGAGTTGGGCCTCCGCCTCGGCGATGATCCGCTGGATGCGCAGTCCGTGTGCGGCGTCCAGGGGGTGGCCGCCGCCCTTGCGGACGGTGGCGGCGAACTCCTCGGCGACCCTGGCGAAGTGGTCGTCGTCCCCGTCGCGGGGCGGCAGGACGGCGTTGCCGGTGCGGCCGTACACGGCGATGGTGGACGGCGGCACGTCGCCGCCCGCGGCCATGCTCAGCGACGCCTCGCTGACCGCGCCGCCCTCGTGCTCCAGCAGCAGGCCGATCCAGCGCAGCGGGTGGCCGTGCGCGCGCACGCCGGTGACGGGGCCGAGCGCGGCGTCGAGCACGTCGATCACGTGCGGTCCCACGTCGAGCAGGGCGCCGCGCTCCAGCCGCCAGGGGGTGGCGAAGGGGTGGTCGCCGAGCAGCGCGCCGGAGATGTTGGCGGCGTGGCCGCCGAACGGCTCGACCTCGGCGCAGCGGGCCAGGAAGGCGCGGGTGGCGGCGGTGTAGCGCATGGTGAAGACCATCTGGGTCGCGACGCCGGACTCGGCGACGGCGTCCGCGACGCGCTGGGCGGCGTCGAGCGAGTCGGCGAGCGGCTTCTCCAGCAGCAGCGCCTTGCCCGCGCGGGCGGCGCGGACGGCGTACTCGGCCTGGACGGCGGGCGGGACGCAGAACGCGACGGCCTCGCAGTGCTCGAACAGCTCCTCGACCCGCTCGAACACCGGCGCGCCCAGCTCGGCGGCGGCTTCGGGGCGGCGGGCCCAGACGCCGGCCAGCCGCGTGTGCGGGCTCTCGGCCAGCATGGGCGCGTGCGCCATGCGCGCCCAGGGTCCCGCCCCGATCAGTCCGACCGCCACCGGCTCCATGCACGTCCTCCTCAGGAAATCAGGATATTTCCAACCATAGAGGAGAAGATCACCACTCCACGAGCAGGGCCGTCAGCCCGCGGCCCACGAGCGACCTGCGGTACGCGACCTCCTGCCCGGGAACCAGCCGCAGGCCGGGCAGCCGCCGTCCGAGCACCTCCAGCGCCGTGCGCAGCTGCAGCCGGCCCAGCGCCGCACCCACGCAGAAGTGGATGCCGTGGCCGAAGACGAGGTGGTCGCCCGCGTTGGGCCGGTCGATCACGAACCGCTCCGGCTCGGGAAAGACGCTCTCGTCGTGTCCCGCCGAGTCGGTGGACAGCAGCACGAGCGAGCCCGCCGGGATCGTCACGCCGTGCAGGACGACGTCCTCCGCCGCGTACCTGAACGAGCCCAGCGAGGCCCCGTCGATGCGCATGCACTCCTCCGACGCGCCCGCCAGCAGCGGCTCGGGCACCGGCCAGCAGCCCTCCCTGAGCAGCCGCAGCACGGTGTTGCCCAGCTGGTTCGGCACGGTGTCGTTGCCGCCGAGCAGGATCGTCGAGATCAGCTCGACCACCTCGCGGTGGGTCAGCTCGGCGCCGATGAGCGCGGTCATCAGTGAGGTGAAGTCGTCGCGCGGGCGCGCGGCGCGCTCGGCCACCAGGCGGTCCACGTACGCGAGGTAGTCGAGGAAGCTCGCGGCCAGCTCAAGCTGGCGCCGCGGCGGCTGCGGCGACAGGAAGAGCTGGAACCAGTCCTTGACGTGCGCCTGCACGAACGCCTCGTCCTCCTCGGGCACGCCGATGAAGCGGGCGGTCAGCTTGACCGACGGCTCGTGCCCGATCTCAGTGACGAAGTCGGCGGCGCAGTGGGTGGCGCCGCGCGGGGCGAGGCGGTCGAGCAGGTCCTCGTTGAGCCGCCGGAACTCCTGCTCCAGCGCGGCCACCGCGCGCGGCGTGAACGCCCGCGACACCGACCTGCGCAGGCGGGTGTGGTCGGGCGGGTCCACGTTGGCCACGAAGCTCGACAGGAACGAGCCGTGCTCGCCCAGCTTGTCGCGGGTCTCCTGGGTGAGGCTGCGGGAGATGGTCAGCGAGCCCTTGGAGGAGAAGCGGCGCGGGTCGCCGTACGCGGCGCGCACGTCGGCGTACCTGGTCAGCACGTACGCCCCCAGCTGCGCGCTGCGGAACACCGGCGCCTCCCTGCGCAGCCTGGCCAGGAACGGGTACGGGCCGGCCACGTGCCAGGCGGCGCTCACGTCGAAGTCGCCCAGGGTCGCGTGCTCGGTCATCCGAAGATCCTCCGCGGGTTGCCGACGAGCATCTGGTGGATCTGCTCCTCGGTGACGCCCCTGGCGCGCAGCGCGGGCAGCACGTCCTGGGAGATGTGGAGCAGGTGGTAGCGGGGGTGGCGGCGGCGTACGACGGCGGCGTCGAAGCGGTCGTTGAAGCAGTAGGAGTCGTGGCCGAGCACCATGCGCCCGGCGTGGCCGCGCTCGCACATCGCGGCCACGACCGCCACCCGGTCGTCGAACGGGCAGATCGTGTCGATCCCGAACCTGTCCATGCCGAGGTAGGACCCGTTCGCCACCAGTTCCTCCAGGTAGGCGAGGTCGGTGGAGTCGCCGGCGTGGCCGATGACCACCCGGCCGAGGTCCACGCCCAGCGAGGCGAGCAGCTTCTGCTGCTCCAGCCCGCCTCTGGAGGCGCTGTGCGAGTGGGTGGTGATGGGCGCCCCGGTGGCCAGGTGGGCCTCGGCGACCGCCCTGAACACCCGCCGGCAGCCCTCGGTCATGCCCTGCCGGTCGGAGGCGCACTTGAGCATGGCCGCCTTGACGCCGGTCCGGCCGATGCCCTCGGTGAGGTCGCGGACGAAGAACTCGGCCAGCCGGTCGGGCCCGCCGAACAGCGAGCCCGGCCCGCGGTTGCCGAAGTACGGCGGCAGCGCGTCGTAGGTGTAGAGCCCGGTGGCGGCCACGATGGTGACCGAGGTCAGCTCGGCCACCCGCTGCACGGCGGGGACGTACCTGCCGAGGCCGACCACGGTCAGGTCCACGACCGTGTCGATGCCGGCCGCCTTGAGCGCGTCGAGCTTGGCGGCGGCCTCGCGGGCGCGCGTCTCCAGGTCCCAGCCCTCGGGGATGTCCGGCCAGTTCCACAGGATCTCGGGGCTGAGCCCGAAGACGTGCTCGTGCATGAGCGTCGCCCCGAGGTCGGCGACCGGGCCGGTCACGGTTTCAGGCACGGGAACCTCTCGTGCTCGAACGGCCGGTTGACCTGGAGGCCGAGCCCGTCGGTCTGGGCGTAGGGCAGGCCGGTGTAGAGGGCGTCGGCGTCGAAGTAGGTGACGGTGAAGGACAGGCGGGGGCGGTCGTGGCGGTTGGCGGGCGCGCCGTGCACGGTCAGCGCGTGGTGCACGGTCGCGTCGCCGGCCTTGAGGTCGAGCGGCGGCGACAGCTCCAGCTCCTTCAGCCAGGGGTGCTGGGTGAGCTGGTCGTCATCCGGGCGGGTGAAGCTGCGGCCGAGCAGCCCGTGGCGGTGCGAGCCCGCGTAGAAGCGCAGCGCGCCCATGCCGGCGGGCACGTCGGCGAGGGCGAGCCAGACGGTGAGCATGGCCGAGCGGTCCATCGGCATCCAGGGGAAGTCCTGGTGGAACTCGGTGGCGCCGTGCTCGCCCGCCTCCTTGACGAGCAGGTTGGTGACCTGCACGCGGACGGCCCGCACGCCGTGCAGCAGCCGGACGGCGTTGCGTCCCATCTGGGGGTGCAGGGCGAGGGCGGCGAACGCCTCGTCGGTCGCGGCGACGTCCCTGGACTGGCCGAACGCCGCGTCCACCGGGCCGCGGTGCTCCCTGGGCCGCTCGCGCAGGTGGTCCAGGGCGCGCTCGCGCAGCGCGGCGGCGGTGGCGGGGTCGATCAGCCGGCTCAGCCTGACCCAGCCGTGCGCGGCGAAGAAGCCCGCCTCGGCGGCGGTCGCCTCCCGTACCGGGATCTCCATGGGCACAGTCTCGCACCAGAGCAAGCGCTTGGTAAGCCCTGTGGTTAGACTCACGGCCATGCGGCGGTTCAGGTTCGGCGCGGTGGTCAGGCAGGCGGAGTCGGGGCGCGCGTGGGCGGAGAAGGCCAGGCGGCTGGAGGACGCCGGGTTCGACGTGCTGCTGGTGCCCGACCACCTCACCGGCGACAGGTTCGCGCCGGTCGCGGCCCTGACGGCGGCCGCGTGCGCCACCGGGCGGCTGCGGGTCGGCACGCTGGTGTTCGCCAACGACTTCCGGCATCCCGCCGTGCTCGCCAAGGAGGCCGCCACGCTGGACGTGCTGTCGGGCGGGCGGCTCGAGGTGGGGATCGGCACCGGCTGGATGGCCGCCGACTACGCGGGCGCGGGGCTGCGGCTGGAACCTCCCGGCGTACGGGTCGAGCGGCTGCGCGAGGCGCTGCACGTGCTCAAGGGGCTCTGGGGCGACGGCCCGTTCAGCTTCGACGGGCGGCACTACCGCGTCACCGGCCTCGACCAGCGCCCCAAGCCCGTGCAGCGGCCCCGCCCGCCGCTGGTGATCGGCGCGGGCGGCGCGAGGATGCTCCGCCTGGCCGCCCGGGAGGCCGACGTCGTCAACCTCACCCTGCGGGTCCTGCCCGACGGGAGCGGCCCCGACGTACGCGACGGCGGCCCCGCCGCACTCGAAGCCAGGCTGGCCGTCGTCAAGGAGGCGGCCGGTGACCGCTACCCCTGCCTGGAGCTGGGCACGAGCGTGATGGCGGTGGGCGAGCTCAAGGCCGATGAGTCGTGGAGCGCCGCGCGCACGGCACCGCTGGAGGGCACCCCGCAGCTCCTGCTCGGCACCCGGCAGGACATCGCGGACCAGCTCCGCCACTGGCGGGACGAGCACGACCTGTCCTACTTCGTGCTGCACCACGAGCGCGATCTGCCCGCCTTCGAGCCCGTCGCCGAGGAGCTGGCGGGCACCTGACGGCGGGCGGCTCGGGACCGTAGCGGATGATGGGGGCCATGAACGAGATGCTGCTGCTCCGGCACGGAGAGACCGAGTGGAGCAAGGCGGGCAGGCACACCGGCCGTACGGACCTGCCTTTGACGGAGCACGGCGAGGAGCAGGCCAGGGCGCTGGCGCCGCTGGTCAAGGAGCCTTTTCAGCTGGTGCTGGTGTCCCCCGCCCAGCGCGCGGGACGCACGGCGGAGCTGGCCGGGCTGAGCGGGTACGAGGTGGACCCCGACCTGTGGGAGTGGGACTACGGCGGCTATGAGGGCATCACCACGCCGCAGATCCGCGAGACGCGGCCCGGCTGGTACCTGTGGCGTGACGGCGTGATCCCCGGCGACGCCGACCATCCCGGCGAGAGCGCCTCCGAGGTGGCGGTGCGCGCCGACCGGGTGATCGAGCGGGCCCGCGCGGTGGACGGGCGGGTGGCGCTGGTGGCGCACGGGCACTTCCTGCGCGTGCTGGCCGCCCGCTGGCTGGGCCTCGCGCCCGAGGAGGGGCGGCTGCTCAAGCTCGACACCGGCACGTACTCGCGGCTCGGGTACGAGCACGCCGAGCCGGTGCTGCTGACCTGGAACGCCCCCGTGAGTTAACCGACCTTCGCGCGCAGGGCCGACTCGTGCAGCGCCCTGCTCACCAGCCAGCCGCGTAACGACCCGAGCGCCGGGTCGTACGACAGCGGCTGCTCCCAGAGGGCGACGAACACGCTCTGCGTCACCTCCTCCGCGTGCGCCGGGCTGCCGGTGACCTTGACCGCGACGCCGTACACGTACGGGCCGTGCCGGTCGTAGGCGTCGGCCAGCGCGTCGAGGTCGCCGGCGGTCAGGCGCGCGCGCAGGTCCATGTCGCTCATCAGTCGCATCCCAGGGTCGCGGCGGCGGCGATCAGGTCACGGGCGAGTGCGGGGTCGCCCTCGGCGGCGTACGGGAAGGCGCCTGGCGGCCACCGGTTGCCCAGCAGCCGGCAGAAGCCGGCGGCGTCGGCCGAGATGAGCACGGCGACGTGGTCGGAGGCGGGCGAGAGCGGGACCGTCCAGGTGCCGCCGCCCGGCCCGGTGAGCACGATGGTGGCCGAGACGTCGCGGCGCGGCCCGCGCAGCGCGCGCGGCAGCAGCGCCAGCCCGAACTCGGCGACCATGTGCACGTGCTCGGGCTTCGGCGCGGCCCCGGCCCGGTCGGTGGCGGCCCTGATGTCGTCGGCGTGCGTCCAGGTCTCGAACGTGCGCTGGATCATGGCCTGGCGCAGCGGCGCGCGGGCCGGCCGCGCACCCGCCAGCGCCACCTCCACGCCGAGCAGCACCTCGCTGCCCGCCGACACGCGCGCCAGCAGCGAGCCCGCCTGCTCGCGCCAGCGCCGGTGCGCGGTGTGCGCGGGGGCTCCCGGGACGCCCATGAACCTGGCCACGGTCGCGTCGTTGGCCGTCAGGTGCTCGACCATGCCCCTGACCGTGCCGTGCTTGGGGACCGGCGCCTCCCACTGGGCCGGGCTCAGCTCGGCCAGCAGGTCGTCCATGAGCGCGACCTGCTCGGCGTACGGGACGGCGACGGTGGACACGCCCATCGCGGCGGGGGTGCGGCGGCGGCGCGCCCCGGACAGCACGGCCTCGCGCAGCCCGGGCGGCGGCCCGGCGGCGGCCTCGGGCTGATCGAGCAGCGCGATCGCCGCGGTGCAGTCGGGGCACGAGGCGACGTGGTCGTCGGGGCGCTGCCCGTCGAAGAGGTACGAGTCCGTCATGGCCACCTCCGCAGCCGACGCTAACCCGGCGGGTGCCCCGGAGCCAGGCGGCAGCCGGGGAACGGTGCGAGCAGCGTCTCACGCCAGGGGCCTTCGAGATAGTCGCGGGCGCGTTTTGCCCACGCCGGCAGCCGCGGGTCGGGCGGCGCCTCGTCGTCGAGGCCGAGCGCGGCGTCGCGGGCGCGTTGCGTGGCCAGGTGGTCGTCGAGGGAGACGGCCCAGAGGGTGACCGCCTCGGTGTCGCAGAACAGCACCTCGTACAGGCCGGCCAGGGTGTGGCCGTGCTCGGCGAGCAGCGGGGCGCGTTCCGTGCGTACGGCGTGCAGGTAGTCGAGGGCGGCGCCGGGGCGTACGCGGGCGCTCTCGAAGAGGTAGAGCTCGGCGGCCGGTGCCGCGGACAGCGGCGGGCAGCCCGGCACGGCGCCGAGCGGCCGGGAGAAGGCGGAGAAGCGCAGGTCGTCGATGTCGGACAGGAACAGCCGCGCGTCGACGCCCTGGTAGATCTCCATCATCTGCCGCCACCCGCCGTCCCAGCCGCCGTGGCAGTCCCACAGCGTGACGGCCTTGAACTGCGGGTGGCCGGTGATGCCGACCGCGTAGAAGGCGCCCACCAGGTCGATCTGGCGGGACCTGATGGACATGCCGGAGGTGAGCGTGGGCGCGGTGCGGCTCTCGTCCTCGCGCTTGTAGCGGGTCAGCCAGGTGAGGTAGTCGAGCGGCCGCCTGGAGTTCATCGGCCGGAAGTCGACCTCCTCGATCAGGTGGATCGCGCGCCGCACTGCGCCTCCTCTACCAAGCGATTGCTTGGCTTCGAGGATAGCGATCAGGCGAGCGCCTGGGAAGGCTGCGGGCCGCGCCCGGTGAGCCACTCGAGGACCTTGCGATGCCCGGAGGCGGCGTCCTCGAAATGGCCCCAGTGCCAGTAGCGGGGCTGGTCCCTGATGCCGGTCACCCACGTGCGGTAGGAGACGCCGGCCGGGGTCGTCGTGGTGGCCCCGCCGGCCGCGGGCGCGACACCATAGGTGCGGATCACGACCTTGCCGCCGGGTGCGAAGAGCACGTCGTCGGCGATCGGATACAGGGTCATCTGGTCGAGCATGACCCCGATCCTCGCCGGAGGAGGAGGCCGGGCGGTTACACCCCCGGCGCGCCGCCGTTAAGCGGACGCGCCGGAGGTTAACACGGTGTTACACGAGCAGGCCGTCGAACTCTCCGTCCTTCACCCCGAGCACCAGAGCCCGGATCTCGTCACGGGTATAGATCAGGGCAGGTCCGTCGGGGAAGCGCGAGTTGCGCACCGCGATGCCCCCGTCGGGGAGCTCCGCGAGCTCGACGCAGTTGCCCTGCGAGTTGCTGTAGCGGCTCTTGCGCCAGGCGACCTCGGTCAGGTCGGCCGCAGGCATGCCGTTGTAGGTCTGGTTCATCTACATCTTTCTGAGAAGACCGCCGATGAGCTCGACGGTGCCTCCTGGCGTGGTGCTCTCCACGCACAACTGCTCCATGGCCGTGAGGTACGGGTCGACGTCCTCACGCTTGTCCAGGTACAGGGCACCCCAGAGCTGCTCGACGTAGACAACGTCCGACAGATCGGACTCGGGAAACCGCAAGATGCTGAACGCGCCCCCTTCAGCGGCGTGCTTGCCGAACCTGAAGGGCATCACCTGGATGGTGATGTTGGGAAGGGCGGCGACTTCCAGCAGATGCTGGAGCTGCTCGGACATGACCTCCCGCCCGCCGATGGTCCGCTTGAGCGCCGCCTCGTCGATGACGGCCCACAGCTTGGGCCCGTCCTTCCGGGTGAAGCGCTCCTGGCGCTGCATGCGCATGTGCACGCGCCGCTCGATGCTCTCGGGGGTCGCATCGGGGTTGCCAAGCTGATAGACAGAACGCGCATAAGCGGCCGTCTGCAGCAGACCGGGCACGAACTGCACCTCATAGGTGCGGATCACGCTCGCGGCCTCCTCCAGGCCGATGTACGTGGTGAACCACGTCGGCAGCACGGCCGAGTACTTGTGCCACCACCCGGGGGTGTTGGCCTCGCGCACCATCTCCAGCAGGGCACGGCGTTCGGCATCGTCGACGACGCCGTACAGGGTGAGCAGGTCTTCCACGTCACGTGTCTTGAAGCCGACGCGGCCGAGCTCCATGCGGCTGATCTTGGACTCGGACGCCCGGATGTGGAATCCGGCCTGTGCCCGGTCGAGCCCGCTGCGCTCACGGAGACGCCTGAGGCTCGCCCCCAGCATGATGCGCCGAACGGTCGAACCGGTCCCGGGCGGATCAATGGACACGTGCTTGCTCCTTGGTCGTTTCCTTGCCACAAGTGTGTCACTTCACGGCCGAAAGATCATGGCCGCGGACAAGATCCCCTTTCCCCCATATTGACCTTTTGAGGGAAACCGTAGCGCCTGCACGAGTTGTCTGCACGTGCATTCGCTCTTGCACCTGCACGAGAGTTTGTCGCAGAATGATCACGTGCAATCCACCACGGCGCACGACCAGTGGACCACGTTCGATTGGTGGCCCCCGATCGGCTGGTGGCCTGAGGCGGCTCGCGATCTCCTGGTCCCGGGCCCATCGGCCAGCGCCACGTACGTGCTCCCGCCCGAGGCGTCCTCGGTCCACTCCGCCCGCAGCTTCACCGCCGGCACGCTGGCCGGCTGGGGCCTGAACGAGCTGGCCGAGAACATGGAGCTGGTGGTCAGCGAGCTCGCCACCAACGCCCTGCGCCACGGCCTGTGCCTCGACGACCCGCGCAGGCAGCGCACCGTCCACATGTCACTCGTCCGCCGCGGCCCCCTCGTCACCAGCGCCTTCACCGATCCAGGCTCCTCGGTGCCGGTGCTGCGATACCCTGGCCCCCTTGACACCGGCGGCCTCGGACTCCACATCGTCGAATCGCTCAGCCTCCGCTGGGGCTGGTCCGCACTCGCGCCCCACGGAAAGATCGTCTGGGCAGTCCTCTCCTGACCGGGGGTGATCTGCATTACCGTGGATGGTCATGGCTCACGGTGAGTCCCGCGCGCGACCCCATGAGAGTGCTGACAGATGGAAGATCACCTGCTCGGCTGGCTACGAACACTAGACGAGGACAGGCTTGGGCGCATCCTGGCGAACAGGCCCGACGCCATCGCCGCGCCCTGGCCCCGGCGCCTCGACACCCTCGCCCAGCGCCTGGGCAACGGTTTCGCCGTGATGGAGACCCTGCGCCGGCTGCCGCTGCCCTGCCTGCAGCTCGCCGAGGCCGCCCTGGCCATGACCCGCCCCACCCCCGGCTCGCTGGCGCGCTTCCTCAACAGGGGCTCGGAAGACGTCACCCCCTGGCTCGCACACCTCTACGACCACGCCCTGGCCTGGCCGGGCGACGACGACGTCATCCACTTCGCCGAGGGCGTCACCCGCTACTGGTCCGCCCCGCTCAGCCTGGGCGAGCCGCTTGAGCACTACCTCAACTCCTGGTCGATCAGCAACGACGCGCTCCACGCGCTCGCCCGCTCGCTCGGCCTGCCCGCCCAGGGCAACAAGCGCCGCACGATCGCCCGCGTCATCGAGACGCTGAGCGACGCCGAGCGCCTGCGCACGCTCATCGCCGGCGCCCCCACCGGCACCGTCCCGCTGCTCGACCGCTTCGCCTGGGACGGCCCCGCACTCGACGTCGACGGCGGCACGTTCGTCACCCCCGGCACGCCCGAGAAGTGGTGCGCCGACCACGGCCTGCTCTTCCGGCCGAGCTGGCACGTCGCCGAGATCCCCCGCGAGGTGGCGATCCGGCTGCGCGGCCCCGGCTACCACCCGCCCTACCGGCCCGAAGCCCCCGAGATCGCCACCATCCCGGTCGATCCAGAAGAGGTCGACCACCTCATGACGCTGGCCGCGCCGCACGTCGTCGAGCGCTGCGCGGCGCTGCTCGACAACACCTCCAAGACGCCGCTGCCGCTGCTCAAGACCGGCGGCGTCGGCGTGCGCGAGGTCCGCAGGGTGGCCAAGGAGACCGGCTGCGACGAGGACGAGACCCGCCTGCTGCTGGAGATCTGCGCCGTGGCCAGGCTGCTGGCCTGGGACGAGCCGTCCGGCGGCATGATCCCCACCGAGCGCTTCGACCGCTGGCGGCTCGACGAGGGCTCGGCCCGGCTGCGGGTGCTGCTGGCCGCCTGGTGGCGCATGGAGCGCTCCTCCCTGCGCAAGATCGACGGCAAGTACGGCACCGTGCTCGGCGACGACCCCATCGGCGGCACGCTGGCCGAGATCCGCAGAGCCGTGCTGTCGGTGCTGGCCGGCCTGCCCGCCGGCACCGCGTTCGCCGACCGCGAGAGCCTCATCGAGGGCGTCCACTGGCACGCGCCGCTGCTCGACGTGCGGCTGCTGCGCTCGTGCGCGCCCGCCGTGCTCGACGAGGCCCGCCTGCTCGGGCTGCTGGCCAACAACGCGCTGACCGACCTCGGCAGGGCGCTGGCCGGGCTCACCGCGCGGCCCGGCGACGAGAACGACGACGCCGTCCCCATGGTCGAGCACGACCCCATGCTGGCCGAGGCGGCCACCCGCGCGCTGGCCAGCGTCCGCAGGAGCGCGCTGTTCGGCCCCGACCTGACCGCCGTCGTCACCGGACCGCCGTCGGCCGAGCTCGCGGCGCTGCTCGACCGCACCGCCGAGCGCGAGTCGCGCGGCGCGGCCTCGGTGTGGCGCTTCACCACCGAGAGCGTGCGCCGCGCGCTCGACCAGGGCTACGAGGCCGACACGCTGCTCGACGAGCTGGCCGCGGTCGGCACGATCCCGCAGCCGCTCGAATACCTGGTCCGCGACACCGCGCGGCGCCACGGCGAGGTGACGGTCACCACGGTCGGCTGCGTCATCCAGGCCACCGACACCGCGCTGCTCGCCGAGATCGCCGCGCACCGCCGCCTCGGCCGGCTCGGGCTGCGGCTGCTCGCGCCCACGGTGCTGGTGAGCAGGGCGCCCGCCGACCGCACGCTGTCGGCGCTGCGCGAGGTCGGCTACTCTCCCGTGCCGGTCTCCGACACCGGGGAGATCACCATCCACCGGGCCCGCCCGGAGGAGCCGGCGGGCGGCAAGCTCATCCTGCTGCCCGGCGGGCAGGTGGCCGAGCTGTCCGACTTCCCCGGCATCACCGAGACGCCCCCCTACATGCTGGCCGAGCCCGCGCCCGACCCGTACGAGCACGCCCGCAGGCTGCTCGCCGCCGGCCGGCCCGAGGACGACAGGAACGGCCGCACCTGGGCCATCATCGGCCGCATGGCCACCCGGCTGCCGACCGCGCAGCAGTCGCTGCTCGGGTTCGTGGTCGATCGCGGCGTGCGGGCCGGCATCACGCTCGCCGACGGGCTGACCGCCACGATCAGCCATGGCGAGCTCAAGGGCGGCGCGCTCGACGCCTGGTGCGAGGAGGCGGGCGACTACCTGGAGTTCCCGCTCGCCGAGATCGTCGAGGTGCGGGGGGCCTACTGACCCCCGCTACTTCAGCGGCTTGGCCTTCGCCAGGTTGGCCACCAGGCCCTCCAGGAAGTCGGCGTAGCCCTGGTAGCTGAAGGGCGCCTCGGCGTTCCACGGGTAGAGCTGGCCCGCCTCCACCGCGGGGAGCTTGGCGAAGGTGGGCTTCTTCATCATCTCCTCGGGCTTGAGCGCCTGCGTGCGGGTGTCGTAGAGGATCACGTCGGCGTCGTAGGTGTCGGCGTTCTCCCAGCTCAGCGTCTGGAAGAAGCCGCCGTCGTCCACCTTGTCGGGCTTGACGACGTCGAGGCCGGCGCTGGTCAGGTGCACGATGTCGGGGTACTCGGGCGGGTTGACGATCCAGAACGCGTCGGCGCCGCCCGACACCATGAGCACCTTGAGGTCCTTGAACTCGGCCAGCTTCGCGGTGGCCGCCTCCATGCGGGCCTTGGCCTCCGGCACGCCCGCCATGTCAGCGCCGAGCGACTGGGCGAGCCGCTCGTACGTGCCGATGACCTCGGTCGCGCTCTTGCCGGTGAGCATGACGCCGACGGTGGGGGCGACCTGCTCGATGGTGTCCTTCGACTTCTCGGGCACGTACCAGAGGGTGCCCTTGACGTACATGCTGCTGACCAGGAGGTCGGGCTGCAGCGCGATGTACTGCTCGACGTTGAACTCGTCCCACACGTTGCCGAGGCCGGTGACCTTGGTGATGTCGACGTTGCCGACCTGCGGGTCCTTGCCGCCGTCGGCGAGCTTGTGGGGGCCGAAGACGCCGATCGGGCGCACGCCGAAGTCCCACAGCGCGGCGGCGGCGCCGACCTGCGCGACGATCCTGGCGGGGACCTTGGGCAGGTCGAGCTTCTTGTCACGGTCGTCGGTGAACGTCCAGCCCTGCGCGGACGGCGCGCCCGACCCGGCGGGCGACGAGGCGGGTGCCGCCTCGCCGCCGCCGTCGCCGCACGCCGCCAGTGTCAGGGCCGCCGCGAGTCCCGCCGCGCCCGCGAGGAAGCCCCTGCGAGGCAGTACCGGTCCCGACATGTGCATCTCCTCAAGGTTGCCTGGCCTTGCTTGCTTGCTGGACCATTAGATTAGCCTTGCCTAAGTTTGACCTACGACGAGAGGGGGGTCGGGTGCGCCCGGCAGAGGACACGGCCCAGGTGGCCGTGAGCGGAACCGCCGAGAGGAGGGCCGAGGGGCGCCCGTCCGTGCCGGCCGTCGGGCTGGTCGTCGGGCTGGTGGTCACGTTCGCCGTTCTGGTGCTGGTCGCGCTGGCCAGCGTGGCGCTGGGCGCGCGGTCGGTGTCGTTCGGCACGGTGATCGAGGCGTTCCTGGCGCCCGACGGCTCCAGCGACCACACGGTCATCCGCGAGCTGCGCGTCCCCCGTACGCTGCTGGGCCTCGGCGTCGGCGCCACGCTCGGGCTGGCCGGCGCGCTCATGCAGAGCCTGACCCGCAACCCGCTCGCCGACCCCGGCCTGCTGGGCGTCAACGAGGGCGCCGCGCTGGGCGTCACGCTGGCGATCGGCGTGTTCGGGCTCGGCGACCCCACCGTGTACGTCTGGTTCGCCTTCGGCGGCGCCGCCCTGGCCTCGTTCGTCGTCTACGCGCTCGCCTCGTCGGGCCGCTCGGGATCGAGCCCGGTACGCCTGGCCCTGGCCGGCGTCGCCTTCGGCATGGTGTGCACCGCGGTCGCCTCGGCCATCCTGCGCATGGACTCGCAGACCTTCGACCGCATGCGGTTCTGGCTGACCGGCTCCCTGGCCGGGCAGACGGCCGACACGCTGGTGCGGCTGGCGCCGTTCATGGTCGCCGGGCTGGTGATGGGGCTGCTGCTGGCCAGGCCGCTCAACATGCTGGCGCTCGGTGACGACGCGGGCAAGGCGCTCGGCGTCGCGGTCAACCGCACGCGGATACTCACCGGCATCGCCGTCACGCTGCTGTGCGGCGCGGCGACGGCCGCCGCGGGGCCGCTGTGGTTCGTCGGGCTCATCGTGCCGCACGCGGTGCGCGCCGCGGTGGGGCCCGACCAGCGGTGGGTGCTGCCGTACTCGGCGCTGGCCGCGCCCGTGCTGCTGCTCGGCGCCGACGTGGTCGGGCGGCTCATCGCCCGGCCGGGCGAGGTGCAGGTGGGCATCGTGTGGGCGGTGATCGGCGCGCCGATCTTCATCCTGATGGCGAGGCGGAGGCGGGTGGCGGCGCTGTGAACGTCCGCGTCGGATCCTGGTCCGTACGGCTCGCGCCGCGCGCCCTGCTCGTCACCGCGCTCCTCGTCCTCGCCGGCTTCGCCGTGAGCGTGGCCGCGCTGTCCACCGGCGAGTTCACCGTGCCGGTGCCCGACATCATCGACGCCCTGTTCGGCCAGGGCACGCCGGTCGCCGAGCTGATCGTGAGCAAGCTGCGCGCCCCGCGCGTGGTGACCGGGCTGCTGGTCGGGGCCGCGTTCGGGCTGAGCGGGGCCATCTTCCAGAGCCTGACGAGGAACCCGCTCGGCAGCCCCGACTTCATCGGCTTCACCGCGGGGGCCTCCACGGGCGGCATCATCGCCGTCGTCGCCGGCGGCTCCGCCATCATGATCGCCGGCGGCGCGCTGCTCGGCTGCGTGGTGACGGCGGCCCTGGTGTACGCGCTGGCCTACCGGGGCGGCGTGGCCGGCTACCGGCTCGTCCTGGTCGGCATCGGGGCCAACGCGCTGCTGCTGGCCGTCAACTCGTACATCCTGACCAGGGCCAACATCAACGACGCGGCCACCGCGGGCGCCTGGCTCACCGGCAGCCTGAGCGGGCGCGGCTGGGACCACGCGGGGCCCGTCGCGCTCGCGCTGGTCGTGCTGCTGCCGGTGTGCGCGGCCATCGCGCGGCCGATGCGCATGATCGAGATGGGCGACGACGCGGCCAAGGCCATGGGCATCAGGGTCGAGGTCGTCCGCGCGGCGGCCATCGCGGCCGGGGTGCTGCTGTCCGGGGTGGCCACGGCCGCCGCCGGGCCCGTCGTGTTCGTCGCGCTGGCCGCGCCGCAGCTCGCCCGGCGGCTCACCCGCTCCCCCGGCGTCACCCTGGCGGCGTCGGCGTTGATGGGCGCCGTGCTGCTGATCGCCGCCGACCTGGCCGCGCAGCGGCTGCTCGCCCCCACCCAGCTTCCCGTCGGCGTGCTGACCGCCGCGATCGGCGGCACGTACCTCGTCCTGCTCCTGCGAAAGGACCGCCACTGATGGTCTCCTCCCGCCTGTCCGGCACCGGCCTCACCCTCGCCTACGACCAGCGCGTCGTGGCCTCCGACCTCAGCGTGGCGATCCCCGACGCGTCCTTCACCGTGATCATCGGCCCGAACGCGTGCGGCAAGTCCACCCTGCTGCGGGCGCTCGCGCGGATGCTGAAGCCGAAGGCCGGCGCCGTGCACCTCGACGGGAGCGTGATCACCTCGCTGCCGTCGAAGGAGGTGGCGCGGCGGCTCGGCCTGCTGCCGCAGAGCTCGATCGTGCCGGACGGCATCACCGTGGCCGACCTGGTGGCCCGTGGCCGCTACCCGCACCAGAAGCTCATGCGGCAGTGGTCGAAGGCCGACGAGGCGGCGGTGACGGAGGCCATGCGCGCCACCGACGTGGCCGGGCTCGCCGACCGGATCGTGGACGAGCTGTCGGGCGGGCAGCGGCAGCGGGTGTGGCTGGCCATGGCTCTGGCGCAGGAGACGCCGATCCTGCTGCTAGACGAGCCCACCACGTTCCTGGACATCTCCCACCAGATCGAGGTGCTCGATCTCTGCGCCGACCTGCACGAGGCCGGGCGGACCATGGTGGCCGTGCTGCACGACCTCAACCAGGCGTGCCGGTACGCCACGCACCTGATCGTGATGTGCGGCGGCGAGGTCGTCGCTTCCGGCGACCCTGCCGAGATCGTCACGTCGGAGCTGGTGCGGGAGGTGTTCGACCTGCGCTGCGAGATCATCCAGGACCCGCAGTCGGGCACCCCGCTCATCGTCCCCGAGTCCCGCCGCCGCGTCGCCGCCTCCGCCTGACCGCCTCCGCCTGACCGCCTCCGCCTGACGGGCGGCTTCGGCGGTTGTGGCCGGGGCGGCGTGGGCCGCCCCGGGCCGGGTCAGTAGGCGGCGCAGCGGCGGACCGCGAGCAGGGCCAGCGCGCGGGTGACGTCGCGCAGCTCGCTCAGCCGCACCTGCTCCCTGGGGGCGTGCGCGAACCGGACGTCGCCGGGGCCGTAGTGCAGGGTCGGGATGCCGCCCGCCGTGTAAAGGCGCAGGTCGCTCCCGTACGGCGCCGCCGTCTCGGCCGGCGTCGCGCCCGTCGTGGCGGCCACCGCGTCGCGCACCTGCGTGAGCAGCTCGTGCCCGGCCGGCAGCCGCCCGCTGGCGAACTGCCCGCCCGGCCAGGTGACGACCGGCGGGTTGGCCCGCAGCCAGGGGTCGGCCACGTCGGCGACCGCCTCCTCGAAGGCCGCCCGCGCCCGCGCCGGGTCCTCGTCCAGCCGCACCCCGAGCCGCCCCTCGGCGACCAGCAGGTCGGGCACGGTGCTGGCCCAGTCGCCGGCGCGGACCGTCCCGACCTCGATGGGGTACGGCAGCGCGTTCCCGGCGAACAGCTCGGGCACGTCGCGGTTGCGCTCGGCCTCCAGCCGCCTGATCGCGGCGAACACCGGCCAGAACGCCTCGATCGCGTTGACCCCCTCGTTCCTGGTGGCGCCGTGGGCGGCCCGCCCGGCGATCTCCAGCCGGAACGTCAGCGCGCCCGCGTTCGCGGTGATGATCGCGCCCGAGGTGGGCTCGCTGATCACCGCGGCCTCGGCGGTGTGTCCCCTGGCCAGGGTGGCGAACGCGCCCAGCCCGCCGTCCTCCTCGCTGATCACGCAGTGCACGGCCAGCGGCCTGGCCAGCCGGATCCCGGCGCGGTGCACGGCACGGGCCACCGCCAGGTTCGCGACCAGGCCGGCCTTCATGTCGCAGGCGCCCCTGCCGTGCAGCACGTCGCCGGTGATGCGGGCGGCGAACGGGTCGCTGCCCGCCCACTTGGCGAGGTCGCCGGTCGGCACCACGTCCACGTGGCCCTGGAGGGCGAGGGCGGGCGGGCCCTCGCCGCCGGAGGTGACGGCGACCACGCCGTACCCCTCGCTCCGCGGCGCCTCGGTGCCGGGGAAGCCGGGGCGGCTGGTCAGGTCGGGCAGGTCGAGCTTCCAGACGTCCACGTCCATGCCGGCCTCGGTGAGCAGGCGGGCGAAGCGGTGCTGCAGCTCGGACTCGGCGTCTGTGCCGGTCACGCTGGGGACCTTCACGGTCTCGGCCAGCAGGTTCACGGTCTCGGGCGCGTCGATGGCATCGAGGACCCGGGCTTCCACGTCGTGCATGGAGCACACCTTCTCACGGGTGCGCGAGGAACCGTCCTGGAGCCCGGCGCGTCCGCCTGCTCGTAAACTTGAGCCTGTGGTAGAGCCCAAGTTCGAGATTCAGATGCTGCACGACCGGGTGATGATCAGGTTGGAGCAGGAGGCCGAGGAGCGGCGCAGCGGCTCCGGGATCGTCATCCCCGCGACGGTCAAGATGGCCAACCGCCTGGCCTGGGGCGAGGTCTGCGGCGTCGGCACGAACGTGCGCTCGGTCAAGGTCGGCGACAAGGTGCTGTTCAACCCCGAGGACCAGTTCGAGGTCGAGGTGCACGCCCAGACCTATCTGGTGATGCGCGAGCGCGACCTGCACGCGGTGGCCACCCAGGAGACCGATCACGGCACCGGCCTCTACCTCTGACCCGGTCCTCCTACGACGTCTTCGCCCTCGTACGCGCGAAGGAGAGCCACAGGTCCGAGCCCCATGTCGCGGCGGGCACACCGGCCAGCACCCGCGTCACCCTGCCGCTGAGGTCGATGACCGCCAGGCGATAGGCGCGCCCGTGCGCGGTGACGGCGATGAGGTGGCTCTCGTCCCACCAGCCGAAGATCGCCTCCGGCCGGGCCGCCACCCGGCGGGCGATCGCGCCGGTGGCGGGGTCGACCAGGCAGAGCTGCTCCTTGAAGCGGGCCGGGCACCAGGTGGCCAGCCGCCGGCCCGACGGCGAGTACGCGTCCTCGGGGCCGGTGGGCAGGCCGGCGCCGGCGAGCGTGCGCAGCACCTTCCCGTCCGACGGCCGGTAGACGCGCAGCCCGGCGCCGTGCCTGGAGACCAGATCGCCGTCGGGGCTCCACCAGAAGCCGGCCTTGCGGCTGAGCCCGGCGATGCGGACCGTGCGGGCCCGCTTGGCGGCCACGTCGACGACCGTGAAGCCGAGCACCTGCCAGGCGCCGCGCACCTTCTGCTCGACGGTCAGCGCGACCCGCTTGGCGTCGCGCGACCAGGAGGCGTAGGAGGCCGTCATGGGTTTCTTGACGGTGCGGATGGTCGTGGTGCGTCCGGTGGCGCGGTCGGTGACCTGCAGCGCGTCGTAGCCGGATCGGTACGCCACCGGCACCCCCGCCGTCAGCGTGCCGCCCGGCGACACCGACACCTCCGACAGGCTCTTCTCCCAGGTGAAGGAGTTGCCGGTGGCCGATCGCAGGTAGGTGCGCTTGGTGCCGAGCCCGTAGGCCGACAGGCGGACGGGATCGCCCTTCCGTTCCTGGTACGTCATGCCGCCCGTGCCGGGCAGGGGCAGACCGGCGGCGGTCACCGCGGGAGCGGCGGGTGCGCATAAGGACAGGGCGGCGGCGAGGTGAGCGATCACGCCCCGCAGACTATGCAGCCGATCGCCGGACTTCCCGAGCGATGCCTATCGGGTCTGGACGAAGTTCAGGCCGATCTCGATGACGTCGACGCCGAGCGTGCGCAGCCCGGCGTAGACGATCGCCCCGGCGGCGGCCAGGGTGACGATGAGCACGAGGATGCGGACGGTCCAGCCCTGCCGCTTGTACCACTCCGTCCAGGCGTGCAGCGTGCGCTTGCCGAACTCCAGCAGCTTGCGCGCCCAGTGGAACTCCGTCGACAGCACCGCCAGCCCGGCGAACACGACCAGCCAGCCAGGCCCGGGGAACGGCACCATGATCAGGCCGCCCACCACCATGAGCGTCCCGATGATGCCGATCACGATCTTCAGTGTGAGCGCGCCGGTGCGGGTGGCCCTGATGCCGTCGAGCCGGCCCTGGATGCCCCTGCGGCGTGCGGGCATGCTGGAGCGCGCGGCGGCCTCGTCCTTGATCACGTCGGCTTCGCCGGTGTCGGAGTTCTGAATCTGCACATTTCCCCCCGGCAGTCGGTGTGCACCCCAGGATACGGCCCGGTCTGCGGGCTCACTTGCAGCCGACTAGCAAGCCAACAAACACCATTCTCCGTAAAATTTGCTGCTCAAGCAGGCTATAGCAGGCAAACATCGGTTAATGTCTGTTATGCCCGAGGTTCTGCTCCGTACCGTCACCGGCCCTGTACGCGCGGCCGCCATCGACGGCGTCGTACTCCCCCATGAGCATCTGCGCACCGACATGCGGTGGGCGGTCGGCATCGACTCCGACCCGCACCGGTGGCTCGACGAGGAGCAGACCGTCACCGCCGAACTCCGCGAACTCCGCCAGTCAGGACGGCTCGGGCTCGTCGTGGACCTCACCTGTCTCGGCATGGGACGCGACGCCGCCGCGCTCGCCCGCATCGCCGCGGGCAGCCGCGTCCCCGTGATCGCCGCCACCGGCCTGTACGCCGGCCCGTTCTGCCACGTCGGTGACGCCGACGTGGACACGCTCACCGCCCGCCTCATGGACGAGATCCTCAGCGGCGTGGACGGCACCGGCGTCTTTCCCGGCGTGATCGGCGAGGTCGGCTGCTGGGGCGCCGAGCCCACCGCCGCCGAGGAACGCTGCCTGGTCGCCGCCGCCCGCGCCTCCCTGCGTACCAGGCTGCCGGTCGCCACCCACGGCAGGAACGCGTTCGCGCTGCTGGAGATCCTGCTCGGCCAGAACCTGCCCGCCTCCCGCGTCGCCGTCGGCTACGCGGGCGGCGACCTCGGCACGGCCAGGAAGATCGCGGAGGCGGGGGCGTACGTCGGCCTCGGCTCCCTCGCCCTGGGCGCCGACGAGGCGGCCAGGCTCGCGCTCGGCCTCATCGAGGACGGCCACGCCGGCCGCCTCCTGCTCAGCACCGGCCTGAGCCGGGTCGCCCAGGTGCGCAGGTACGGCGGCCCCGGGTACGCCGACCTCTTCGAGGCGCTGCTGCCCCGCCTGCGCGAGGCCGGCGTGGGCGACGACGTCCTCCACACGATCACCCACGCCAACCCGCTGCGCTGGCTGACCGAGTCCTTGAGCGCCTCCTGAAGGTCCGCCCTTGACCTCAACCAATGTCAAGGTTGCAGACTGAGGCGCATGATCTTCACAGCCGCAGAACAGGACTATCTCACCGGCCAGCACCTCGGCCGGCTGGCCACGGTCGACCCCGACGGGCAGGTGCAGAACAACCCGGTCGGCTACTTCCTGGACGCCGGGACCGGCACGATCACCATCGGCGGGCACGCGATGGGCGCGTCGAAGAAGTTCGGCAACGTACGGCGGGGCAGCACGGTTTCGCTCGTGGTGGACGACCTGGCCTCCGTGGACCCGTGGGTGGTGCGCGGGATCGAGATCAGGGGCACCGCGCAGGCGCTGGCCGACGTGGATCCGCCGCTGCCGTTCTTCTCCCGCGAGGTCATCAGGATCACGCCGACTAAGATCATCTCCTGGGGTCTGGACGGCGCCCGGCAGAGCCGCACCCCCTGAAAACTCGCTAGGATCGGGGCTACGACAAGCCTGATCGGGTGGGGGATGGCGACCGAGGACTCCCGGCTGCGGCACACACGCGGCGACGGGCGGTGGCGTAGGCCGCTCGCCGCGCTGTCACGCCTGCGCAGGGCGGGCGACGTGCCGGTCGTGGTCATGCTGGCGTGGGCCGGGTGGCTCGCGGTGCCGTGGTCGTTCAGCGGCCTCGCCCAGGCCCGCGCCGCCTACGCCGCAGCCGCCGCCGACCCTTCCCACCACCAGCCGGCCCCCGGCTCCCCGGGGAAAGCGGCCGCCGGCAGCACGGCGTCCCGCTCCCCCGGCCGCTCGGAGAACGCGACCGACGGCGGCACGGCGTCCCGCTTCCCCTCGGGCTCCGTGCCTTCCGTCGCCGCCCTGACCCGCTCCGAGCACGCGTCCCTCGCCGATACCGACGCGCGAGAGGCGACCTGGGGAATCCCCGCCGCGCCCACAGCACCGGTCGGCACCATCCGCGCGCTCGACCCGCCCTCACCCACGGCCGACACCGCCGCACAGGTCGGCACCATCCGGGCACTCGACCGGCCCGCGGGCACGGCCGATGCCGCTGCGGTGAGCGCCACCCCGGCGCACACCGCCCTCTCCGGCACGGCCCCGTCGGACGCCGTCGCGGTGGAGCGGGCCAGGATCGCCGGGGTGGTGCACGACGTGGCCGGTCATGGGCTGGCGGCCATCGCGATGCAGGCGGGTGTCGCGCTCGTCACGCTCGACGACGACCCCGAGCAGGCGCGGGCCTCGCTGCTGGCGATCAAGGAGACGAGCACGACCGCGCTGGCACAGCTTCGGGCGGCGCTCGACGGCATCGACCCGCCGGGCGGCGACCTCGCCGGGCTCATCGACGGCGTACGCACGGCGGGCCTGCCCGTGGACCTCGATCCCCCGCGCCTGGCCGTGCCCGCCCACCTCCAGGACACCGTCTACCAGGTGGTCCGCGAGTCACTCACCAACGTGCTCCGCCACGCCGGCCCCACCCGCGCACTCATCCGCGCGAGCGAGAGCGCGGACGCGTTCGTGGTGGAGGTCTCCGACCGAGGCACCGGCCCCCGGACGGGGGATGTGGAAGGACGCGGCCTGTCCGGAATGCGCGCCCGCGTGTTCGAGGCAGGCGGCCACCTCACAACCGGCCCCCGAGAGGGCGGCGGCTTCCAGGTGCTGGCCCGCTTCCCCCAGACATCCACATGACCGCCACACCGAGGCCCTCGCGAGGGCGGCGGCTTCCGGATGGTGGCCCGCTTTGCGCAGGCGTCCGCACGACCGCCGCTTCGGGTGGAGCGTCCGCGCGACCTTCCCGCCGGGCGAAGCGCCCGCACCCTCACCCCGCCCCCATGGCCGCTGAGGTGTCCTCATGACCACCGCGCCGGACGAGGCGGCTGCGATGGTGCGGGTGGCGGTGGCTGATGATCAGGCTGTGGTGCGGATGGGGTTGCGGGCGTTGCTCGACCGTGCCGAGGGGCTGAGCTGGGCCGGGGAGGCGGCCGACGGGCGGGAGGCGCTGGCGTTGCTGCGGCGGGTCCGTCCCGACGTGCTGCTGCTCGACATCCGCATGCCCGGCATGGACGGCCTCGACACCCTGCGGGCCATCGCCGCCGACCCCGGCCTGCGCGGCACCAAGGTGGTCGTGGTGACGACGTTCGCCGTCGACGAGTACGTCTTCGCCGCACTCCAGGCCGGCGCCAGCGGTTTCGTGCTCAAGGACAGCGCCCCCGACGAGCTGGTCAACGCCGTACGCGTGGTCGCCGCCGGGGAGGCGCTGCTGTCGCCCGCCATCACCAGGAAGGTGATCGGCCTGTTCGGACGGCACGAGGGCGGCCCGGTGGAGGGGGTCGAGACGCTGACGCCGCGCGAGCGGGAGCTGGTGGCGTGGGTGGCGACGGGCCGGTCGAACGAGGAGATCGCCAAGGAGCTGACGATCAGCCCCGACACCGTACGCACCCATGTCAGCCGCGCCATGCTGAAGCTGCACGCGCGGGACAGGGCGCAGCTGGTGGTGTTCGCGATGCGCGCCGGCCTCGCCCTGCCCGCTTGACCCCGCGCCAGGGTCAGCGCAGGAAGCCCTCGTAGTTGCGCTGCTGGAGCTGCGACTCGATCTGCTTCACCGTGTCGAGCCCGACCCCCACCATGATGAGCACGCTCGTCCCGCCGAACGGGAAGTTCTGCTGCGTCCCAGGATCGCGCAGGATGGCGAACGCGATCAGCGGCAGCAGCGCCAGCACCGCCAGGTACGCGGCCCCGGGCGCGGTGAGCCGGGAGACGAGGAACCCGAGGTATTGGGCGGTCGGCCGCCCCGGCCGGATCCCGGGCACGAACCCCCCGAACTTCCGCAGGTTGTCCGCCACCTCGGCGGGATTGAAGGTGATCGACACGTAGAAGTAGGCGAAGGCGGCGATGAGCACCACGTACGCCGTCATGTAGAGCGGATGCGCCCCCGAGGTGAGGTTGATCTCGACCCAGGTCCGCGCCGCGTCCGGGAGCATCGGCGCGACCAGCGTCGGCAGGTACAGCAGGGACGAGGTGAAGATGACGGGCACGATGCCGGCCTGGTTCACCTTGAGCGGGATGTACGTGCTCGTCCCCCCGTACGACCGCCGCCCCACCACCCGCCGCGCGTACTGCACGGGCACCCGCCGCTGCGCCTGCTCGACGAAGACCACGGCGGTCACCAGGCACAGCCCGGCCGCGAGCATGACGGCGAAGCTCACCGGGCTGATGACGAAGATCCGCGACATGTACCCCGGGAAGACCGCCACGACCTGCGTGAACATCAGCAGCGACATCCCGTTCCCGATCCCCCGGTCGGTCATCAGCTCACCCATCCACATGACCGCGCAGGCGCCCGCCACCATGGTCAGCACGATCACGGTGACGCTGAGCAGCCCCGGGTCGCGCAGCAGCGGCCGGGCGCAGCCGGGCAGGAGCTGGCCTGCGCGGGCGAGCGTGACGACGGTGCCGGCGTTGAGCAGGGCGAGGCCGACGGTCAGGTAGCGGGTGTACTGGCTGATCTTGGCCTGGCCGTTCTGCCCTTCCTTCCTCAGCAGGTCGAGGCGGGGCACCACGACGGCCAGGAGCTGCATGATGATGCTGGCCGTGATGTACGGAATGACGCCGAGCGCGAACACCGACAGGTGCAGCATCGCGCCGCCGCTGAGCAGCTGCATCATGTCGAGGAGGCCGCCCTGCGCGGATCCGGCGCATTCGCGGACGGCCACGACGTCCACGCCGGGCGCGGGCAGCGTCTGCCCCAGCCGGAACAACCCGATGAGCGCGAGTGTGAACAGCAGTTTCCCGCGTAGCTCCGGCACGCGGAAGGCCCTGGTCAAGACGGTCAGCATGGGCAAGAAGTCTGACCGGGGGCGGGGCGGGCGTCGTCCGCCGAGACGAGGCACCGGCGTACGCGGATCCGCGTACGTTGATCGCATGACGACTGTGTGGGTGATCAGCGGGCCGCCCGGCGCGGGCAAGTCGACGGTGGCGGCGGAGCTGCTCGCGCGGCTCGACCCGGCGCCCGCGCTGCTGGACAAGGACACCGTCTACGGCGAGTTCGCGGGCGCGGTGCTGCGCGCCCACGGCCGTCCGGACGGCGAGCGCGAGGGCGCCTGGTACGACGAGCACGTCAAGCGGTACGAGTACGGCGGCCTGACCCGGGTGGCCCGGCAGATCAGGAGCCACGGCTGCCCGGTCGCGCTGGACGGCCCGTTCACCACGCAGGTGCACGACGCGGCCCGCTGGGAGCGGTGGGTGGCGGAGCTGGGCGGCCCGCCGGTGCGGCTGCTGTGGCTGCGCTCGGACGGGCCGACGCTGCGCGCGCGACTGGTGGCGCGGGGCCTGGCGCGCGACGCGGGCAAGCTCGCCGCCTTCGATGACTACCTGCGTGATATCCGGGTGGACGAGCCGCCGGTCGTCCCGCACCTGGAGATCGACAACCGTCCCGGCGCGGCGCCGATCGGCGAGCAGCTCACGGCGGCGGGCCTGGGTCACGCCATCCGGTAGTGGTCGTCCCGGACGTCCATGATCGCCATGTGGCCGGGCAGGTGGCCGATCGCGTACGGCACGCCGCTGGCCAGCACCGCCTGCTGCGGCGTCACCCCGCATGCCCAGAACAGCGGCACCTCGCCCGCCCGCACCTCCACCGGGTCGCCGTAGTCGGGCGCGGCGAGGTTCTCAACGCCGATGGCGGCCGGGTCGCCGGTGTGCACGGGCGCGCCGTGCACGCTCGGGTAGCGGCCGCTCACCTCGACGGCGGTCGCCACCAGCTCTTCCGGCACCGGCCGCATCGACACCACCAGCGGCCCCGCCAGGCTGCCGGTGGACTCGCAGGGGATCGAGGTGACGTACATCGGCACGTTCGTCCCCGCCTCCAGGTGCCGCACCGGCACACCGGCGGCCAGCAGCGCGCGCTCGAAGGTGAAGCTGCATCCGATGAGGAACGGCACCAGGTCCGCCCGCCACTGCGCCACCACGTCGTCCAGGTCGGCCACCGCCCGCCCGTCGCGGTAGAGGCGGTAGCCGGGCAGGTCCGTACGCAGGTCGCCGGAGAACAGCTCGGTCGACCACACCCCCGGCTCGCCCACGTCGAGCACCGGGCACGCCTGCGGGTTGCGATGGGCGAACAGCAGCAGCTCGTAACGCAGCTCGCTGGGCACGGCGATGAGGTTGGCCTGCGTCCAGCCCCGGCACCAGCCGGCGGTCGGCACCCGCTCGCCGGTGCGGAAGCGCTCCCGCGCCTGCGCGGGGCTCAGGTCGGCGACGTCCACCTCTCGACACTATGAGCCCTGAGTGCGGCGGTCCACCATTTGACATCCCGACCCTCGTCAACATACGTTGACCTTGTGAGCGTCAACGTGGGTTGACGATGGTTCTAGGGGGTTGCGTGAACGCGTTGTCCGTCGCCGTGGCGGCGAACCTGCCCGTGCTCCTGTGGGGCGCGCCGGGCACCGGGAAGACGTCGGCCGTGCTGGCGCTCGGCGAGCGGCTCGGGCTGCCGGTCGAGGTCGTGGTCGGCTCGATCAGGGAGCCGAGCGACTTCGCCGGGCTGCCCGTGCTGCGGGACGGGCGCACCTGGTTCGCGCCGCCCCGGTGGGCCGAGCGGCTCGCGGAGTCGGGCACCGGCATCCTGTTCCTCGACGAGCTGACCACCGCACCGCCCGCCGTCCAGGCCGCGATGCTGCGGGTCGTGCTCGAACGGGCCGTCGGTGACCTGACGCTGCCGGCCTCCGTGCGCGTCGTCGCCGCCGCCAACCCGCCCGAGCAGGCCGCCGACGGGTGGGACCTGTCGGCGCCGCTGGCCAACCGGCTGATCCACCTCGACTGGACGGTCAGCGCCGCCTCGGTCGCCGACGGGTTCACCGCCGGTTTCCCACCGCCGTCCCTGGACGGGCTCGATCCGGACGCCGTCCGTCCCGCCGACGTGTCACGTTCGCGGGCGCTCGTGGGGGCTTTCCTGCGGGTACGGCCAGAGCTGGTGCTCTCCGTCCCCGACGGGCCCGCCCGCGCCTGGCCCAGCCCCCGTACGTGGGAGCTGGCCGCCACCGCCCTCGCCTACACGGGGTCGTCCGAGGCCGTACGGGCCGAGCTGGTGGTCGGCGCGGTCGGGGAGGCGGCCGGATTCGAGCTGCTGTCCTGGCTGCGCGACCTCGACCTGCCCGACCCCGAGACCCTGCTCAGCGACCCCACCGCGCCGCTGCCGGACCGCGTGGACCGGGTGCACGCCGTGCTCGGCTCGGTGGTCGCGCACGTCGCCGCCGACGGGAGCGCGGACACGTGGCAGCGCGCCTGGACGCTGATCGCCCGCGTGGCCCGCCACACCCCGGACGTGGCCGCCACCGCCGCCCGCTCCTTGGCCGCCCGCCGCCCCAGGGGCGCCGTCCTGCCGGGCACGGTCCTGCACCTCACCCCGATCCTCCGCTCCGCCGGGCTGCTGCCATGACCCCGCTCCTCGCTGCTGCGACTCCGCGAACGCTCACCCGGACCGCTGCCCTGACCGGCCGCGAACGCTCCACCGGAGGACGGCCGTGACCGGGCGCGAACGCTCCACCGGAGGACGGCCGTGACCGGGCGCGAGCGGGAGGCCGGTGAGCGGTTCGCGGCGGCGCGGTTGTGGGCGGCGGCACGGGCGCCGTACCTGGCCTCGGCGCTCTTCGCCCTCCAGCCGCTCGTCCACGACACCGCACCGCACCGCCCCTCGGCCGACGAGCACGGGAACGTGCACCTCGACCCCGCCACCACCCTGCCCGTCCCCGAACTCGGCTGGTGGCTGCTCCACCACGTCGGCCATTTCCTGCGCGACCACCACACCCGCGCCCGCCCGTACGAGGAGACGGCCCTGCGCTGGGCCCAGGCCGCCGACGCCGAGATCAACGACGACCTGGCCCGCCTGGACGCCGTCCCCTCCGACGCCATCACCCCGGACACCCTGGGCCTGCCCGACGGCCTGCTCGCCGAGCGCTACGCCGAGCTGCTCGACCTCATCGACGTCCCGCCCGGCCTGGCTCCCTGCGCGCCGCCGCCGTTCACCGGCCCCGAGTCGATGACGGCCCTGGAGCGCGAGCTGCTGGCCAGAGCCGTCGCCGCCGAGATCGACGCCAGGGGCACGGCTCCTGGCGGCTGGCGGCGCTGGTCCGAGGCGGTGCTGCGTCCCGAGGTGGACTGGCGGGCGCGGCTGGCCCGCCTGGTCAGGAGGGGCCTCGCGCAGGCGTCCGGCCGGGTCGACTACAGCCACAGCCGCCCGTCCAGGCGCGCCTCCGCGGCGCCGTCGATCGTGCTGCCCGCCCTGGTACGCCCGCTCCCCCGGGTCTCGGTGCTGGTCGACACGTCGGGCAGCGTGACCCGTACGGCGCTGGAACGGGCCCTCACCGAGCTGGACGGCGTCCTCCGCGCGACCGGCCACCAGTGGGTCGACGTGACGTGCTGCGACACGCAGGCGTACCCGGCGCAGCGGGTCAGGTCGGCGGCCCAGGTCGAGCTGGCCGGCGGTGGCGGCACGGATCTGCGCCCCGGCTTCGAGGCCGCGGCCCCGGGCGCGGATCTGCTGGTCGTCCTCACCGACGGCAACACCCCGTGGCCCGGCCGCCGGCCACGCCCCCAGGTCGTGGTCTGCCTGTTCGGCACCGGCCCCGAGCCACCGCCGTGGGCGCACACCGTACGCGTGGCAGAAGGAGGTGCCGCATGACCGGCACACCCCGCGACCCGTCGCAGGACGGTTCAGCGGAGCGGTCCTTTCCGCAGGGCGAGCCGGGGCCGCCGCAGGCCGCCGGCCCCGGACGGGAGGAGACGGACTGGACGCAGGGTGCGCTGCGGCGATGGCGGGCGGCCGGGTTCGGGCGGGAGGAGGCCGCGGCCTGGCGGGAAGCGGGGGTGACCGACCCCGGCGACGCCCGCCTGTGGGCCACCGCCGCCGCCACGCCCGCGACCGTCACCGCCTGGCAGCGCGCCGGGATGACGCCGGCCGACGCCGTACGCTGGCACGAGCTGGGCGTCGCCCCGCACGACGCGGCCCGCAGGCACCTCGCCGGCGAACGCCCGCGCCGCCTCCGCTGGCCGGCCCGCCTGGCCACGCCCGAGCCCGAGCTGCCCGACCCGGCCGTCACGGAGGCGCTGCGCCGGCTGCTGCGCGCGGGCGTGCCGGCGGCGGTTGCCCGCGCGTACGCCGACGCGGGCTGGGACGGCGACGAGGCCCTGGAGTGGGCGCGGCGGCGGGTGGATCAGGGGGACGCGCGGCTGTTCCGGGCACTCGGCTTCACTGCCGCTGAGGCCGCCGCGCTCGGCTGTCCCGCCCTGGAGGTCATGGCGGCCTGGTGGGGCGCGGTGCCTTTGGCGGAGGTGGCCGCCTGGTGCGCGGCCGGGCTCATGCCGGAGGAGGCATCCGCCCAGCGGGCCGCGGGCGTCACGGCGGAGCAAGCGGGCGTGCTCAGGGCTCTGGCGTCATTCGGCACGGAAGGGGCGCTGCCGCCGCCCGGCACATGAGGGGCCCTGCCGCCGCCCGGCACATGAGGGGCCCTGCCATCGCCCGCACATGAGGAGCCCTGCCATCGCCCGGCACCAACCTGCCTTGAACCAGGGCGCCGCCACCGCTTGAAGCCCGCCGCTGCCGTCTGGGGCATCCAGCCGAGCCCCGTCAGTACTCGACCTCGAACGTGTGCGGCCCCAGCCCGTACGCGTCGCCGAGCGGCACCACGTACCCATGCTCGATCAGCGTAGAGAGGCTCTCCCGCACCTCCTCCTCGCCCAGCCCGCACGCGCGCGTCAGCCCGTCGAGCCGGGCGGCGCCGGCCGTGACGGCCTGGGCGGCGACGGCCTCGTAGACGTGGAAGTCCACGTCCGACAGGGCCTGCACATCGTGGCCTTCAGTCATGACCGCTGCCTCGCTCCCTCCCTCAGCCTGGCGGGGTCGACCTCGCGGTCGGGGAAGCGGCGCAGGTATTCGGCCTCCAGCTCGCTGGTGCGGGAGGTGTGGTGGGCGAGGGCGTCGTCCGATCCGTGGAAGAACGTGTCGCTTCTGGTGGCGTGCAGCTGGCGCAGCTCGCGTACGACGTCTTCGTCGCTGAGCTGGGCGGGGTCTATTCCCATGGTCGTCATGCGCTCCCCCTACCCCAGGAACCCTCGACCAATATCTGTCACAATTCCTGACATAGAGGCATTGTCTGTAAGAGACCGCCGCTTTACCTTCCCGTTATGGACCTCGAGCTACGGCACCTCAGGATCGTCCGCGCGGTCGCGGACGCGGGAAGTGTGAGCAAAGCCGCGTCCCTGCTCGGGCTGGCACAACCGGCCTTGACCGCGCAGCTCAAGCGCATCGAAAGGGTGCTCGGCGGCGCCCTCTTCGAGCGCGACCGCCACGGCGCCAGGCCCACCCGCCTCGGCGAACTCGTGCTCGCCCGCGCGCGTGTGCTTCTCCCCGCAGCCAAAGAACTGCAGGACGAAGCCGTACGTTTCGCCCAGGCCCCCTCCCCCGGTTTCCGCATCGGCGCCACCAACGGGCCGATACTGGGCGGGCTGGTCGACCGGCTCGCCGCCGAGCGGAAGGTCAGCACGTACACGTCGTGGTCGACGTACGAGCTGAACAGCATGGTCGAGCTCGGCCGCCTCGACTACGTGCTCACCGGCGCCTGCGGCGACTCCGGCACCCCCACCGGCACGCTCGTCTGGGAGACCATCAGTCTCGACCCCGTCTTCTGCCTGGTCTCCGTCGATCACCCGGTCGCGCGGGAGAAGGAGGTGCAGCTGGCCGACCTCGCCGACGAACAGTGGGCGGTCACGCCGGGCGACGGCTGCTTCGCCGACTGCTTCGCGATGGCGTGCGCGCGGGCCGGGTTCACGCCGGGAACGATCTACGAGACCGACGTGCCGACCTGCACCCACCTCGCCCAGGTCGGCCGGGCCGTCGTCCTGTGCCAGGCCACCCACCAGCCCGCCCAGGGGCTGGTCATGGTGCCGCTGGCCGGCGCGCCGCTGCGCTGGCGGCAACTCCTCGGCCGCCACCCCACCGCCCCCGAAGCCGCCTGGGTGATCTCGCAGGCCAAACAGGCCCATCTGGACGCCGTACGCCGCAGCCCGGTCTACTCGGACTGGCTGGTCCGCAACCCCGGCTACGGCACCGCCCCCTAACCCCGCCCACGTCAGGGAGCCGCGCCCCCTGACCACTCAGAACTCCCAGCCCTCCAGAACTGCCAGCAGAGCCCGCACAAGATCCGGTCCCGCACTGACCGGCCCCTGTCGCCCCTCACCCACTCGCCCCCTCCCGGCCAGCCCGCCCGGCAGTACGCCGACGGAGAATATGATCGTTCCGCACTCCACCAACCCCCGCAGACGTGGAATGATGTCGGGGGAACCCGTTCTCCCCGCCTGGCCCGGCACCACGACCGGATCCGATGCTCTAGCCTTGGTTAGCGCCTAGGCCACGGCAAGATCCTTCCGGTCGCCGCGCCAGACACGACACAACTTCATCCAGGGGCGGTAGCTCAGCCGGTCAGAGCATCGGACTCATAATCCGTGGGTCGTGGGTTCAAGTCCCACCCGCCCTACTCTCCAAAACCGCGTCCGATCTGGGGCTTCGCGATTCTCGCTGGTCTCTCGCCTCCGAAAGACGAGGCCCCCAGCTCCCACTGCGGGCCCCATTCGGACTCCTGGATGCTCAGACGCGAGCAGGCAAAGTGGTCACGCGCGCGTGACCGGCGTCTGGCACGGCACTGCTGAGCGTGGCGGTGGACTCGGCGGCCGCGCGAGCCACCTCCTGGTAGACGCTGGTGTGGGTGTCGCGGGTGGACGTGGAGGAGACGTGCCCGAGCGTCTTTTGCACGATCTTCAGGTCGACCCCGGCGGCCGACATCAGGCAAGCAGCGCCGTGCCGGAGGTCGTGCAGCCGCACCGGAGGCAGACCCGCCTCGTAAGACAGCAGGTCGGACTGATCGCTGAGGTGCTGTGGATGCAGAGGGCGGCCGATCTCGTCGGTGAAGACGAATCCGCCGGCCTGCGATACCTTCCCTGCGGCCAACGCTCGGCGGTCTGCGTCTGACGACGGCCGCGCATCGCGGGCCGAGATGTCCGCCCTCCTCCCGGCGACCTTCCCGGCCGACCGGCTCGCCCTCGTCGGCCTGCACGAGTGGGTCGAAGACGCCTACCAGCACCTCGCAGCCAAGCGGCCGCTGTCGAGCGTCGCTCGACAACCCGGCGATTCTGCACAAGTCGGCTGGGCGGAGCTCACTCGCCAGGCCTTGGTGCCACGGCGGGCGATGAGGAGTCGCCCCGGCAGGAGCAAGAGGATCGGGCAAAGCGAACTTCTGGACGCCTGTCGGATCAGGCCTGATCGTGCTCTGCCGGCCGAGGAACCGGTTGACCGTCGATCAGCCCGTGCCGGAACAGGCTCTCCGCGGTGTCGACGATCGTGGTGACCACGTTGCGTGGCCGCCAGCCGAGCAGCTTGCGGGCCTTGTCGGTGCGCAGGACGGGGATCTTGCCCAGTTGGCTGAGAGCCTCCCGAAGGGCAGGATTCGTCCGCGCGCCTTCGCGCAGTTGCTCCGCGGTCAGCTCCCGGACGGGTACCCGCGCGGCGCGCTCGCCCAGGTGCTCGACGAGGATGTTCGCCATCCCCAGGAAACTGATCGCCTCACCACTGCTGACGAGGAAGCGCTCCCCCGCCGCCTCCGGGCAGGTCATCGCCCGCACATGGACGTCGGCCACGTCACGGACGTCCGCCACGCCGAAGTACTGCGGCGGCACGACCGCTAGTGCTCCCTCGAGCATCGCCTTGACGAAGGCCACGGACACGGCCAGGTGGTCGTTGAGGACCGGGCCGAAGATGCCGGTGGGCGCGATCACTGTCAAGTCCAGGTCACCGCCCTGGGCCTGCACGAAGTTCCATGCTGCCCGCTCGGCGACGGTCTTGGACGTGATGTACGGGGTGAGGTCGTCGTCGGGGTCGGTCCAGTCGTTCTCGTCGTACTCGTCGCCCGGCTTGCGGGTGTACCCGATGGCGGCGAAGGACGACGTCATCACCACCCGCTCGACACCCTGGTCCCGTGCCGCCCGCAGGACGCGCAGCGTGCCGTCGCGAGCGGGGACGATCACCTCGTCCTCGTGCCGCGGCTGAGCCGCTGGGAAGGGCGAGGCCACGTGGAGGACGTAGGTGCAGTTCCGCGCCGCCTCGTGCCAGCCCTCGTCGGCGTTCAGATCGGCCTGGACGACTTCCAGTCGTTCCCCCGGATCGGGACCGGCACCGGCCGCTGTCGCACGGATCTGGCCGGCCCGTTCCGGCGACCGCACCGTCGTGCGCACCCGGTAGCCGGCCCGCAGCAAGGAGCTGATCACCTGCGACCCCAGGTAACCGTTACCTCCGGTTACCAGAACCAGTTCTCCGTCCCCTGACCGTTGGGCCTGCTGAAGGCCCGTACTGTGTGACATATTGTTTCTTTCCTCATCGAAGCTCAGCGATGGTGCTGGTGATGTCCTGCACCACCTGGCGTTCCCAGGCTGTGTCGCCGTCCTGGCGGGCGGCCCACAAGTCGGCCTTGAGCTGCAGATAGCGCAGCCGAACCCGCATCTGCTCGATTTCCTGCGCCACCCGCTCGGCGTTCCTCAGGAACAGATCCCGCATCTCGGCCGCGTTGCCCTCGGCACCGTCCAGGTACCGGAGGTAGGCGCGCATGTCCTGCACGCTCATCCCGGCCGCTCGCAGGCAGCTCAACGCCTCGATCGTCTCCACGGCTCTGCTGTCGTAGCGCCGGTGGCCGCTGCTCTCGTCTCGGGGCACCGGGCCGATCAGGCCGATCTTCTCGTAGTAACGCAGCGTCGGTTCCGACAGGCCACTCACCCGGGAGACGTCCTGAATCGACACCGCGGAGACGGTTGCGTTCTTCCCCGTCGTTGCCATGTCCACAGCCTGCATCACCTCAAGCGCTTCAAGTCAAACGCTCGGTCCGGCGCGTCGGCGGGACCTGTGGGGCGCCGGCACGCTGTACGCGTCGCCACGTAACACCATTGCCCGATTCGTCGGCGGATCGGCCATCGGCTCCGGAATGCTCGCCGTGGTGATTGTTTCTCTTTCCGCCCTGTCATGGTTGTTGCCGCTCGATCAGGGCACGCGGAATGTCGCGCGCTGTTCGCCGGCAGCGGCTGGGGTGGCGCGAAGGTGCTCTGGTTCGCCGCGCCCGGCCTGCGTGACCCTGTTGTCATCAAGGGACGGCGACTGGACGGCGACCGTCCCGTCGCGTTCGGCGGCACGCAGGGAGAGCCGCTCAGGAACGAGATCGTCATCTCGCCGGAGCCGCTGGCCGAGGACTGGCGCGATCGTCCCAGCTACCTCCGGTTGAAGGCTCCCGTTACGCGTTCCAGGTCGGCATGCCGGACAGTTCCACCCTCCTCATCTTCAAGGCCGTCGGCGCCACCGTGTCCTGAACCCCGCCGTCCAGGACGACAGGTCGTCCAGAGGGATGCGCGCGCCTGTCCTTCGTGCCGTGAAACTTTCAGGCTGTTTCCGGGTGAACGATGCGACGCCTGCCAGCAGCAGGGGCATGGGTCGCCGCCTGCCCGGGACAGAGGAGGGAGCCACGCCTTGACGGCACCCGCCCGCCTCGTATTTGCTCCGTCCGCACCACCACCCATCGGCGGAAGGCAGGCGCGAGAGTCATTGTTAGCGGTAACACGATGATCCGTCACGCCTTTCACCTGCCACCAGGTCGGCACGGACGAGAGGACTGATCAACCCCATGTTGACGCTATCCGAGGCCCCGGCACCGCCCCTCTCGGCGGCGCCACAGGCAGGTGAGTGATGTTACGGGGTCAATCCATCTTCGCCGCTGTCACGGTCGCGGCGCTTCTCGTGATGACCACCGGTGGTACGGCGCTGAGCAGCAGCGAAACCACGTCACGCGCGGCGAGCGCCGCCGCGGCGACGCCAGGCTGCGGCAAGACTCCAACACTCAGAAGCGGCACGCACTCGATCCAGAGCGGTGGCCGGACTCGCTCCTTCATCTTGAGGATCCCCGACAACTACAACAACACCAACCCCTACCGGTTGATCTTCGGGTTCCACTGGCTGGGCGGCACCGCCAACGACGTCGACTCGGGCGGGTCCAGCGGATTCACCTGGTCCTACTACGGGCTCAGGCAGCTGGCGAACAACACCGCGATCTTCGTCGCCCCCCAGGGCCTGAACAACGGCTGGGCCAATTCCGGCGGCGAAGACCTGACCTTCGTCGACGACATGATCAGGCTGATCGAAGCGGATTTGTGTGTCGACACCACGCAGCGGTTCGCCGGAGGTTTCAGCTACGGCGGCGGCATGAGCTACGCCCTGGCCTGCGCCCGGGCGACGGTCTTCCGCGCGGTCGCCGTCTACGCCGGCGCCCAGCTCAGCGGATGCAGCGGCGGCACCCAGCCCATCGCCTACATCGGGCTGCACGGCCTCAGGGACAACGTGCTCAACATCTCGCTGGGCCGGTCCCTGCGCGACAGGTTCGTCAGGAACAACGGTTGCACTTCCCAGAACCCTCCCGAGCCGGCACAGGGCAGCCTGAGCCACATCGTCACCGCCTACTCGGGATGCCGATCCGGGTACCCGGTCGTATGGGCGGCGTTCGACGGGGGTCATACCCCCGGCCCAGTGGACGGGTCCACCGCCGACGACGGCGCACGGACCTGGACCAAGGCAGTGGTGTGGAACTTCTTCAACCAGTTCCAGAGCACGAACGACACCACTCCGCCCACCGCCCCCGCCGGGCTGGCGGCCTCCGGGACCACCGCCGGCGGCACCAACCTGTCCTGGACCGCTTCCACCGACGACGTCGGGGTGAGCGGCTATGACGTCCTGCGCGCGCCCGGGGCAAGCGGCGGCACCTTCGCCCAGGTCGGCACCTCGGCCACGACCTCGTTCAGCGACACGGGCCTGACCCCGAGCACCACCTACCGTTACCAGGTCCGCGCGCGGGACGCCGCCGGCAACCTCTCGCCGGTGTCCGACACGGTCCAGGTCACCACCACCAGCGGCGGCACCACCGGTGCCTGCACGGCCACGCCAACCGTGCAGACCCAGTGGGGTTCCGGCTATGTGATCCAGCCGCTGACGATCACCAACACCAGTACCTCGACGATCACCGGTTGGACGGTCACCTTCACGCTCCCGGCCGGGCATGCGCTGACCGGCTCGTGGAACGCCACCGTCACCACCAGCGGGCAGACCGTCACGGCCAAGAGCATGAGCTTCAACGGCACGCTGGCCCCCGGAGCAAGCACCACCAGCCTCGGCTTCCAGGCCGGCCGTCCCGACGGCAACACGGCCCTGCCATCCGGATACACCTGCACCAGCCCCTGAACGATGTGCGGGCCCGCCCACACCGGCACCCGCCGGTATGGGCGGGCCCAGGGCGGCTCCCATCAAGGCGGAGCCGGGAAGGTGGCGAACTCGTCGTCACGCGAAAGGCCCCGTCACTGTCTCTGCTCCGGGGTCAGGACGTGTCGGGTCCGGTCCCCGAGCCAGGCCGCTTCGAGGATCGCGGTCAGGCTGGCGGTGTCGGTCGGGCCTGGATGGTTCTGGATCAAGCGGGTGACACCGCCGGCCATCTCCGCGAAGCGCGGCAGGTCGGCGCGTGCCACGCCGATGTCCGCCAAGGTAGGGGGGATGCCGATGTCGGCAAGGAGCCCGTCGAGCCAGGTGAGGAACGTCTCCGCGGCCTCCGCCTCCGAGGCGTCGGTCACGTCCAGCCCGCACACCCCGGCGAGGATGGCCAGCCGGTCACCGATGGCATCCCTGGCCGCGTCCAGCGCGTAGGGCAGCAGCAGCCCGACGCCCAGGCCGTGCGGCGTGTGGGTGGCCGCGCCGATGGGGTACTGGAGTGCGTGCGGAGCCGCGTTGCCCGCGTGGGCGAAGGCCAGCCCGGCCAGCATGGACCCGTAGGACATGTCCGCGCGCGCCTCCTTGTCGCCTCCGTCCCTGACGACATGGGGCAGGCTGCGGGCGATCCGCTCCGCGGCCAGGAGCGCGTAGTGATCGGTGATCGGGTTGCGGCCGAGGAAGACCTGCTCCACCGGGTCGCGCGGTCCGTGGGGCCGGGGTCGCGCGGTGTAGCTCTCCACGGCGTGACAGAACGCGTCGATGCCGGAGTGGGCGGTGACGGTCGCGGGGCAGGTGTAGGTCAGTTCGGGGTCGACGATGGCGAAGTCGGGCACGATGTGGACGCTGGAGACCCCGACCTTCAGCTCGCGGTCCGGGTCGGTCAGCACCGAGACGGGTGTGAGCTCGGAGCCGGTGCCTGACGTCGTCGGGATCGCGACGAGAGGAGTCGTCGGCCCCGGCACCTTCGACTCGCCGTAGAAGTCGCGCGGCGTCCCGCCGTGGCACCGGATGACACCGACGATCTTGGCGAGGTCGATCACCGTGCCACCCCCGATGGCGAGGATCACGTCGGCGTCCACCTCCGCGGCGGCCGAGACGGCCAGGGCGACATCGGCGAGTGGCACGTCCGGAGTGGCGTCGGCGAACATCCCGACGACCTCGACCTTCTCCCGTACGGCGGCCACGATCCCGGCCACGCCCGGCTGCTCCAGAAGGACCCGGTCGGTCACGATGAGGACGCGCGAGCCGCACTCGGCCACCACGCGTGGAATGTTCTGCGCGACCCCTTCGCCCACTATCAGCTGGCGTGGTCCGCGGACGGTCTCAAGCATGTCAGTGCCTCTCTGGAACGTCGGCGGTGCGGATCCGTGCCGGTCACGGTAGGTCGATCGCCGCGTAGGTGATGTCGAGGTACTCGAGGATGCCCTCGTGCGACCCCTCCTTGCCGATCCCGGACTGCTTCACGCCTCCGAACGGAGCCGACGGGTCCGAGATCAGGCCACGGTTGATGCCGAGCATCCCCGTCTCCAGTCCCTCGGCGAACCGGATCGCCCGCTGGAGGTCACGGGTGAAGACGTACCCGGCCAGGCCGTGCTCGGTGTCGTTGGCCTTCGCCAGCACCTCGTCGTCGGACGTGAACGAGATGATCGGCGCCACCGGGCCGAAGATCTCCGTCTCCAGCATCCGCGCGTCTCCGGGCACGTCGACGAGGACCGTGGGCGGGTAGAAGTAGCCCGGCCCGTCCGGACGCTCGCCTCCCACCAGGACACGGGCGCCGCGATCGACCGCGTCGGCGACGAGCTCGTCGAGCTTGGTGACCGACGCCTCGTCGATCAACGCCCCGACGTCCACGCCGTCGTCGAGACCATGGCCCATCGAGAGCGCGCCCATCCGCTCGGCGAAGCGCGCCGTGAACTCCTCGCGCACCGGCTCCTCGACGTAGATCCGGTTGGCCGCGATGCAGGATTCGCCGATGTTGCGCATCTTGGCCACCATGGAACCGTCGAGCGCGACGTCCAGGTCCGCGTCGGCACACACGATCAAGGCCGCGTTGCCGCCCAGCTCCATGGAGGTGCGCAGCACGTTGTCCGCCGCCTGCCGGAGCAGCACGCGCCCGACCTCGGTCGACCCGGTGAACGAGAGCTTGCGGGTCCGGCGGTCGGCCAGCAGTGCTGAGACCACCTCACCGGCACGCGTGGTGGTCACGACGTTGACGACACCCGGGGGGACGCCGACCTCCTCCATGATGCGGGCTAGGAGCAGCATGGTGAGTGGCGTCTGGGCGGCCGGCTTGGTGATCGTCGTGCAGCCCGCCGCCAGCGCGGGAGCGATCTTGCGGGCGCCCATGGCCAGCGGAAAGTTCCAGGGCGTCACGAAGACGCACGGCCCGACCGGCTTCGGCACGGTGAGGATGCGATATCCACCGGCGGGAGCGGTGTTGTAGCGCCCCTCGACTCGCACCGCCTCCTCGGCGAACCAACGGAAGAACTCGGCGCCGTAGGCCACCTCTCCGCGAGCCTCGGCGAGCGGCTTGCCCATCTCGAGCGTTATCAGCCGGGCGACCTCCTCGGTTCGCTCGGTCAGCGCCCGGTAGGTCGCGGTCAGCAACTCCGACCGTTTTCGCGGCGGGGTCGCCGCCCACTCGGCCATCGCCTTGCTCGCCACGTCCAGAGCGGCGAGCCCGTCGACGACGCCGGCGTCCGCCACCTCGGCGATGGTCTTGCCGGTGGCCGGGTCCTCGACGGCGAAGGTGGCTCCGCCGGCGGCGTCGCGCCAGGCGTCGCCGATCCGGAGCCGCCGGTGCTCGGGGGCCAGGACGTTCATCGGATCACTCATTGCGTCGCCTCCTGTGATGTTCCTGCTGCTGTCCGGCGTAACTACCGCCCGGCTTCGGACAGCGCCAGCCCGGTGCCCGCATCGAACAGGTGCGCACGGTCCAGGTCGACCGTGACGAGCAGCCGCTCGCCCGGCGTACCGGTGACGGTGGTTCGTGCCTTGACCTTGAGGATCTCCTGCCCCACGTGGACGTCGACCACCGTCCGGTCACCGAGCGGCTCAAGGCCGTAGAGCTCACCCGGCAACGACGCGTCCCCACGCTGCTCGACGGACAGGTCCTCCGCGCGCAGGCCCAGCAGCAGCGGACGACCGTCCTCGGCCGTGGTCCAGCGGGGCCGCGGCAGCGTCCAGCCTTCCGCGCCGACCAGACGGTCTCCCTCGGCGTGGCAGGCGAGCAGGCTGATCGGCGGGCTCCCGACGAATCCCGCGACCCACTGGTTGGCCGGACGCTCGTACACCTCGGCCGGCGTTCCGACCTGTTGCACCTTCCCCTCCTTGAGTACCGCGACCTGGTCGGCCATGGACAGGGCCTCGACCTGGTCGTTGGTCACGTAGACGAAGGTCGCTCCGAGGCTGCGGTGGATGCGGGTGAGCTCGGTGCGCATCTCGACGCGGAGCTTGAGATCGAGGTTCGTCAGCGGCTCGTCCATGAGAAACGCGCGCGGGCGACGTACCAGCGCCCGGGCCAGGGCGACGCGCTGCATCTCACCGCCCGACAACTGCGCGGGACGACGCTGCAGCAGACGTTCGATGTGCAGCAGGCTCGAGATCCGCTCGACGGCGGCGTCGATCTCGCTCGCGGAACAGCGGCGTGCCCGCAGCGGCGAAGCGATGTTGTCGTACGCCGTGTGCCGCGGGTAGAGGGCGTAGTTCTGGAAGACCATGGCCAGGTCGCGTGCGGCCGGGGCGTCACCGGTCGCGTCCCTCCCGTCCAGGTGCACCGACCCGGCGTCGAGCTTCTCAAGGCCGGCGATCGCTCGCAGGGTCGTCGTCTTGCCCGCCCCGGAGGGTCCGAGCACGACGAAGAACGATCCGTCCGGCACGTCCAGCGTCACGCCGTCCAGAGCCTGGACTTTGCCGAAGGACTTGCGCAGCCCGCGCACTGTCACGCTACCCATCAGGCCACCAGCTCTTCCGTGCTCGCGTCGTAGACCACCGGGGTCCCGCCGGTGTGCCGCAGCCCGACCGGTGCCTCAGCGGCGAAACGGACGGTCGGCGGCATCCGAACCCGTACGTCCCGGCCGCCGTGGTCGACCACGTAGATGATCTCGTCGCCGAGCCACTCGGCCGAGACCACGCGGGCCGGGACCGAACGCTCCGCCCGTGGTTCTGTGACTTCCAGCGCCTCCGGCCGTACGCCTGCGACCAGGCGACGGTCGCGCGGCAGGCCGGCCGGTGGCATGAGGGCCAGTCCGCCCTGACTGCGCAGCTTCCCGTCGGCCACCTCCACGTCGATCAGGTTCATCGGCGGGGAGCCGATGAATGCGGCGCAGAAGAGACTCGCCGGACGGTCGTAGACCTCCAGCGGCGTGCCGATCTGCTCGACGCGGCCCTTGTTGAGTATGGCGATCCTGTGGCCGAGCGACATGGCCTCGACCTGGTCGTGGGTGACGTAGACCATCGTCGTCCCCAGCTCCCCCTGCAGGTGCTTGATCTCCGTGCGCATGTCCGCCCGCAGCTCCGCGTCCAGATTGGTGAGGGGTTCGTCCATGAGGAAGGCGCGCGGTCGTCGCACCAGGGCGCGAGCGAGCGCGACGCGCTGCTGCTCCCCGCCGGACAGCCGGCGCGGCCGCCGGTCCAGGAGCGGACCGAGCCGCATCAGCCGGGCGGCCTCCTCGACCCGCTCGCGTACCTCCGCCTTGGGCAGTCCCTCGGCCCGCAGGGGGAACGCCAGGTTGTCGCGGGTTCTCAGATGCGGGTAGAGGGCGTAGAACTGGAAGACCATGGCGATGTCGCGCTCGGCGGGCGGCAGGTCGTTGACCAGCGTGTCGCCGATGCGGATGTCGCCCGTCGTCTGCCTCTCCAGGCCGGCTATGGCCCGCAGCGTGGTCGTCTTGCCGCAGCCCGAAGGGCCGAGCATCACGAACAGCTCACCGTCCTGGATGGACAGGTCCACGTGATCGACTGCGACCGTCCCGTCCGGGTAGCGCTTGTGCAGGGCCTTCACCTCGATGCCCGCCATCAGCGTCGCACCGCCCCGAGCGTCACACCGGCGACGAGGTGTTTGCGCACCAGGTAGGCGAAGACGAGCACCGGTAGGGCGAACACCATGGAGGCGGCGGCCACCAGACCCCAGTCCACGGTGGTTCCGCCGATGAGGCCGGCGATGGCGGGTGGAGCCGTCCGCACGCTGTCGCTGGAGGTGAGGAAGATGGCGAACACGAACTCGTTCCACGAGAAGATGAGTGCGAAGACCGCCGTCGCGGCGATCCCGGGCAGGAGCAGGGGCAGGGTGAATCGCCAGAACGCCTGCAAGCGGGTGTAGCCGTCGAGCATGGCGGCATCCTCGTACTCCGCGGGCACCTCGTCGACGAACCCCTTCATCATCCAGATCGTGAACGGGACGTTGAACGCGGCGTAGATGAGAATCAGGCCGAGCTTGGTGTCGATGAGCCCGACCTGGCGATACATGAGGAAGATCGGGATCACGACCACCACGGGCGGCATGAAGCGCGTGGACAGGATGAAGAACAGCTGGTCCTTCTTGGCCTTCATGGCGAAGCGTGAGTAGGCCCAGGCCGCCGGAACCCCCAGCACGGTGGCCAGCGCCGTGGAGGCCCCGGCGACCACGACGGAGTTGAGAAACGAGCCGGACAGGGTCGAACGACCGCCGGAGGAGGCGACGAACACGTCCTTGAAATGGTCCATGGTGACCTTGAAGTCGAAGAACTTGGCCGGGATGGCGTAGACGTCCCGGTTCTCCTTGATGGACGTCTCGATCATCCACAGCACCGGGAAGAGCATCACGACGGCCAGCAGGGTCAGCAGCACGACCTCCAGCGCGGAGCGGCCCCGGCCGCCGAAGCGGCGCGCGGGGGACCTGCGATCCCGGGCAGGCCGTGCGGACACGGCCTCGTCGACGGAGACTGCCATCAGTCCTCCTTGAGCTTGTTCAAGTAGCGCAGGTAGAGCTGTGTGAGGACGATGACGACGACGATCATCAGGGTCCCGTACGCCGAGGCGGTCCCGGTGTTGAAGCCCAGGAAGGCGACCTTGTAGACGTGGAACGACAACGTCTCGGTGGAGACCCCCGGACCTCCGCTGGTGAGGATGTAGACGAGGTCGAACAGCCGGAAGGCCTCGATGGCTCTGAACAGCACGGCGATGAGGAGCAGTGGCCACACCAGTGGAAGGGTGATGGTGCGGAACCGGAACCACTCGGACGCCCGATCGATCGAGGCGGCCTCGTACAAGTACGTGGGAACCGCGGTGAGGCCCGCGAGTGCGATGAGCATGATGAACGGCGTCCACTGCCAGGTGTCGACCAGGATCAGGGAGATCAGTGCCGTTCGCTGCCCGGTGAGCCACTCCACCTGCCCCAGGCCGAGGGAGCCGAGCATGCTGTTGATCACGCCGAACTGCGCGTCGAGCATGAATCGCCAGAACAGCCCGACCACGACCGGCGACAGCATCATCGGCACCAGGAACAGCGTGGTCAGCAGCCCTCGACCGTGCGTGCGCCGTGAGATCAAGTAGGCGATGGCGAAACCGAGCACGGTCTGCAGGGTGACCGCGCCGACCACGTAGACCAGCGTCGTCAAGGCCCTCAGGTGGACCTGCTCCGAAGCCAGGATGGCGGTGTAGTTCCCGAACCCGATGAAATGGGCCGGCCCCCCGCGGGTGGCCGAGTAGTCGGTGAAGGACAAGTACAACGCCCACAGCAACGGGAACACCGACATCGCGAGCAACAGCAGCAGCGCGGGCGAGGTGAAGGCCACGGCGAGCCCGCGATCGCTGAGGCGGCGGAACCGGCCCTGAGCAGGCGGTGTCGCAGACGCCGCCTGCCCGGGGTGGTCGGTCGTCAGGGGGGCGGAGTCGCTCACAGTCCGCCGCCGCCCTTCCCGCTGCCGGCGTCGAGCACGCTCTGCTGCTCCTTGGCGATGTCGTCGAGCGCCTCCTTCGGCGCCTTCGCGCCGTTGAGCGCCGCGTTCACGTTGGTGTTCTCGATGTCGACGAGGCGCGCGTACTCGGGCACATTCCACATGTCCCGCATCCGCGGCACCGAGTCGGTGTACACCTGGTTGAACGGCGCGGCATCGAGGAACTCGGGCGACTCCAGGGCGTCCGTACGCGATGGCACGCCACCGGCCGCGGCCCACTTCTTCTGGATGTCGGCCTGCTCGAACCACTTCATGAAGTTCAGGGCCTCGGCCTGGTTCGCCTCGGGGGAATAGGCCGACACGTGCATCCCCATGCCGCCGAGAGGCACCAGGTTCGTCTTCTGACTCGGCAGGGTGGCGAAACCCAGCTTGTCGAGGATCTGCTCCCGCGTGGTGCCGAGCGTCGACTGCTTCGGGTCGAGCAGGCCGCCGCTCGCGGCGATCCAGTTGAAGGCGATGCATGCCTTGCCCTGGGCGACCGCCGCGTTCACCTCGTCGATGAACCAGTTGCCCGAGCCCTTGGCGGTCAGCGGCTTCATCTTGTTGACCAGGACGTCCATCGCCTCCTGGCCCGCGGCGTCGTTGAGGACGCCGTCGATCTTGCGCGTCTTGGGGTTCCAGAGGTTGCCGCCGTAGACGCCGTTGACCGTGTTGTAGGTGACGGCCGCGGCGTCGGAGCCGTTGGCCTGGTGGAAGGCCAGCCCGCTGACGCCGGGGTTGTCCGCCTGGCACTTCTCGGCGACTGAGATCATCTCGTCCCAGGTCTGCGGTGGCTTGTCGCCGATCAGGTCCTTACGGTAGATCATCGTCCAGGTGTCGCCGAGCAGCGGCAGTCCGTACAGGCTGGCGTTCTCGTCGCGCTTCCCGGTCTCCGCCTGGGGGAACTGGCCGTAGGCCGCCAGGAGGTAGGGGTTGTATGCCTTGACGTCGATGTTCTTCTTGACGAAGTCGGTGATGTCCAGGATGTTGCCGTTCGTCACGGCCTCGCCGATGTGTTGCGAGTCCAGGATCGGGATGTCGAAGTCGGTCTTGTGCGCGGCGAACTGGGTGAACATCGCGTCGTGCCAGTTCGCGTTCGGCACGGTCTTGACCTTGATGGTCACGTTCGGCCGTTCCTTGGCGTACTCCGCGTTCGCGAAGGTCTCCAGCGCGTGGGCGGGGGGCCAGTCGAACCAGATGAAGCTGAGGGTCAGCGGATCTTTGGTGAGTTCCGGGATGGTCGCCGGCGCCTTGGGGGCGCTGTCGTTCTGGCCGCCGCAAGCCGCCACGGTCGTGGCCACCACCATGACCGCCGTCGCCAGCCGCACCTTTCGGCTGGGAACGGACAGTCGTCCTCTTCGCTTGGGATACCGCATCTTCTCGCCTGCTTTCTGGGCGGGGACTTCTGGAGCCTTGCTGCGTGCTTCGCCGAGCGGTTGCTGCATTGTTCAGGCGTGTCGCCGGCTGTCGCGGGAGCTGACCCGCGGACCGGAGACACGAGTACGCCGCGACGTGATGGGGCTTCAAGCAGTCGAACCGTGGTGGACGTCGAGCATGCTCATGGAAGCTCCAACTGATCGAAGCGGAGCGATGGCGGACGGTTCCCCGATAGGTGAGGATGGCTGGCATCCGCCACCTTTCCTATACGATCCGATAGGGAGCGTCAACATCCCGCAGTATGGCGACCGATGACAACAGGTTCCCGAAGACGCGAGAAAGGACCTCACGTCACGATGGACGACGAAGCGGTGATCGCGCGGCGCCGTGAGGCCATGACGGGCGGGACGCCGCCGCGGAGATCTCGCGGCCGGCTTGCCGACGAGGTGTACGACACGCTGCTCGGACAGATGATGTCGCTACGGATAGAGCCTGGCTCCCGCGTCACGATCGATGTCCTGGCGCGGGAGCTGGGGGTCTCACAGACGCCGATCCGAGACGCTCTGAACCGCATGGAGGCCGAGGGCCTGGTCGTGCGGGTGCCGCATGCCGGCTATCGCATCCCCCCTCAGATCACCCGTCACCGATTCGAGGACATGCTTGAGCTCCGCCTGCTCCTCGAGCCCGCGGCGGCGCGCAGATCCGCCGAACGCGCGTCATCGGAGCAGGTGGCCGGCATGCGACGGATGCTGGAGGACATGGCGGAGCTGGAGGGGGGCAAGGGACCCATGGCCTATGGCGCCTTCGGGCTGCGCGACGCCGCGTTTCACGATCTCGTCGCCCTGAGCGCGGAGAACCAGGTCATCCGCGAAGCACTCGCTCGCCTGCACACGCACGTGCACCTCTTCCGGCTGCACCGCGACGCCCAGGTCACTCACCTGGCCATGGCCGAGCACGAAGAGGTGCTGGCCGCGATCGCCGCGCGTGACCCCGACGCCGCCGCCTACGCCATGCGCCGGCACATCCTGCGCTCCGGCGAGCGGTTCCGGCGGTTGTTCGACGAGGCCGAGGGCGCGGACGGAATCGCGATGGAGGCTTGACGGGCGGGCCGGGGCCGGGGAATGCTAACTCAATCCGATCGGATCGGATTGGATCCACCTCACCCGCCCCAGATGCGAGGAGAAGCAGGTGCCCAGAGCGCTGCTCCTGACCGGCGACGCCGCCGAGGAGCTCGACACCATGTATCCCTACTATCGCGTGCAGGAGGGCGGCTGGGACGTCGACGTCTCGTCACGGACGATGCGTGACGTTCAGCTGGTCATCCACGAGTTCGACCCCAACTCCGACGCCTACGTGGAGAAGAACGGCCGGAAGCTGCCGGTGGACGTGCCCTGGGCCGAGGTCGACGTCGAGCGCTATGACGCCCTCATCATCCCTGGTGGGCGCGCTCCCGAGTGGATCCGGGTCGACGCCGACGTCAGGCGCATCACCGAGCACTTCTTCGCGCGCAACCTCCCGATCGCGCTGGTGTGCCACGGCGCGCAGGTGCCGGCCGTGTACGGGCTGCTGAAAGGGCGGAAGACGGCGTGCTTCCCGCCCATCACCGGTGACATGGAGAACGCGGGCGCGACGGTCATCGACGCTCCCGACGTCGTGGACGGCAACCTCGTCTCCTGCCGGGGGTGGCCCGACATGCCGCAGTTCGGCAGGGCGATGATGGAGGTCTTCTCGAAGTCCCTCAACTCCGCATCGTCATGAGCACGCCTGGCCTGTCCCGGTGACGGCACTGCGGACCGTCACCGTCGCCGGCTCCCCCGTCCACGTCCTGGAGAGCGGCACCGGGCCCGCGGTGCTGATGCTGCACGGCTCCGGACCCGGTACGACCGGATCCGGCGCCTGGGCGACGACGGCACAGGCGCTGAGCACGTCCTGGCGCCTGGTGGCTCCTGACCAGGCGGGGTTCGGCCGTACGCCGATCCCGGCGGGCTCCAGGGGTGGGCTCCGGCTGTGGACGGAGCAGGCCGCGGGCCTGATGGACGCTCTCGGCGCCGAGCGCTACGCCGTGGTGGGTCACTCCATGGGCGGCGCCGTGGCGCTGGCGCTGGCGGCCGCGCGTCCCCAGCAGGTCACCCGTGTCGTGGCGGTCTCGACGATGGGCACTCCCGGGGCGCCGCTGTCCGCCGAGCTCGACGCGGTCTGGGCCGCCGCCCCCGACCCGCTCGGGGCACGCGACATGTTGAGCCGCCTCGTCCTCGACCAGGCGCTCGTGACCGAGCCGGCCGTCGCCGCCCGTGCGGCCGCGATGCGAGCGGGGGCGGCCGCATACAAGTCGTTGTTCCCTCCACCCAGGGCACGTTGGGCCGACGACCTCACCCTCTCGGCGCGAACGCTGGCCGGGATCCGCGCGCCCGTGCTGCTCGTCCACGGCGCCGAGGACCGAGTCACCCCGCTCGGGACGGCAGCCCTGCCCCTGCTCGAACACCTGGCCGATGTCCGTCTGCACGTGTTCGGCCGGTGCGGGCACGTGCCGGCGCTCGAGCACCCGCACGACTTCAGGCGGCTCCTGTCGTGCTTCCTCAGCCGGGACCGAGGCTCCTGATCGCTGCGGCAGCAGCAGATCTGACGGTGTCACGGATACGGGAAGACGGGCGTGAACGGGAAATCGGTGCCCTGCTCAAGCCCTCGTCCCACGAGACACTCTGGTCGAGGCCGGCGGCGGAAGTGTCGGTGGTGGGTGCTTGGGTGAGAGCATGCGTTACGGCATCGATGTCGCGATCCTCGGTGACCTCGCGGAGCCGGCGCGGCTGGTCGCTCTCGCCTGCGAGGCCGAGGCGGCCGGGTGGGACGCCGTGCTGGTGTGGGATCATCTGGCCTTCGCCTGGGGCACGCCGTCGGCGGATCCGTGGGTGGCGCTGGCCGCCGCGGCCCAGGCGACCTCGCGGATCAGGCTGGGCACGGCGGTGACGGCCGTGGCCCGCCATCGTCCGGAGGTCCTGGCTCAGACCGTGGCGACGCTCGACAGGCTGAGCGGTGGCCGCGTGATCTTGGGGGCCGGGCTGGGTGGCGTGCGGGAGGAGTTCACCGCTTTCGGTTCGGCGCGTCCTGCCGGGGCGGTGCTCGATGAGGCGCTCGACGTGATGTCCTCGCTCTGGTCCGGTGACGAGGTCCGGCACCAGGGTGCTCATTACACGGTGGGCAGGGTGCGGCTCGCGCCGCTGCCGGTGCAGCGGCCCCGGGTCCCGGTGTGGGTCGGCGGCACCGCCGCGGGCGCGCTCCGGCGGGCTGCCCGCTGGGACGGCTGGATCGTCGCCGGCGACGACCAGGAGGGCCGTATGACGCTCTCGCCCGGCCCCCTGGCCGCTCAGGTCGCCGAGCTGCGCCGGCACCGGACCACCGCAGACGATCTCGACGTGGCGGTCATCGGCGTGAGCGAGCCGGGCTCGCCGGTACGGGCCTACGCCGAGGCGGGCGCCACGTGGTGGCTGGAGCACCTCCACGGCTACCGGGGCTCGGTGGAACGGCTGATGCAGCGCGTGAAGGCGGGCCCGCCCGCGTGACACACGTGCGGTGCGGGCGCGGCGCCTTGGCGGGTCGCTGGTGTCGCGACGCTCGCCATCACCAAGCGGATCGACCTCGCCGCCTATCCGTGCCCGTCCACGCTGGCCCAGTCGTACGAGCGGATCTGGGTCGGATACGGGTGCGGCCAGGCGGGGCAAGGAGGCGTCGTCGCCCTTGAGCTGTGGCGGCCGACGCCCGCCCTCGTGCCGATCGGGACGGGCACGACGCGGCCTCCGCTCCTCGCCGTCAAGGGCCACACGTTGCTGGCGGGCGAGCCGGGAGCCGGTCCCGCTTCGATCAAGGTGTACGACGTCAGCGCCGACCTGGCCACCCTGCGCGGCGAGATCCCCGCGGACACGTCCCTGCGGGATCTCGCCGTCGCCCACTACGGGGATATGGCGCTGTCGGCGCCGGCCGGCAGCGACCGGTTCGACGCCTGGGACACGACGGCCAACGCCAGGACGCGCGCCTACGAAAGGCCGGGCGAGCAGGGCGCCCCTGCCGCCGTCGCGGCCGGCCCGGACGACGACTACGTCGTGGGCGGCTGGAACACGGGCGACGCGGCGGAGCTCGTGGTGTACGACCAGGGCACGTCGGAGGTGATCTACTCGGCCGTGCTCAGGGTGACCGGCCCGAAGACGGGCGTCGTCGGTGAGCGGCTCGAGTTCAGCGGTACGTTCGCCGCCGACGGCATCACCTTCCCGCGCACCATCGTCACCATCGTCCGCCACGTCTCCAACAGTGACGGCACCACCACGCAGCCCGTGGCCAAGGCGGCTCCGGCCGCCGACGGGACGTTCGGCTTCGCCGACACGCCGACGGCGGCCGGCAAGCACACGTACGCCGTCCAGCTGGTGGGGAACTCGTCCATCGAGCCGGCGAAGACCTCCCGCGTGGTCCTCGTCTCCCAGCCACCCGCGTGACCCACCGACCGGGTGACGGCGATCCGCGTCGCCGTCACCCGCTGTCGCACTCGGCCGTCCCGAGCCGGCCCTCACCGTTGATCACAGGGTCGGGCCGGCGCAGCGGGTCACGACGCTGGGCACCTTGTGGGCGTTGTCGGCCTTGTAGGGGTAGGGCGGTTTCGTGAACGGGGTGACGCCGCCGCCGGTGCCGCCCGCGCCGGTGTCCCGCAGGCCGGTGGCCTGGTCGTAGACGTTGCCGCGCGCGGTGATGTACGACGGCCGCACGTACATGAACTGGTGCGGGTTGTTGGTCTTCTTGAAGTAGTTGTTCTCGATCAGCACCGAGGCGAGCGCGCCGGCACCCACGGCGTAGTTGTTGTCGACGGTCGTGTAGTAGTTGTTGTAGACGTGCCCCTTGCCGAACAGGACGCGCGGCATGCGCTGGTCGACCAGGTCGGCGAACCAGTTGTGGTGGTAGGTGACGTTCAGCTTCCCCGCGTCGATCTCGTCGTCGTTGGCGTCGGAGCCGTTCAGGCTGGCCAGGCGGTGCGGGTGGGACGGGTCGGTGTACCAGAACTTCACCCAGGAGACCGTGATCAGGTCCGAGCCCTTGGTGAGGTCGAGCAGCCCGTCGCCGGCGTCCCAGATGTTGAGGTGGTCGAACCACAGGTGGTGGGCGCCGCGGGCGGAGATCGTGTCGTCCGGCCCTGAGTCGGGCCAGAAGCCCTCGACGTTCAGGTTCCTGACGATGATGTTGCTGCTGCCGGGGGCGATGTTGATGCCGCCGTGGATGGTGGCGTTCTCGTCGGCGCCGATGAGGGTCTTGTTGCTGGCGATGTCGACGGCGTACGAACCGGTGGTGATTTTTCCGGATATGCGCAGCACCCGTGGCGTCGCGTCACCGCCGTACCGTTCCAGCTCCTCCAGCGTGGTGATGGTCTGGGGCGTCGCGTCACCGCCGCCCGTCGTGGTGCTCAAACCGTAGCCGGGGACCGTCCCCCATCCGACGAGACGGTCGTCACAGGGGGCGGCAGACGCCGCGCTCTGGCTGGTCGCGACGATGGTGGCGGCGAGGAGCAAGGTCGCGGCGGCGGCTTTGGGCGTGGCGGCCTTGCGGAGGCCGGTCACCGGTTTCATGGGAGGTTCCCTTCGAGGTGCCGAACGGGGGTCGCCGGTATGCACGGGGACGGGCGGAAATATCAGGAAATGACAGGCAGACTGCATTCCTTAGCATTTCCTGAGTTGAGAGCTTGAATAAATATTCAAACTTGAGTGTTCATACGGCAACGTTACGGTCGGACCGAAGTGCTGTCAATAACCCCTTGGTAACGCCGATCATGGGTGGATAGCGTGACCGGTGACCTGAGGCGGTGGTGGACCCTGTGCAGCAGACCCCGGACGAAGACGTGCCCCGCGCGCTCATCGTGAGCGGCCACCTCGTCGACGCCCCCGGCAGGAACCCGCCGCGCTTCCCCCAGGCGCTGGTCGGCGCGGTGACCGCCGCCATGAGCGCCGCCTTCGACGCCTGGCACGTGGGCCCGGGCACCACCGTGATCTGCGGCGGCGCGCGCGGCGCGGACATCATCGGCGCCGAACAGGCCCTCCTCCGCGGCGCCTCGGTGCGCCTGTGCCTGGCGCTGCCGCCTGAGGGTTTCGCCCGCCGGTCGGTGGACCTGGCGGGCACCGACTGGCGCGAACGGTTCGAGCGGCTGTGCCGGCGTGCCCGCGTCGCCGTACTGCCCGGGGAGCCGGGCCGCGGTGACGAGGTGTTCGCGCGTACGAACGAGTGGATGGTACGGCTGGCACGCGCCCTCGACCCCGAGCCGCGCGCGGTCGTCGTCTGGGACGGCCGGCCTGGCGACGGCGCCGGCGGCACGTCCGACCTGGTCCGCCTACTCGGTCACGGCACCACCGCCGAACGCCTGCACGTCATCGACCCGCGCCCCTGACGGCCCCCGTCGTACAGCCCTGGAGGGCGGGCTCCGCGCCCTCAGAGACGAGCTCGAAGGCCGCGCAGCCCACCCGCGGGACGCCGTGCGGATGCGGGAGGAACAGGCCAGGATCAGCGGTGGTACACGGCGCCGCCACCTGACACCGGAGCGTCGGTGGCTCGGGCTGGACGTGCCCGGCCTGACAAGCCCGTCCAGCGAGGTGATCGCGCCCGGCGACGCCGTACAGGAGCTGACCGCGCACGCCCGCGGCGACTACTGGCGATCCCCCTGGGGGTGGTGGCCCTCCTGTCCCGCCCGGCCGTCTTTCCGGCTACGAGGCCGCCGGGCGGTAGACGTCATTGACGTCCACGGGGGCCGCGCCGGCCGCCGTGCCGCCGCCCGGGATGTAAATCGTGCCGCCCACCGCAACGGCGGCGGTGCCGTGCCGGGGCACCGGCATCGGTGCCAGGCGCACCCAGCGGTCGTGCGCCGTGTCGTACGCCTCGGTCTCGGAGAAGACCGTGTTCGGGTTCGTCCCGTCGTGCCGTCCCTCGCCGCCGAACGTGTAGATCTTGCCGTCTACGGCCGCGGCGGCGATCCCGCCCCGGGCCGTCGGCATCGGCGCCCGCTCCGACCAGCGGCGCGCCCGCAGGTCGAGCGCGTACACGGTGTCGCGCACGTTGACCTGGCCCCGGTCGCGGCCGCCGAGCACGTAGAAGGTCGAGCCGATGACGGCGCCGCCGACGTGGTCGCGCGCCTGCGGAAGGCTCGGCAGCCGCTCCCACCGGCCGGTCGCGACGTCGTACGACGACACGAGGTCCACCGTGTCCTGGAGGCCGCCGGGGCCGGGCGTCAGCGTGCGCATGCCACCCGCCAGATAGATCTTCGTCCCGCGCACGCCCATGGCGGCGCTGCCCCGTTCGATGCCGGCGGGCATCGGCGGCAGCGGCGTCCACCTGTCGGTACGCGGGTCGTACACGAAGCTGTCCCGCAGTGCCTGCCACGACGCGCCGCCGGACAGCCCGCCGAGCACGTAGATCCGGCCGCCGACGGTCGCCACGTTGGGATGGTTCATCGGGACGGGCAGCGGGGCCGCCGTCAACCAGGTGTCACGCCGGGTGTCATAGACCTCCATCCGCCCGGTGGTCTCGACGCCGCCGGCCGCGTCAGGGATGATGCCGCCGATGAGGTACACCCGGTGGCCGACCGCGGTGACGCTGTGCTCCTGGCGGGGCCCCTGGCCGATGGCCGCCCGCGGCCGCCACCCCTTCCCGTAGACCGGCTCGACGGCGGGAACCGTCGCGGTCGCCGTGGGCGTCGGGTGGTCGGGGTGCGCGTGAGCGGGCAGGGCGGGGCTCGCCGCGAGGACCGCGCCGAGGAGCAGGGCGATACCACGTCTCATGTTGCCTCCTAGCCTTCGTCGGTGCTCGGGCCGTCGGGCCACGAACGCCTTGGGTCCCGTTCACGCTCGCCTGCCATCCGGCCGCGGGCCAGGGCTGCGTTCACCCAGGGGTTGTCACCCCCTGGCTACGGCCACCGCTGGAGGTCACGATGGAGAGGTGAACCTCCGCGAACTCGCCGCGTTCCTGAAGACCTGCCGCGCCCGCGTCCGTCCGGCGGACGTCGGCCTGCCCGCCGGCACCCGGCGGCGGGTGCCCGGGCTGCGCCGGGAGGAGGTCGCGCAGCTCGCGGGCCTGTCAGCGGACTACTACACCGAGCTCGAACGCGGGCGGGGCGCCCAGCCGTCGGCCCAGACGCTGGCCGCGCTCGCCCGCGCGCTGCGGCTGGCGGGCGACGAGCGCGATCACCTGTTCCATCTCGCGGAACGGCCCGTCCCTGCGGCGCACAGCACGACCACGCACGTCCAGCCGTCCATGCTGGCCATGCTGGACCGGCTGGCCACGACGCCCGCGATGATCATCACCGACCTGCACGCGACCCTCGTCCAGAACGACCTGGCCGCCGCGCTGATCGGCCGACACCCGATGCGGCAGGGCCCGAAGGCCAGCTACGTCTACCGCTGGTTCACCGACCCCGCCGCCCGCGCCCTCTATCCGCCGGAGGAGCACCCGCACCATTCGCGGGTCTTCGTCTCCGACCTGCGAGCGGTCGCCGCCCGCCGCGGCCGCGACCCGCACGTGGCGCAGATGGTCGCCGCGCTGCGGCGGCGCAGCGCCGAATTCGCCGCCCTGTGGGACACCCATGACGTGGCGCTGCGCCGCGCCGACCACAAGCGCCTGGTCCACCCGGTGCTGGGGATCATCGAGGTGGACTGCCACAGCCTGTTCAGCGAGGACGGCCGCCAGCGCCTGCTGTGGTTCACCGCACCACCCGGCAGCCGGGGGGCGGCCCAGCTGGAGCTGCTGTCGGTCATCGGCACCCAGGACATGAGCCCGGAGGGCGTGCACGTCAGCGATCCGGACGTGAACGCGGACGCTTCGACCGGCTGACGTGGTCGGGCACAGGCCATTCCGCATCGACGCCGTTCATTTCCTTCTCCCCGACCGCTGTGATCGGCTCAGGCGAGCGTGAGCCTGACCTCGTGAAGGCCGGTCAGCGTGGCCGGCAGCAGGTCCGCCTCGTGGCCGTCGAGGCGGACGTCCCGTACCGTCGTGCCGCTCCCCGACACCGTGACGCGCAGGGTCATGTCGCGGTAGCGCAAGCCGTCCAGGGTCGCCTCGCCCCAATCGCTCGGTACGGCGGGCGCGAAGCGGATGCCCTCGCGCTCGAACCGCAGGCCGAACAGGCCATGGTGGACCAGGCCGAGCAGGGTTGTGGCGGACCAGGTCTGGTCGGGCTCCGACTGCCATGGCCTGCCCTGCTGCCAGCCCCCGTCCGGGCGGCCGGTGACGGGGTGGTAGACCTCGTAGAGGCCGTCGTCGCCGAACAGCGTCACGAGGTCGGTCAGCGTCTCCAGGAACCGGTCCGTACGCCCGATCCTGGCCATGGCGTCGCCCCAGACGGCCATCACCATGGGCCAGCAGCTCGCGTTGTGCCGGCCGGGACGCTCGGGACCGTAGCGGTCGAAGTGCGGCCAGACATTGACGACGCCGTGCGGCTCGCGGTGCGTGTTCGCCGCGATGAGAGCCGCCTGCCGGTCGTCGGCGATGCCGAAGATGATGGCCAGGGCGAGGCCGAGCGTCTCCTCGTGGGGGTCCAAGTGGCCGTCCTCGTGCCGGAAATATCCGTACAACCCGGCTTCCTCGCGCCACAGCCACCGGTTCACCGCGGCCGCCGTCGCCTCGGCCCGCTCCAGATGCGGGCGCCCGTCGCGGCCGAGCGCGCCCGCCATCATCGTCAGCGCCCGATGGGCGGCGGCGTAGACGGCGTTGGTCGACAGGCACATGATCGCGTGAGCCCGCGGATAGTCGAGCACGAAGCTCGAGCCGATGCGCGGATCGTTCGGCGGCTCTGGGTAGCCCGAAATGCCGTCCTGCATGACGGCGGGGCCGCGATAGAGCCCGTACGCGGCGTCGTACCGCTCCTCGTCCAGCACGTCCATGGTCGCGGCGGCGATCGTGTACGCACGCCGCAGGAAGTCCTCGTCACCGGTCACCAGCACGTGGTGCCAGGCGGCGACCGCCCAGATGATCTGGTCCCACCACTGGTCGTCCTGCTGGACGAGCGTGTCACCGGCCACCGCGAGGAGGGTGTCGCGGGCGGCGTCCGGGGACAGAAGGCTGGCCGCGTACCAGGCGTTGATCGAGGCGTCCCTGGTCCACGGGTCCGCGTAGCCGCCGCCGGCGCGGATGACGCCGCCGATCGTGTTGATGTTCAGCAGGTTGTGCTGGGCTGCCGCATAAATCCGGGTAAGGGCGGAGTCCGGACAGATCAGCGCGGGCGGGCGAGGCATGCCGGAATGGTACTTGTCGCCCTCGCCTGGCGGAAGGATTTATGCCGCGTATCCCAACAAAAGCGCTGATCAGAGACGCAGAACAATGGCGAAAAAGGCTTCACCTGAGCGGCCGATCCAGCATCCTGGGCGTGTCCAGAACTGCCGTGAGCAGAGCTCTTTCTCTGGCCCCCTTTCTCTTTGAAGAGGTATCCGTGACTCGGTATGCCATCGACCGTGCCCACAACACGCTGCTCGCCCTGTGGAGCACCGGCATCGGCGACACCGCCATCATCGTGGCCCGGCTCACCCACGACCAGCTCCCCCACAACACCCGCGAACTCGCCGGCGCGCTGACCCGCCTGTCCCACGTCTGCTGGCGCTCCTACACGCACCCCGCCAGCGCCGCCGACCGGCACAACCCCAGCGGCCTCGGCTGGCATCGGCAACAGGAACGCGACGCCTTCGCCAAAGTCCTCCCCCTGATCACCGCGTCCCGGCCCAGCGACCGGCCGATCAGCACCAAGGTCGAGCACGCCGCCCATGACCTCGCCCGCGCCCTACGCGTACTCGACACCTCTCAGCTCACGACGCAGGTCACCACAGACGTCGCCGCCGAACTCGCCGCCATCGAACAGGCCGAACGCGGCGACCTGTCCGACCGGGCCCAGCAGGCCGTCACCCTCAGCCGTGAGGACGCCTCGCCCCTGCAGATCTCGCAGGCGGACCGCCTGCTCCGCGACAACCCCTTCGGCAATCAGGACCTCCGCACCCAGGTCGACCCCACCGCGGCCACCATCGCCGCCGCCCACTGGTTCCACGCCGCACTCAACGTCACCGCTCTGCACACCGGCATGCACCCGATGCACGTGGTGGCCGGCGCCGAGCAGCCCGACAAACCGCTGGCCTTGGAGAGCCTCACCGACATCACCACCGCCATGAACTCGGGCGCCCGCGCCAGGCATGTCATCATGCCCCTCATCCGCAATGCACTCAACGTCGCCGACGGCCACCTCATCGGCATCCTCGAAGTGCAGGACCGCATCACGGCCGCCCAGCAGCTCATCGACAGGGTCCGGACCGATCAGGCCAAGCTCGACCTCAGCCCGGACACCATCTACCTGCCCCTCACCTCACTCGACCCCGCTCGCCCCGCCCCCGACCTCCTTGACAACCTGCTCCACGGCATCAACACCTGCTGGCAGCTCTACCAGCGCCACACCCAGAACCCCCACTCGCAGGAAGCCCGCCAGTCCTTCGTCACCGCACTCCGAGAAGAAGCAGCCACCAGACCAGAAAGACTCCTGTAGCGGTCATGCAGGCGACCTCCCGGAGCAGAACGTCCACGCCGATCCGCGCAGCTTCGTGCTGCCCGACGGTCGGTTCGACCTGCCCCGCCTGCTGCGCGAGTTCGTCGTGTTCTGGCGTGAGCACGGCGAAGTCCTCATCCAGCAGGAGGGCTACCACGAGGCAGCCTGCCAAATCATCCTCATGGCCTTCCTGCACCGCCTGGTCAACGGCGGCGGCTACCTCGGCCGCACCAAGCGGCCCGATGTGCTCATCCGCTGGCCTGACAAGGGGGCGGACGGTGAGCGGGTGATGCAGCGGGAGGCCATGGAGCTGAAGGGGTCACCGCGCTGCGGGTGTGAGAAGGGTTATTCGGCGGCTTCCAGGGTGACGACGTAGCCGATGAAGTCGCGGTCGTCGGAGGTCGGCGGGCGTGAGCCGTCGGCTGAGGTGAGCGGGGTCAGGACGGCGTCGGTCGGGTGGAGGTAGGGCTCGCCCTCCGCCTGTACGTGGCGGGCGTGGACGGCGGAGATCTGCTTGACCTGGGCTTCGACGGTGATGTGGGCGGGGGTGGGCTCGTCGTGGTGGTCCTCGCCCCACTCGATGGTGGCGGCGGTCTCCTCGCCCAGGGCGCGCGTCAGCCACTCGCGGTCGGCGGGGGCGAGGGTCCAGGTGACCGTCGATCCGACGTGGAAGGGGTCGCCGCAGCACTCCATCTGCCACTCGTCGACCCAGACGTTCCATCTCACTCCGGCAATGTACCCGGCGGCCTTGGGCCTTCCCACGGATGGCAGGCGGGTGTATCTGTAGGGAAATCGATTTGCATCACTGCGCGCGCGTCCGTCGGAACGGTGGAGGGAAGCGATGGCAGATCAGGGAGGGCTCCGCAGGCGGTCGTTCCTCGTCGGTGGTGGCTTGGGTGCGATGGCGATGCTGGGCGGTGGCCCGGCGCAGCTCGTGACGGCGGGTACGGCCTGGGCCGAGCCGGCGGGCGATCCGCGGCGGACGGCGGCCGGTACAGCAGCGGCAGGGGCAGGAACAGGGGCGGTGGGCGCGCTGCGGCGGGCGGCCCTCGCCAAGGGGATCAGGTACGGCTCGTCCGCCGCCACCTGGCAGGTGCAGCCGGACCCCGGCTACGCGGAGCTGTACGCGCGCGAGAGCGGCATGCTGCTCACCGAGGACGATCTCCTGTGGTACCGGCTCAAACCAACACCCGACGCCCCGCTGGACTTCACGTACGGCGACCAGATCGTGCAGTACGCCGCCGGCAACGGCCAGCCGGTCCTAGCCGCCCACCTGGTCTGGGACGAGGGCCTCGGCGACGGCTGGGAGCCGGACGCCCTGTTCGGCCTCGGCGAGCGGGAGGCCCGCGACCTGCTCTTCGGCACGATCAAGAAAGAGGTCGCCCACTACGCCGGCAGGGTCAAGGCGTGGGTGGTCGCGAACGAGGTGACCGACGGCGAGGACAAGGACGCCAACGGCTACTGGACGGAGGAGCCCTGGTACCAGACCATCGGCCCCTCCTACGTCGAGGAGGCGTTCCGCCTCGCGCACCGCCACGACCCCCGCGCGGTGCTGCTGATCAACGAGTTCGGCTTCGAGACGGGGGAGGACGCGGTCTCCCGCCGCAGGTCGATGCTCAAGGCCATCGACCACCTGAAGAGCAGGAACGTCCCCGTGCACGCCCTGGGCGTCCAGGCGCACCTGAACGCCGCCGGGTTCGCCGAGAGCTTCGACGCGCAGGCGTACCGGAGCTTCCTCGGACAGGTCGCGGCGCGCGGACTGTCGATCTTCATCACGGAGATGGACGTCCAGGACGACGGCCTGCCCGCCGACGTCGCCGTCAGGGACGCGGCCGTCGCGGACGTCTACGCGCGCTACCTGTCCGTGGCCCTCCAGGAGCCGGCGGTGAAAGTGGTGCTCAGCTTCGGCCTCAGCGATCGCTACACATGGCTGCAGGAGGACTACCCCCGCGAGGACGGGGCCGCGCGCCGGCCGCTGCCGTTCGACGAGGACCTGCGGCCGAAGCCGGCGTACGCGGCGATGCTGCGCGCGTTCCGTCAGGCCCCGGCGCGCCGGCCCCTCTGAGCCCTCAGAGGCGATCTCCGTACGTCTCGACCGCGTTCTCGCTGCTCACCCGCTGCCTGATCGCCTCCGGCAGCGAGGTGAAGGCGTAGCGGGGGTCGTCGAAGTCCCAGTGCGGGTAGTCGGAGCTGAACATCAGCGTGCGCTCCGCGTGCGCGATCTCGCAGAGCACGTGCAGGTGGTGGCGGCGCCTCGGCTCGGGCAGCGGCTGGGTGGTGAAGCGGACGTGGTCCACGATGTACTCGCTGGGCAGCCGCCTGACCCACGGCACCTCGTCGCGCAGGCCCCTGACGTTCTTGTCGAGCCGCCACATCACGTCGGGGATCCAGCCGAGCCCGCCCTCGGTGATGATCACCTTGAGTCCGGGGAAGCGCTCGAAGACGCCGTGGCAGACGAGGCTGATGACGTTCGCCTGGAAGACCTGGCTGAGGCCGCTGTGCCACTCGACGTAGTACGTCGGCGTCCCGCCTGCCATGGGCGGCGACGTACGGAAGATGCCCTCGCCCGAGTTGGGGTGGACGGCGACCGGGAGGCCGAGGTCGTGCGCGGCCTCGTAGACGGGGTAGTGGTGCCGCTGCCCCATCAGCAGGTCGGTGAGCGGCAGCAGCACGCCGACGAAGCGCTCGTCCTGGGCCGCGCGCCTGATCTCCCGTGCCGCCAGGTGCGGGTCCTGCGCGCCGGCCACGACGTAGCCGCGGTAGCGGTCGTCGGCGTCGAACCAGGTCGCGGCCAGCCACCGGTTGTAGGCCGCGGCGATCATCGCGGCGGCGTCCGGGTCGGGCATGGCGCCGAGGCCGAGCACCTCACCGCCGATGAGCACCGCGCGGTCGATGCCGTGGGCGTCGAGCAGGTGCCGCGCGGTGAAGAGCGGGTCGGCGCCCGGTGCGGACCCGTCGGGGGCGCGGGCGTCGTCGCGGAGCACGCCGGCCGGGTTGACGTAGAGCATGTTGCGCGGGATCGAGACCGCCTCGCGGTGCCCGGTCGTGGTGAGGGCGCGGCGCTCGTCGAGGCCGAGGCGGCGCCGCTCGGCCGCGGACAGGAAGGGGCGCAGGTCGGCGAGGCCGTGCTTGGTGATCGGGTGGACGTCGCAGTCGACGAGCCGGTAGCGGGGAGGCGTACGGGTGGCGGGGTCGGTCATGGAGGCTCCGGTGGTTGCCGAGAGGCCGCTGAGCGGTCATAGTCATGCATAGCAAATCGATTGGCATGCGGACAGTGGAGTGGTGACATGGACGTTCGGATCGGCAGCGTCGAGGACGTCCGCAGGGACGGGTGCCGGATCGTCGACGTGAACGGGCGGCGGGTCGGGGTCGTCAGCGTGGGCGAGGAGTTCTTCGCGATCAGCGACAAGTGCCCGCACATGGGGGCGTCGATGTGCGCCGGCTCGCTGGGCGGCACCTTCGTGGCCGCCGGGCCGCACGAGTACGTGTACGGCAGGGACGAGCGGGTCGTCCGCTGCCCGTGGCACGGGTGGGAGTTCGACATAGAGAGCGGGCGATCGCTGCTGGAGCCGAAGCGCGTGGGGCTCAGGACGTACCGGGTGTCCCAGCAGGACGGGGAGGTCGTCCTGCACGTGTGATGTGGTCCTGCACGTGTGACTCACCTGCCGGGGATCGAGGGGACGTCCGTGTGCAGGTCGGGGCCGAAGAAGAGGAACACCATGAGGTCCTCGGCGCCGGTGTTGACGACCTCGTGCTCCCGCACGGCCGCGTCGTGGGTGACGACCAGCTCGTCAAGCCCCGGTTCGCCGCCGCGCACCTCGTGCCCCGCGTACGTGCCCGTCCCCGTCCAGGCGAACACGCTGTACACGCCGGGCTCGCGCAGCCGGTGGACGCCGCCGGGCGGGACGACGAGGCGCTTGCCGGCGTACTTGCCGGTGTTGTAGAAGACCCAGCTCTCCCCGTCGGCAACGGGCTGCGGGGTCAGGTGGCGGTTCTCGTAGAACCAGGGGTCGCCGTTGGTGCGCCAGTCCACGAAGCCGAGCGGGAACCGCTCGCCGTGCTCCAGGCGGTCGCTGGGACGGACGTCCTTGAACAGCAGGTCCTTGGAGATGATCCGGCCGGCGTTCAGCGCCTGGAACATGGCGAGGACGTCGGAGTCCTCCTGCAGCTCCAGGGTGAGCGCCGTGCCGGGGGCGTGCAGCACGCCGGACGGCACGTGGAACCCCTCGCCGGGCACCTGCAGCTCAGCGCGGGCGTGCCGGAGTATCAGGTCGCTGTCCCAGTCGACGAGGTAGGGCAGCAGCACCTCGTACGCGCCCTGCTCCGCGATCCACGGGTGCACCCCGAAGAACGTCTCGGGATGCGCCCCCATGTCCACACCAGGCAGGAAATGGTAGGACTCGTCCTTGGCATTCCTGCCGACCAGCGCCGCGTACTCCTGGGGCGGATGGATGTGGTACGGCAGCCGGTAGGCGTAGTCGAAGATCTTCGCCAGCCGCCCGAGCCCGGCGGGATGCGCGGCGGCGTACGCGGCGCCCAGGACGGCGGCCGGGTCGGCGGCGACCGCGTCGCGCAGCAGGAGCCGCTCGCCGTGCTCCCCCACCACGTGGCTGAGCCCCTCGTCGGGCGGCCCGACGCGGTTGTCGGCCCTCGTCGTCGAGGCGAGCCAGCGCTCGCAGACGGCGCCCCGCTCGCCCACGTCGTAGGCGTCCTCGGGCAGGCCGAGCCGCCTGCCCGGCGGCAGGAAGTCGCGCGCGACCCAGGCGGGCGCACAGCGCAGCACGCCGTTCCCGGCGTCGAGCAGCCGGGCGAGCAGGTCGCGTACCTCGTCAGGACTTTGCGCCGTCACGATTCACCCCTTGATCCCGGTGAGGGCGATGCCCTGCACGAACCTCCGCTGGAAGACCAGGAACACGACGATCATCGGCAGCACCGCGATCACCGACCCGGCGAACAACAAGGTCCAGGATGTACGGTTCTGGACCACGAACAGGGCAAGACCCACCGGTGCGGTGATCTTGTCCGGGCTGGACATGATGATCAGCGGCCAGAAGAAGTCCTCCCACGCCCCCTGGAAGGTGAAGATCGCGTTCGCCGCCAGCGCGGGCCCGCACAGCGGCAGCACCACCGAGCGGAAGATCCGGAACTCGCCGGCCCCGTCGATGCGGGCGGCCTCCAGCAGCTGGTCGGGGATCGAGAGCATGTACTGGCGCAGCAGGAAGATGCCGAACGCCGACACGATGCCCGGCATGATCAGCCCCCAGTAGGAGTCGAGCCAGCCGTGCCCGCCGCTGCCCGTCCAGTCGTTCCCGCCGAAGAAGGGGATGTGCTGGATGATGAGGTAGTTCGGGATGAGCGTGACCTGCCCCGGCACCATCATCGTCGCCAGGAAGAGGACGAAGATCCCGTTACGTCCGGGAAAGCGGCGCTTGGCGAAGGAGTAGGCGCACAGCGCGTTGAAGAACGTCTGCAGCACGGTGATCGACAGCGCGACGAACGCGCTGTTGGCGAACCACCGCCAGTCGCCGTGCCCCTGGGCCTGCTGCGCCTTGGTGAGATCGCCGACGTTCAGGAAACCCTGGTAGCCCTCCAGCGTCGCGTCCTGCGGGATCCAGTGCGGCGTCGTGGAGAAGATCTCCCCCATCGGCTGGAACGACGCGCTGACCAGCCACGCGAACGGCGCCAGGAACAGGATCGCGAGCGGCGCGAGCACCAGGTACGTCAGCAGCTTCTGCCGCAGCCCGAACCGGTTGCCGGTCATACGGCAGAGCCCCGCCGGGCGAGGCGCAGCTGGAGCGCCGTGAACACGAGCAGCATGAGGAAGAGCGCGAACGCCAGCGTGCTGGCGTAGCCCATGTCGAAATACTTGAACGCCCAGAGATACATGTAATAGACCATCGTCGTCGTCTTGTTGACCGGCCCGCCGTTGGTCATCACGAAGATCTGGGTGAAGACCTGCAGGGAGCTGATGATGCCCATGACCAGCAGGAACAGGGTGGTGGGCCGCAGGCTGGGGATCGTCACGTAGCGCAGGCGCTGCCAGGGGCCCGCGCCGTCGATGCGGGCGGCCTCGTACAGCTCCCTGGGGATGGCCTGCAGCCCGGCGAGGTAGACCACCATCGAGAACCCGGCCCCCGCCCACACGCTCATCAGCACCACCGCCGGCATCGCGAGGTTCTTGTCCGACAGCCACAGCAGCGGCTCGTCGATGAGGTGCGCCTGCAGCAGGTAGTAGTTGAACAGGCCGTAGTCACCGTTGTAGAGCCACTTCCAGAGGAGGGCCGAGACCACGAACGGCGTGATGACCGGCAGGTAGAACGCCGCCCTGAACAGGCCGCGCAGCCGCAGCGGCAGGTTGAGCAGCAGCGCGAGCAGCAGGCCCGTCGCCATCGACAGCGGCACCGAGGCGCCGCTGAAGTAGACGGTGTTCAGCACCGACTCGACGAACCGCTCGTCGTGGATCATGTCGCGGTAGTTCGTCAGGCCGACGAACGGCTTGTCCGGCTCGATGATGCTCCACCGGTGGAACGTCAGGTAGACGGCGAAGATCAGGGCGGCCAGCGTGAAGACCGAGAAGATCAGCATGCCGGGCATCAGGAAGACGTACGCCGAGCGTTCCCGCCACATCCGGGCCGGCAGGCCGGGCCGGCCGGGCGGCCGAGGACCGCTCCTCACCGGCGCCGCGTCCGTCTCGGTCGTCATCAGCGGCTGCGCCATCTGTCTCTTCCTTCCTGCGTACGCCGCCGCGCGCCGCCGCTCAGCCCCGGCCGAGGATCGCCCTGCCCTGCCGGGCGGCGTTGTCCAGGGCCTCGGCGGCGGTCTGGTCGCCGTAGATGGCCTTGCTGAGCTCCTCGTTCAGGATGGTCTCGACCCGCGGATACTTGGGGTTGGCGACCGCGCTCGCGACGCCGCAGGCCATCAGGTCGGCGAAGGGCTTGAGTATGGGCTTCTCCTTGGCGAGGTCCTCGCCTTCGAGCAGCGACTTCGTCGGAGGCAGCAGCGTGCCCTCGGTCTTGTACGTCCAGTCGGCGAGGTTCTCGGGCCGCGACAGGAACTCCATCCACAGCCACGCGGCGTCCGAGACCTTCGTCTGGCTGAACATCACCAGCGAGTCGCCGGCGATGGTCGTCTTGCATCCGGCGCTCCCCTCGGGCAGCGGCGCGGCGGCCCACTTGCCTTCGAGCTTGGGGTACTCGTCGGTCAGCGTGCCGGCGAACCAGGCGCCCGCCACGTACATCGCGACGTCGCCCCTGGCGAAGGCCACCCGGCCGTCGTAGGAGTTGGAGTTGAGGTAGTCGCGCGGCGAGTATCTGGCGAGGTCCACGTAGAAGGCGGCGGCGGTCTTGCCGGCCTCGCTGTCGAAGGCGACGTCCTTGCCGTCCGCGCTCACCGGCGCGCCGCCGGCCTGGTAGAGCCAGGGGTAGAAGTAGTAGGCCGCCTCGGAGGCGAACATCTCGAAGCCGTACTTGCCGTTCGCGGTCAGCTTCTCCGCCGCTGCCCTGAACTCCTCCCAGGTCTTCGGCGGGCCGGCGAGGCCGGCCTCCTTGAAGCGGTCGGTGCGGTAGAACAGGCCGGTCGTCTCGCCGTCGAAGGGCAGGCCCCACATCTTGCCGTTCCAGGTGACGAACGTCCTGAAGCCGTCGACGTAGTCGTCCGGCTTGACGACCTCGCTGCGGCCCAGGTAGTCGCCGAGGTCGACGAGCGCGCCGCGGGCGGCGTAGTCGCTGGTGTCGCTGGCGTTGATGTAGGCGACGTCGGGGGCGGTGTTGCCGGCGATGCGGGTGCTGAGCACCTGCTGCGCCTGCTCGGCGGGGGCGTTCTCGAACTTGATGGTGATGTTGGGGTGCTGCTTGTTGAACTCGGCGGCCATCTTCTTCATCTGCGGCTCGTTGCCGACCCAGGAGAAGAACGTCACGGTCTGCGGCGAGGCCGGGTCCTTGACGGGGCCCGTGCCCTTGCCGATGCCGGTGTTCTGCGGCGGGGCGTCGCTTCCGCAGGCGGTCAGGCTCATGGTCGTCGCGAGCGCCATCACGATGACGGCCGGGGCCGTCCAGGATCCATGGATTCTCATCACACCGCTCCCTGCTGCTCGCTCAGTGGAAGGTCCGGAGCTTCGACTGATGCAAATCGATTGGCGCCTGGCGGGAAGTCTTGCCAACGTCCGGGCGGGTTGTCAATGGATGCACAGTGGCTCGCGTCACATTGTGACGGCCCCGAGACCACGTCGGCCGATCACGGCGAAGTGCGCCGTCAAATCGTTTTGCCTCAGGAATCTCAGTAGAATGCTCCCCATGTCGAGGAGCGAGGTTGAGCCCAGCCCACCCTCCCGCGTGACGATCGCCCAGGTCGCCAGCCACGCGGGAGTGAGCCCCACGACCGTCTCCCACGTGCTGTCGGGCAAGCGTGCGGTCGGAGCGGCGACCAGGGGCACGGTGCTGGCGGCCATCCGCGAGCTCGGCTACCGGCCGAACATCGTGGCCCGCAACCTGCGGACCCGGCGCTCGCACATGATCGCGGTGGTCGTCCCCGACATCACCAACCCGTTCTACGCCGTGCTCACCCGCGGCCTGGCCGACGCGGTCGACGCCGCCGGGCTCGGCACGTACGTCTGCAACACCGACGGCCAGCACGACAGGGAGCTGAAGTTCTTCCAGGACGCGATGGACCGCGGGGTCGACGGCATCGTCTTCGCCTCGGGCGAGACCGCCTCGCAGGTCCAGCTCGCGGAGGTCGACCAGCAGACGCCCATCGTCTGCATCGGCGCGCAGCTCGACCATCCGCTGTGCGACGCGGTCATCCCCGACGACGAGACCGGCTCGCGCGCGGCGGGTGCCTTCCTCGCCGCGCGCGGCTACAAGCGCATCGCGATGATCCAGGGCCCGCCCCACTACGGCATGGCCCGCACCGCGGGCTTCCGCTCGGCGATGCAGGCCGCCAAGCGGAAGGTGCCGGCCGAGCGCATGGTGCGCGGCGACTGGACCCGCAAGGGCGGCTACACCGCGATGAAGGCCCTCATGACGCTCACGAGCAGGCCCGACGCCGTCTTCTGCGCCAACGACCTGATGGCGATCGGCGCGCTCGACGTGGCCCACGAGCTGGGGCTGTCGGTGCCCGATGACGTGGCCATCGTGGGCTTCGACGACGTCGACGCCGCGACCATCGTGACGCCCCACCTGACGACCGTGCGCAACCCGGCGTACGAGGCCGGTGGCACGGCCGGCGACCTGCTGCTGAGCCGCATGTCCGGCCGCTACACCGGCACCGGCCGCACGGTCGTGCTGCCCTGCCCCCTGGTCGAGCGCGGCACCGCCTGAGCCGGGGCGGCCGCCCCCGCCGGGGCGCGCCGGCGCGGAGGCCGCGCCGGCGTCACTCCTCGGGGAACGTCACCACCGCCTTGACGAAGCCCTCCGGCTTGTCGCGCAGCGCGGCGAACGCGGCGTTGATCTCCTCCAGCGGAAACCGGTGACTGACCAGGCCGTCCATCGACAGCACGTCGCCGGCGAGCAGGCGCATGCCGGTCGCCATGCCGCGCATGATGACGTTCACGTCCCTGAAGTGGGCGTTGACGAGGGTGAAGGCCATCCAGTTCCAGTACGCCAGCGGGATCGACCGGTCGGCCCCCTGGTGGAAGCCGACGATCGCGATCGTGCCGCTCATGCGGGTGATGTCGCCGCACGCCGTGAGCGCGCGCTGGGTGCCGGTGCACTCGAAGGTGACGTCGGCGCCGCGCCCGCCGGTGAGCGCGCGTACGACGTCGGGCAGCGACTCCCTGGTCACGTCCACGGTTCTGGTCGCGCCGAGCCGGGCGGCCCGCTCCAGGGCGTCGGCGCGCGCGTCCGCCACGATGAGCTGCCGGGGCCCGCGCAGGGCTGCCAGCTTCTGCGCCAGGTTCCCCATGAACCCGGCCCCGATGACCACCACGTCGTCGCCGAACCGGACGCCGGCGGCCTCCACGGCGTTGACCGCGCAGGCGAGGGGCTCGGCCAGGGCCTCGTCGAGCGGCCCCGAGCCGGCGGGGAAGCAGTGCTCGGCGCGTACCGCGACGTACTCGGCGAAACCGCGCTCGGTCACCCACACGCCGACCCGGTCACCGGCGGAGAACGCGCTCACGCCGGCGCCGGCCTCGGCGACGACGCCGCTGACCTCGTGGCCCAGGTAGCGCGCCGTGCCCTCGGGCGGTCCGGTCAGCCACGGCTCCAGCTCCGACGCGCACACGCCCGACGCCACGACCCTGACCAGCACCTCGTCAGGCCCGATCGCCGGCACCGGAGCCTCCTCGACCACCCACTTCCCGCGCCCGCGCAGCGCCGCGATCCTCATGCCGGCTCCCCGTCGTGGAAGACGACGATGGTGTAGACGCCCAGCGTGCCCACCCGGACGACGTGCACGCCGTCCTCCCGCGTCACCTCCAGCGGCGTCCGCGTCCCGTCGCTCGCCACCGCGGTCGCGTGCGGCCTGGACTCGGGCAGCCGGACGCGCAGCGGCACGCCGGTCCGCACCCGCACGGCGTCCTCAGAGCGGTCGTAGTCGTAGTTGACCAGGTGCAGCGCGTAGGAGCCACCGGCCAGGCGGTGCAGGTTCGCGGCCACCGGCGCCGGGGTCTCCACCTGCCGCCCGTGCGGCAGCAGCTCGCCGAGCACGTCGTGGCGCGCGGCGCGGACGTTGTCGTGCCGCGGCAGCGCGTCCGCCACCCGATCGGTGACGACGACCGTCCCGCCGGCCGCCAGGTAGCGCCGGACGGCGGCGGCCTGGCCCTCGGTCAGCGCGAAGACGTCCGGCAGGATGACGGTCGAGTAGCGCAGCAGCCCGCTCCCGTCCGCCCGGTCGGGCGCGGTGACGCCGTCCGCCCAGATCACCACGTCGTACGGCACCGCGGACTCCGACAGCGTCCCCGTCACCACGCGGTACGGCACCACCACCGACTCGTCGCGGGCGTTGGCCGTGTTGTCGCTGACGTCCGCCTTGCCGATCAGCTCGCGCGTGCTCGCGACGCTGAAGACCACCGCGACCTCGTTGGCCGTGCGGCGCGCGAACAGCCCCTCGTGCCCGGCCAGGAAGTCCTGGATCTCGGCGGCCAGGCCGTGCGGCGCGGAGAAGGAGTCCTCGATGACGCTGCCCATCCACGAGCCGTACGGCACCGACATGTTGACGCCCATCGCCGCCGCCTCGAACAGCGACAGCCGGAACAGGTCGTAGCCCTTGCCTTCCCCGAGCAGGCCGATCAGCTCGGGGACGACCCCGCCGTACGGGTTCTCGACCACGACGACGTCCTTGTCGCCGGCGAACGCCGCGACGTAGCGGTACCACTCCGGCTGCCGGTACGTCGTGTTCCGCATCTCGGTGATGACGAGATCGACGTCGTCGGCGAGCGCGAGGTACATCGGCTCGCAGTTGAAGAAGTTGCCGGAGACGATGATCTCCCGGCCCCGCGAACGGGCGTAGTCGCGGGCGTAGCCGGCCAGCTCGGCGAAGTACTTCTTGATCGACAGGCACTGGAAGGCGTAGTACTCGCCGAACAGCGGCGTGGACTCGCGGCCGGTCTTGAAGTCGTGGCCCTGGGCGAGCAGCCATTCGCCGTAGTGGAAGGTCTCCAGGTCCACCCCGTCGAGCGCCGGGTCCGCCTCGGGGAGCCGTTGCAGGTGGGCGCGGAAGCCCTTCATGCAGTCCTTGCAGAAGCAGGCGCCGTACTGGAAGGCCCCCATGGGCAGCTCGGCCTCGTCGAGCTGGATGCCGTCCACGCCGGCGTCGATCTGGATCCTGATCACGGCCTTGAGGTACTCGCGCCAGACCGGGTTGTTGCGGTCCATGTAGAAGCACTGGTGCTCGCGGTCGGGGCACTCCACCCAGTGGGCGTGGCAGGGCTCGCCGTGGATGTCGCGGGCCACGCACTCCTCGATGAGGTCGGTGACCGGCTCGCCGTCGGAGTTGACCAGCCCGCCGGGGAAGTAGTGCTCGACCGGCTTCCACAGCTTCGGGTAGCGGTTGGCGCTGAACTCGCGCAGCCCCATCCAGCCGCGCCTGCCCGCGCCGCGCAGCTCGTTGATGGCGAGGACGGCGTCCTCCTCCTCGGTCAGCTCGACGGGGAACTCCCAGCCCTGGGCCTCGAAGACGATGCCGAGCACCTTGATGCCCCGCTCGTGGCAGGCGGCGACGAACTCGCTGTCGTTGACGAAGCCGTAGAAGCGCGAGCGGGCGTCGACCGGGCCGAACGCCTCCTGTTCGAGGTAGGGCAGGGACAGCGAGCCGCCGCCCATGGACGCCCACACCAGCACGGTCGCGCGGTAGTCCTCAAGGTCGTCGATCATGCGCAGGCGACGGGGCGGCAGGCTCGGGTGATAGCAGTGCTGGCGGGGGAACCAGGCGTCGAAGTAGACACCGCGGTGCATGGGCAGGGCCCTCCTAGACGTTGACGTGCGGGTCGAGGGTGCGCTGCGCGATGGTCAGGCCCTGGCGGACCCGCTCGGGGCTGCCGCTCCAGACCGGGTCCTCGTGCTCGACGGAGACGACGCCGTCGTACCCGTGCTGATGCAGCGCGTCGATCAGGCGCCGCCAGTCCACCTCGCCGAGCCCGGGGATGCGGTAGCGCCACCAGCCGCTCTCCCAGGGCCGCCGGTCGAGCACCCGGCCGAAGACGCCGTACCTGTCGCGGGCGGCGGCGTGCACCTCGACGTCCTTGGCCTGCACGTGCAGGATCCTGTCCGCGTGCGCCTCCAGCGCGGCCAGCGGGTCGATGCCGAGCCAGACCAGGTGCGAGGGGTCGTAGTTGAGCCACAGGCCGAGCTCGGCCAGCCAGCCCCACAGCTCGGGCGAGTAGGCGAGGTTGGCCGGGTAGCCGTCGGGGTGCCAGCCCTCCATCGGGCAGTTCTCGATGACGAGCCGGACGTCCCTGGTCGCGGCGTACTCGACCAGCGGCGGCAGCACCCGCTCGGCGAGCCGCAGGTTCTCCGCCACGGTCAGCGTCACGTCGCGGCCCACGAAGGTGCCGACCAGCCCCACGCCGAGCAGCTGCGCGGCGTCTACGCAGCGGCGCAGGTGCTCGTGCGTCGCCTCCCTGACCTCGAGGTCGGCGTGCAGGTTGTTCTCGTAGTACGCGACCGCCGACACGCTCAGGCCGTGCCGGTCGAGCATCGCGCTCACCCGGGCGGCGTCGTCCTTCCCGAACGACTCGACGTCCAGGTGACTGGCCTCCCAGTCGCGGCCGGGCCGGTCGGGCCAGGCGGCGATCTCCAGCGCGGCGTAGCCGTGGCCGCCGGCCCAGCGGGCGATGTCCTCCAGCGGCTCGCCAGGCAGGCAGGCGGTCAGCAGCCCCAGTCTCATCCGGCTCACCGGCCGGCCGGGACGTTGGCGTAGTCGTTGCCGGCCAGGTCACGTCCCCTGGCCAGCCAGATCTTCCAGCCCTCGTTCTGCGGGACGTCCTGCATCTTCACCGAGCTCGGGAAGTAGCGCATGGTGTAGCCGGTGCGGCGGGTGGCGCTGGTGTTGGCGCGGGCGCCGTGCACGATGCGGCCGTCGTGCATGGAGAACTCGCCGCGCCTCAGCTCGAAGGAGACGGCCTTCGACTCGTCCACGCCCGGCAGCTCGGCGTGGAAGGTCTGCGCGGTCATGTCGGTCGGCCGGTAGCCGTCGGAGAAGCCGCCGTTGAGGTGCGAGCCGGGGATGACGCGCATGCAGCCGTTCTCCTTGAACGAGCCCTCCTCCAGCGCCAGCCAGATCGTGACGATGCTGTCGTACCTGTCGAAGCGGCCCTCCCAGAACGCGCTGTCCTCGTGCCAGGGGGTCGCCCGGCCGGTGAAGGGGTCCTTCGAGATGAAGTGGCTCGACCACAGCGCGATGTCGGGGCCGATGAGCGGCTCGATCCAGTCGAGCACCTCGTCGGAGAGCAGGAAGTCCAGCAGCCGGTCGTCGCGGTAGTGCGGGGTGTCGAGCTCGTCGGAGAGCTTGTCGCCCTTGGCGCTCAGGTGCTCGTTGAAGATCAGTTCGAGCCGGGTCAGGCGCTCCTCGGTGAGCAGCTGCCGGCCGGGCAGCAGGTAGCCGTTCGCGCGGAAGAAGGCGACGTCGGCGTCGGTCAGGGTCTCGGTCATCGCGGTGGCGCCTTTCCGGGGGGTTCCAGTTGTGGGGGTCAGCTCTTGTCCAGGGCCCGGATGATGTCGATGAAGAGCTCCATGTCCTGCAGGTAGTCCTCGGGGGTCGTCTTCGGCGTCGCGCCGGTGGTGACGACCTCGTGGAAGTATTCGAGCTCATAGGTGTAGGGGTCCTTGAGGTGCGGGCGGCGCACCGAGCGCTCGTAGGAGTCGCCGTCGGTCAGCTCCAGGTGCAGCGTCGTCGGGAAGTGCCGCACGTACGGGGTGTCGTAGCGCACCTTCATCGTGCCGCTCGCGCCGTACACCTCGATGTAGGTGTCGTAGCGCAGCTGCTGGTCCACGCCCGTCTCGTACGTGACGACGAAGTCGCCGTAGTCGAGCAGGGCGACGACGTAGCCGCCGCTGCGCCACATCTTGGCCGCCGATACCTCCTCGGGGCGGCCGAGCAGCTCGCGCATGGCCGACAGGTCGTGGCTGCCGAGGCCGCACAGCAGCCCGTACGTCCACTCCAGCTCCTGCGGGACGTCCCCGATCGCCTCCTTGACCAGCGCGGACCTGCGCGCCCATTTGTCGTCGATCGCCTCCTGGGGGACGTCGTCCGGGCGGTCGACGTAGGAGGTCTGGTCGACGATGAGCCGGTTCTCGCCGATCACGTCGTGCACCCGGGCGTAGCGGATCGGGCCCAGCTCGGGGAGCCGCTCGACCGCCTCGGTGAACGCCGGGGCGAAGCGCCGCATGTAGGCGACCATCACGGTCCTGCCCGACCGGTCGCGGGCGGCGATGACGTCCTGCGCCTCGCGGGGGCTGAGGCACATCGGCTTCTCGACGAGCACGTCGAGGCCCGCGTCGAGTGCCGCGATCGTGCAGTCGGCGTGGTATTCGTCGCTGTTCAGCACGATCACGCAGTCGAGACCGCCGGCGGCGATCATCTCCCGGTAGTCGGTGTGGCGGCGCCCGACCCGGTGGCGTTCGCCCATCCGCTCCAGCAGGCCGGGCGAGATGTCGCAGATCGCGGCGAGCTCGTAGCGGTCGGGCAGCGATTCGAGGACGGGCAGGTGGATGACCTGGGCGACCTCGCCCAGCCCGATGACGCCGACGCGCAGCTTGCTCAACTCTTCGCCTTTCGGTGGTGGTGTCCCCCAGCGATGCAAATCGGTTTGCAGAGCAACGGTAAAGGGACGCACACCGTCGGGTCAACGCCCGTGCGACGGGCGGGACGGCTCCCCATAGGCTGGTGACCATGGCACAGGACCGCGCGAAGGGCGTCGGCCGCCCGCCGCGCCTCACCCTCGAGGCGATCCTGGCGGCGGCCGACCGCATCCTGCGCTCGGAGGGCCCGGAGAAGCTGTCGATGCGCCGGCTGGCCCAGGAGCTGGGCAGCGCGCCGATGACGCTCTACTACCACGTACGCGACAAGGACGAGCTGCTGCTGCTCCTGATGGAGGAGCAGGCCAAGGCCCTCCCCCGCCCCGAGCTGCCGGAGGATCCGCGCGAGCGGCTGCTGGCGGTGGCGGCCCTGCTGTACGAGGAGCTCGCCGAGCGGCTGTGGATCGTGGAGGTGCTGGCGGGCGGCGACCTCATCGCGCCCTCCGCGCTGTGGTTCGTCGAGGAGATGATCGACGCCGCCGTCGAGTGCGGCAACCCGCCGGAGCGCGCGCTGTTCGTCTACCGGTCGATCTGGTTCTACATCGTCGGTGACCTGATGATCCGGGTGAAGGGCGCGCGCCGCCGGGCGGGCGTCCCCGCGTACGAGGACCGGGTGGTGGCCGGGCTGCGCGGCGGCACGCATCCGAGGCTGGCGGCGCTGGCCGGGCGCTGGGCCGAGCTCAACGCCCGCGACACGCATCGGGAGGCGCTGGCGGCGCTCATCGACGGTCTGCTGCGCTGACCGCCCAGAACGCGGCGTACCGGCCGCCCAGGCGCACCAGCTCGTCGTGGCCGCCTTCCTCCGCCACCCGGCCGCCGTCGAGGACCACGATGCGGCCGGCCCGCCGGACCGTCCGCATGCGGTGCGCGACCATCACCACCGTGCGGCCCGCCATCAGCCGCTCGATGCCCGCGTGCACGGCGGCCTCGCTGACCGGGTCGAGCGCGGAGGTCACCTCGTCGAGCAGCACGATGGGGGCGTCCTTGAGCAGCGCCCGCGCGATGGAGACGCGCTGGCGCTCGCCGCCGGACAGCAGCGCGCCGCCCTCACCGACGTGCGCCGACCAGCCGCCGGGCAGGCGTTCGACGACCTCGTCCAGCCGGGCCGCCCGCGCCGCGGCCCTGACCTCGGCGTCGGTGGCGCCGGGCCGGCCGAGCCTGACGTTCTCCTCGATGGTGCCGTCGAAGAGGTAGACGTCCTGGAAGACGATGGCGACGCGGGACATGAGGGCCTCGGCGCCGATGTCGCGCACGTCCACGCCGCCGACCCTGACGGCGCCCGCGTCCACGTCGTAGAAGCGGGCGAGCAGGTGCAGCAGCGTGCTCTTTCCCGCGCCCGACGGCCCGACCACGGCGAGCCGCTCGCCCTGCGCCACGGTCAGCGACACGCCGTCCAGCACCGTGCGGTCGCCATGCTTGCAGGTGACCGCGTCGAGCTCCAGGTCATGCCGGTCGGGGAGGACCGGCGTCGCGGGCTCGGGGAGCGGCTCGGTGCGGAGCACGGCGTCCAGCCGGTCCAGCTCGGCGCGCGCGGCGCGCAGCTTGCCGCCGATCTCCGACAGCGACAGCAGCGGGTCGGCGCAGCGGGCCGCCAGCACCAGGATCGCCGGCAGTTCGGCGGCGCCGATGCTCCCGCCCAGCGCCAGGTAGGCGCCGAGTGCCAGCAGCGCGGTGAAGACCACCTGCACGGTGAGCGTCAGGCCCACGGCGGCGGGCACCGTGGCCAGCACCGCGGCGCGGGAGGCCCGCCGCACGCCCCGCAGCGCGTCGTCGAGCAGCGCGAACCGCTCACTGCTCCGGCCGCCCGCCCGCAGCACGGGCTGGGCCTGGAGGAACTCGATGACCCGGCCGGTGGCCTCCTTGTCGCGCTCGTGCCGGTCGGCGTCGGCGGCGGCCGTCGCGCGGGCGGCCCGCGCCTGCACCGCCACGACGGCGGGCGCCGCGGCCAGCGCGGCCAGGCCCATCCGCCAGTCGTACGCGGTCATCACGGCCACGATCGTCAGCGGCGTCACCAGCGCGGAGACGAACGGCCCCAGCAGGTGCGCGGCCACGCCCATCGCCTGGAGCAGGCCGCGGCCCGCCATGACGGAGACCTCGCCGACGCGGGTGGTGTCGTACCAGCCGATGGGCAGCCTGGCCAGGTGCTCCCCGAGGCGGTGGTACATGCCGCGCAGCAGGGTGGTGCCGACGCGCATGCCGGACAGGTCGGCGGCGTAGCGCAGCACGGCGTAACCGGCCACCGCCGCGCCGAACGCGACCAGCCACGCCGTGGCCGGCTCGCCCCCGAGCAGCGCCCGCAGGACGGGGACGAGCAGCGCGTACGCCAGGCCCTCCGCGACGGCGGCCACCGTCATCAGGGCCAGGGTGCGGCGCATCGGGCGGGCGTAGGCGTCGCCCAGCACCCGCAGCAGCGTGGTGATCATCGCAGCTCCTCCTCTTGGCGCGTGGGATTCCTGGCGTGCCAGAAGGCGGCGAACCTGCCGCCGCGCTCCAGCAGCTCGCCGGGCGCTCCCCGCTCGGTGATCACGCCGTCCTCCAGCAGGACGACGGTGTCGGCGCCGGCCACGGTCTCCTGACGGTGGGCGATGACCAGGATCGTCCTGTCGCCGCCGAGGCTCGCGAGCGCGCGGCGTACCGCCTGCTCGGTCTGCGGGTCGGCGAAGGAGGTGGCCTCGTCGAGCACCAGGACGGGCGCGTCGGCCAGCAGCGCGCGGGCGAGCGCGACGCGCTGCGCCTCGCCGCCCGACAGCCGCGCCTCCTCGCCGATCACGGTGTCGTAGCCGCGCGGCAGCTCCATGATTCGGTCGTGGATGCCGGCCAGCCGGGCGGCGCGGACGACGGCGTCGCGGCTCGCGTACGGCACCGCGAGCGCGATGTTGCCGGCGACCGGCGCGCGCAGCAGCCGCACGTCCTGGAAGACGAACGCGACCCGCCGGTAGAGCTCGTCCGCGTCGATGTCGCGCAGGTCGGCGCCGCCCAGCAGGACCGCGCCGTGCTCCGGGTCGAAGAACCGCGGCAGCAGCCGGACCAGCGTGGACTTCCCGCCGCCCGACGGGCCCACCACGGCGGTCGTGGTGCCGGGCTCCAGCACCAGGTCGACGCCGCGCAGCACCTCGCAGCCGGGCTCGTAGCCGAAGCGCACGCCGCGCAGCTCCACCCGGTGCCCGTGCGGCGTGACGGGCGTGGCGGGCTCGGGCAGGGGGCGTACGGCGAGCACGTCCTTGATCCGGCCGAGCGCGCGGCCCGCGGCGGTCAGGTCGTCGAAGCCGTGGCCGAGTGCCGCCACAGGAGCGGTCAGCCCCAGCCCGAGCAGCAGGAACGGCAGCAGGTCCGCCGGAGCCAGGCCGCCATCGGAGATGAGCGCGGCGCCGCCGGTCAGCACCACCAGCAGCACGAACGGCGGCGACAGCGCGAGCTGCATCCCGGCGGCGACCAGCGACATCCCGCGCACCCAGCGCACGAAGGTGGCGATGAAGTCGTCCACGGCGACGAGGAACGCGCGGTGGGCGCGTCCCGACCCGCCGAACGCCTTCACCACCGCGATCCCCTGCACGAACTCGACCACGGAGCCCGCGATGCGCCCCATCGCCGCGTCGAACTCCTCCTGCTCGCGCGCCCTGGCGGGCAGCATGAGCAGCGGCACCAGCGCGAGGGCGAGTGCGACCGGGATCAGCGTGACGAGCGTGAGCCGCCAGTCGATCATGAGCAGGTAGACCAGCGACGCGACCGGCACCACGAACGCCGCCACCAGCTCGCCCGGGGCATGCGCGATGAGCGGGTGCACGGCGCCGACGTCCTCGCCTGCCACCTTGGCCAGCTCGCCGGTGCTGCGGCGGGACAGCCAGCCGATCGGAGCCCGGCCGAGCCGCGCGGCCAGCCTCCGGCGCAGCCCGAGCTGCACGTCGGCGTCGAGGACGTGCCCGAGCCCTGACGAGGCGGCGGTGCACAGGAGCCGGACCAGCAGTCCCGCGGCGCCCGCGATCACGACCGTCCGCACGTGGCCGGGATCGGCCGGGCCGGGCGCGAGCAGGGTGCGGCCCAGCTCGACGACCGCCAGCAGCGGCGCCAGACCGGCCAGCGCGCCGGCGATCTGGAGGGTCACGACGGCGGCGAAGGCCGGGAGGTGCGGGCGCAGCAGGGCTGTCATGCTCGCGTCGTCCGCGGGGTCACGGACACGTTCGCGCCGCGTCGCCGACGGCGCGGAGTCGATGGCGGTCATCGCGCTCCCTTCAATTTTCGTACGCGTACGAATAAGGGTACGCGAGGAGGACCGCCGGTGCGCGAGCCGTGGGGAACGACCGTCCGCGCAGGAAGGAGCCGGAGCGGCCGCCGGCGTCAGGGAAGCTGGCGGAAGGCGCGGCGGTAGGCGGCGGGGGCGATGCCCCGGCGGGCGGCGAAGTGGTGCCGCAGGGTGTCGGCGCCGCCGAACCCGGCCCGCGCCGCCACCGCGTCCACGCTCAGGTCGGTGGTCTCCAGCAGCTCCTCGGCCAGCTGCAGCCGGTGCTCCAGCAGCCAGCGGTGCGGCGTGGTGCCGGTCAGCGCCTTGAACCGGCGGGCGAACGTCCGCGGCGACATGGCGGCGCGGGCCGCGAGCGCGTCCACGGTGAGCGGCTCGCCGAGGTGCCGCAGCATCCAGTCGAGCAGCTCCGACAGCTCGTACGGCGTGCGCGGCGGCGGCATGGGCGCCTCGACGTACTGGGCCTGGCCGCCGGAGCGGTGCGCGGGCACCACGAGGCGCCTGGCCAGGGCGTTGGCCGTGGCGGCGCCGTACTCCACTCTCATGAGGTGCAGGCAGGCGTCGATCCCGGCCGCCGCTCCGGCGCTGCTGAGCACGGGGCCGTCGGAGACGTACAGGATGTCCGGCTCGACCTGGACGCCCGGATAAGTGCGGGCGAGCAGCCCGGCGAACTGCCAGTGCGTGGTGGCCCGCCGCCCGTCGAGCAGCCCCGCGGCGGCGGCGAGGAATGCGCCGGTGCAGACGGTCAGCACCCGCGCGCCGCGCTCCGCCGCCGCGCGCAGGGCGTCCAGCAGCGGCTCCGGCACGGGTGCGGTGAGCGCCGGCCAGGCGGGCACGGTCACCAGGTCGGCGCGGGCGACGCGGTCGAGCCCGTGCTCGACCCGCACGGCGAACCCCGACGTCGTCGGGACCATGCCGGGCTCCGGCGCGCAGAGCGCGAAGTCGTGGACGGGCAGCCCGTCGTCGGCGCGGTCGAGGCCGAACACCTGGCAGACGATCCCCAGCTCGAACGTGGCGGCCAGGTCTCCGACCACGGCGACGACATCCCGGATCACACCTCCGAGTATGGCAGGAAATTCCGGTATGTGGGCGTTCCTGCCACTCCCCCGCCACCCACTTGTCCCGCGACGCTGAGACGCATGACCCTCACCACGCACCTGCCCTTCCCCCTGCCGGGCCAGGGCCGCTCCGAGATCGCCGTCCCCGCGCCGGGCCCAGGGCCGCAGCGCTGGGCCGGCGCGCCGAGCGCCGCGCTCGACGACGACGGCACGTACGTGCTCGCCTACCGCGTACGCGACGGCGAGGACCACAACGTCATCGCCCGATCCACCGACGGCGAGCGCTTCACCACGGTCGCGCTGCTGCCCCGCGACCGGTTCCGCGCGGCCATGGTGGAGCGCCCCGCCCTGGTCCGCACGCCGTCGGGCCGCTGGCGCCTGTACGTCAGCTGCGCCACCCCCGGGACCAGGCACTGGTGGATCGGCGTGCTGGAGGCCGACTCACCGGAGGGCCTGGCGGCGGCCGGCGTGCGCACGGTGTTCGCGGGCGACGCGCGCACCGGCGTCAAGGACCCCGTCATCCGCCACGACGGCCGGACCTGGCGGGCGTGGCTCTGCTGCCACCCGCTGGACGTGCCGGGCGCCGAGGACCGCATGAGCACCGCGTACGCGACCAGCCAGGACGGCCTGAGCTGGCTCTGGCACGGCACGGTCCTGACCGGCCGCCCCGGCACGTGGGACGCCCGCGGCGCCCGCCTGACGAGCGTGCTGCCGGACGGCCGCGCCTGCTACGACGGCCGCGCCTCGGCCGCCGAGAACTGGCGCGAACGAACGGGCCTGGCCGTGCCCGGCGCATCGGGCCTCCTGACGCCGGTGACCGGCGGCCCCGTCGCGGACGTCCGCTATTTGGAGGTCCTCCCCCTCCCCGACGGCACCCACCGCCTCTTCTACGAGGCCCGCCGCCCGGACGGCAGCCACGACCTGCGTACGGAGCTGATCCCGCCGCCGAACCGCCCCTCATGACGCGCGACCCCGGACACCTCCACGGGGGCCGGGGCGTGGACGCACGTTCCTCAGGTGTCGTCTTACAATCCCTCGACACCACCGTGCGTCCTCCTTGCATATCGTGCAGACCTTCTTCGGATTGGCCGGGTCGGGCGCCATGTCGCATTCCCTGAGTTTCGGTTTGTTCTCCTTCTTCTCGCGGTATTGGCGTTTCCAGCCACCGCGCTTCCCCTTGCAGTGGAGACACTTCCTGCCGGAGTCGCCCGTCATCCCTTTGCACGGGGCCGCACGCGACTCCGAGACACCGGCCGCGATGCTGACGCAGGCCGCGGTACCGGCCTGGACCTGCGATGTCGACGGGAGGAGGGTGGCGGCCGCCAGTGCGGCGGTGGCGCATGCTTCCTTCAGCATGTCTCCTCCCTTTCCTCTCGCCCATCGCGACGGACGGCCTCGGGGAAACGTCAACAGCCTGTGCAATTTTCTGTTTCAGCATGCACCTATACGGCGTGAAACACGTCCTTGCGACATGCATACGGTGGAATGCGCGCGTCACCACCTTTCTCAGGCTAGCCACCGGAGATGCCGACCAGGTATTTGGGCATGCTTGGGTGCACGAAATGGTAAGTCGCCCGCGTGCGCCACTTCAGGACAGTTGTCACGAGCCAGGCCGAGGCGATCGTTTGCCCCGCCAGGATAAGCAACGCGACAGCGGGACCCACGCACTCGACGAGCAGACCCGCAAGCGGCGGTCCGGCGACCGCAGCACTGGAGGTGCAGAGCCAAGAGGTTCCGACGACACGGGCCACTCGGTCGCTGGGCACTCGGCTGAACGCCTGGCGCATGACGACATTACTCAGCCCGCCCGTCATACCGATGGCGAACAGGGAGAGCGCGAACGCCCACGGCAGACCGGCGAGCGACACGGGCAGCAGCAGCGCGAAAGCGCACGACCAGAAGTGCACCAGCATCATCAAGCGGCCCAGCCGGTGCGTGCCGTGCCGTCCGGCCAAGCGGGTGATCCAGCGCCGCAGTGCAGGCCACGCCTTGAACCGCCTCCGGATGCGGTGCCTCCGTGTGAACAGGAACGCCCCGACGACGCCACCCAAACCGGATGCGGCCAATATCGCGCCCGTGAAAAGGCCGGACAACTGATCGTTCGTCGCCTCGGTTAGGAAGATCGTGATAAGACCCTGCGCCGAGAAGTTGACTAAAGCGGTCACCAGGGTCGCTGCCCGCAGAAACCGGTCTTGCCACAGCCCCGCCAGCCCGACGCCGATCTCGCTCAGACGCCATGACCGGCGCCTCGGCTTGGAAGCAGGCATGCCGGGCCCCAACCGACGCAACATGAGAGCGGCAGAGAAGGACATGACGAAGTTCACGCAGAACGAGCTGCTCGGCCCGATGCTGAACAGCAGCCCGCCCAGCGGCCGGCCTATGAGCGCCGCGCCTTGGATGGAACCCTCCTGCAAAGCCGGCGCGGGCCCTGGCCGGTGGGGCTTCACCAGAGATGGAAGAAGCGCGGTGTCCGCGATGGACGCGGCAGTCGACAGTGCACCTTCGAACAGCGCGAAGGCGATGAGAATGTCGATCGTGAGTACCCCCCAGAACACCAGAACACAGAGAAGAGCGATGAGCACGCCACGGAACCCCGCGCTCCACACCATGACCCGATGCGGCCCCAACCGATCGGTGAGCGCGCCGGCAGGGAGCTGTGCGAGCAGAACCGGCACGGTGGAAGCGAACATCACCCAGCCAGTCCATGCAGCCGAGCCGGTGAGCTCGTAGGCCAGCAGAGGATAGGTGACACCAATCGTGCGACTGCCCAGCATGGACATTGTCGAGCCTGCCCAGAACCACCTGAACTGGGGATGCTCGGCGAGCAACTGTTTGAGGCCCTGATTCTCCCCCACGGCTGCCAACCTGATTCACTCCTTTGAAACTCAGAGGCCACTATCGGGAGCCGGCGGAATATCAAAAGAACGGGCACGCATTAGGAAGGACACCGTAGCAGCGTTTATTCTCGGGCTCGCACTCCGTCAGGCCGTTCCCTGCAAGCCCCGCGCGTGACGAGCCCTTCTCCGAGAATTACGGCGCCCACCGGAGAATAGCTTGTCGCCGCAGCAGTTGTGGACCTTTGAGACGCAGATCACTCACGCACATCGATCCCAAATCGTGCACTCATCTCCTCAAGCACACCCAATGACCGATTTCGGTCGCCTGAAATCTGCGCGTGTCATGCGAAAAGCAACGAAGGTACCAAACCCTTGACACAATCGACTCAGCCCAATCGCAGGACACATGGGAGGGTGAGAACAACGTGACGAAGTCAGCGAATCGGTCGACATCTCGCAGGCCCCCGATTTGGGGCACGTGCATGCCGGGGCGCAACAAACATTTCACCGGACGTGAGAGTCTGCTCGAAGGGCTGCGGACGAGCCTGGAGAGCAGCACCAAGACGGCCGCCGTCGTGCCACTCCCCCAGGCCCTCCAGGGCCTCGGTGGAGTGGGCAAGACCCAGCTCGCGATCGAGTACGCCTGGCGCTTCCGCGACCAGTACGACCTGGTCTGGTGGATCCCAGCCGACCAGCCGATGCTGGTGCCCAGCTCGCTGGCTGCGCTCAGCAACGAACTCAAGCTGCCGTCGGCCAGCAGCACCGGCATCGAGGAGGCGGCCGCGACCGTCCTCGAGACCCTCGAACGCGGCGACCCCATCGACCGATGGTTGCTCATTTTCGACAACGCGGACGAACCCGAGGACATCCGGGAGTTCATCCCACAGGGCGGCCCCGGCCACGTGCTCATCACCTCCCGCAACAGCCGGTGGAGCGGCGTGGCGGAGACAGTCCCCGTCGATGTCTTCTCCACCTCCGAGAGCGTCGCTTTCCTCCGCAAACGTCTCCAGCGCGACGTGGAGCAGAAGGAAGCCGAACGCCTGGCGGGCGAACTCGGAGATCTTCCTCTCGCCCTCGAACAGGCCGCCGCCCTGCAGGCCATGACCGGCATGTCCACCGACGAGTACGTCGAACTGCTGACCGAGCAGACCAGGGCGCTGCTCGGCATGAACAAGTCCACCGGATATCCGCACTCGATGACGGCGGCCTGGCAGCTGTCGGTGATGGAGATCGAGAACCGCCTGCCCGCCGCCGCCGAGGTGCTGCGCTGCCTGGCCTTCTTCGGTCCAGACCCGATTCCCCGCGATGTCTTCCGCCGCGGCAACAAGAGCGGTGCCCAGCGTATGGGGCCGATCCTGTCCGACCCCCTCACGCTCAACCAGGCGTTCGCCGAGCTCAGCCGGTTCGCACTGGTCAAGATCGAGATGGAGGCGGGCACCGTCCTGGTGCACCGGCTGGTGCAGGCGCTGCTGCGCGACTCGCTCGAACCGGACGAGCGCGACCAGATCCGCCACGAGGTGCACCAGCTCCTGGCCACCGGATCGCCGAGCGACCCAGAGAACACCCAGAACTGGGACGCGTACGCGACTCTCCTGCCCCACGTGCGCCCGTCCGGCATGATCGCCTGCAACGACGAGGCCGTGCAACGCTTCGGCGTCGGCATCGTTCGCTACCTCCACCAGACGGCCAACTACAACTCCGCCAAGGCCTTCGGTGAGGAGTTCCTTCAGAACTGGACCGCAGAGGGTGGTCCATACAACCGGAACGTGCTGAGCCTGCGCCGGAACGTCGGCCCGCTCCTGTGGCTGACCGGCGCCTATGACGAGTCGTACGCCATGAACGAGGAGACCCTCGACCTCATGCGGAAGGAACTCGGCCCCGACGACGAGGAGACGCTCTGTCAGACCTTGATCTACGCGGCCGACCTCCGCTCGCAGGGCAACTTCAACGAGGCCCTGGCCCAGGACAAGCGGTCACTGCAAGCGCACGAGGAGAAGTTCGGCCCGTACGCTCCGCAGACGCTGCGCGTGATCAACAACATGGCGCTCGATCAAGCCCTGCTGACGCGGTATGACGAGGCATTCGAATTACAACAGCTCGCGTTCGTGGAGCAGAGCAGCGCCGTCGTGGGCGTCAGCAAATGGGACGTGCAGTCGAGCTGGAACGGCCTGGCACGCGTGGCGTGCCTGGCCGGCGAGCACGCCAGAGCCGTGGACCTGGGTGAGGAGGCCTACGCCCACGGCATCCGCGAGCTGCAGATGGAACACGCGCTCACCCTCGCCACCGCTCGTGACCTGTCGATCGCCAAACGCCGCAACGGTGACCTGGAGGGAGCGCTGGAGCTCATCCAGGAGACGCACGGCCGATTGATGAAGCTGTACGGTCCCGACGACCCCGAGACGATGGCCGCCACGGTCGCGCTCAGCAACACGTTACGCCAGGCCGGTGAGCCGCAGGAGGCCATGAAACTGGCTCGGGAGGTGCTCCCCCGCTATCAGCGCAGGTTCGGCGCCGATCACCCGTTCACGTACGGCTGCGTGATCAACCTGGCCCTGTTCTACCGGCTGCGCGGCGACGCCAGGCGGGCCATGGAGATGGACGAGGAAGCCCGCGAAGGGCTGCTCGCCAAGATCGGCCCTGATCACGCTTACACCTTCAGCAGCGTCATCAACCTCGCCGACGACCTTGCCGCCCTGGGCGAGCACGAGAAGGCACGCAAGCTGGACGAGAAGAATCTGGAGCAGATCCGAGCCTTCTACGGCGACGAGAACCTGCTGTCACTGGCCGCCGCCATCAATCTCTCCATCGACCTGCGTACGGGCGGCGAGCTGACGCAAGGTGAGGAGCTGTACGCGGACACAATGGCTCTCTACGCCCGGCAGTTGCCGCCCGACCACCCTGAGCGGCTGGGCGCGGCAAGAGGCGAACGGTTCAGCTGGGACTTCGACCCGTTCAGTCTGTAGCCACGCTCGGTGAGACGTGGTCGAGCCATCCCAGCGGCTCAGCGAGCTTTTTTGCGCCGAAAGCCCTTCAAGCGCCGTCCAGAGGTTCGGATTACCGGGAAAGCGTTCTCCATTCACCGGCGACCGCCAGGCGATTTCTGAACAACGGATGAAAATTTCACCGCCTCCAACGCATTACGGGTGCGCTCGGCGGTCTTCCCGTGCTGGTGGCATACAAAAGGAACGGATCGCGACCGGTGGTGGTACGACCGGAAATAGTGGGCGTGTGGACCGGTGGTCATCGGTGATCGCATAATGCGCCGAGCTTTCCCTCGAAGAGATGAGGTGTGACTTGGCAGCACGTTCCACGGTCCGGCGCGTGGTGAGGGCGATGGCGGTCGTCGTCGCGGCGCTGGCCGCCGTCTTTCTGCCGCTCTCCCCCGCGCACGCGGCGTACGGGCCCGATCAGCCCGTCTACATCCAGCTGAACGCGACCGACCCCAGCAACACCGGGCTGGCCCGGCTGGAGGGCACGATCGCGTTCGACGACGGGGACACGATGTTCCGCTACGCGGTGCGGCTGTGCTGGTTGCACGCCTATCCCGCGCCCAACCTGCGGATCTACGTCAACGGCAGCACCCAGATCTGGCCGGTGTCGACCGGGACGACGTCCACGCCAGGCTGCCAGATGACCACCTTGTACGCCGCCGAGGTCGCCCACGGCGCCGCCGTCGCCAGCGTGCGCTTCGAGGTGACCGGTGGCTGGTTCTACCCGGGCAACCAATACAACACCCGTACCAAGTCGTACACGTCGGACAACCCGTTCACGTGATGCCGCGACAGGGCCGCGGCGCGGGCGGCCGGGGACGGGTCCGCGTGGCGCGTGGCGCCCGCGGTCCCGTCGCACCCACCGCTTGCACCGCGGCCCTGTCGTGCGTACGAGCACCGCTCGCGCATTAGCGCAGCTCGTTCGGCCACCACCAGCGGCCGTCGTTCCTCACGGGCTCGTTCTCCTCGATCTCTTCCTCGATCGGCGGCTGCTCTTCTTCGTTGCCCTCGGGCTCGACCTCCTGCTGCGGCAGAACCCGCTCGTGGCGGTGGTGGCGCATCTCGTGGTGGCGGCGGTTCTTGTTGTGGTTGCGGTTGTGGATGATCACCCTGATCCGCGGCATGTGGTACCGCGGGTTGTGCAGGATGGGCTTCTCCCTCGGGACGTGGCGCACCTTGGTGACGTGGCGCACCGGCGCCGCCGGGGCGGGCGGGCCGCCGGCCTGAACGGTGTGGAAGCCCGCGCTCGCGGAGGCCACACCCTGGGCCACTGGAAGGAAGATGACGCTGGAGGCGGCGGCGGCCACGGCCAGCATCGCGTACCGTCCGCGACGAGACGCGCGCGCTTGGCGAATGTTGGTATTCACTGCTCTCGTTTCCTTGCCTGGATAAATCGGCCAGAATCCGGCACCCGCACTTTTGTCGGGACACCTAGACGCAAGCAGACGTACCCATGCAGATGTTCTCAGTTACCTCCTTAAACCCAAACAACCCGTCAAAACCCACAGATTGCATTCAATAACAGGACGCTCATCCGGCCCCAGAAGACGACTGGAAGCGCTTCGTGGAAGGGGTTTCGGGCTGGAACCACCGGCGCGCCGAGGTCACCTGAGCGCGTGGGATCGCGAGCCCGTCAGGCGGCCGGACCGGCCTGGCGCGGGTGGGGTCGCTCAGCGGACGGTCCAGTCCTCCTTGGACGGCGGGTACGCGAACGTCTGCTGCCCGCGCCAGCCCTCGCCCCCGATGCGGTAATCGTGGGCGGCCTCATCCGCGACGTGATCGGGGCCGACGTCCAGGGTGTCCGCCGTGGACCAGCGGCCGCCGACCTGGTGCTGGACGTCGTACCGGAACTCGTTGAAGCCGTCGTTGTGCGAGGCGAACGTGTTCACGACGGTGAGGGAGCGGCGGCCGGCGGTCACCTCAGGGGGAAGGTCCACCACCTGGTCGCGCCACTTGTAGACGTCGTCGCCGAGCAGCGGCGGCCAGGCGCCGGCCGGGCGGCCGTTCACCGTGATGGTGGCCTGCTGGAGGGGGACGCCCACGTCGAGGCGGCGGATCAGCCGCACACCGGTGTTGGCCGGCGAGACCCGCACCGTGAACCGGCTCCACCCGCCCGGACCGAACGCCCGCCCGTCGTCGGTGACGATGCGGCCGACGACGGTACGGCGCGGCGGCGGATCCACCCGGTGCAGGCCGATGACGACCACCGCGGTCACCCCTGCCGCCACCACCGCCGCCAGCACAGTGGCCACGACCACCTTGCCCCAGCCTCGCCCGGGCGAGCGGCCCGCCACGGGCATCACCTCGCCGGGGATCAGGGCCGCACCCGACACGAGAGCCCCGCCCGCCGCGCCGCCGGGGACGAGGGGCGCCTCAGCGTAGGTGAGCGCCTTGGACGGCGCGCCGTGGGTGAGCTCCCCACCGGGTGTGAGAGCCTCACCGTCGGAACCGACACCACCCGCAGCCGCGCCCGCCTCGCCGGGCACCGCGGCGGCCGTCCCGCCACGCGCCGCGTCCTCCGTGGTCACGGGCAACCGCCCCACCCGTACGCGCTCCCAGGCCCGCTCCCACTCCGGCAGCCGCTCCTCAGGCACCCGGCAAGCCCGCAGGAACGCCAGCATCACCGCCTTCTTCGGGAACCGCCGCCCGGCCAGCATGTCGGCGCACGTGGCGCGGGGCAGGCGGGTGCCGCCCAGCTTGCCGGCCCGCGACTCCAGCTCCCGCAGCGACGCGTCGGCCCGCGCGAACTCCTCGGCCAGCAGCCTCACCAGCTCCTCGTGTGAGGTGACCGCCGCCAGCGCGTCGACGTCGCCGCGACGCTCCGTACCCCCTTGCAGATCCGCGCTCATCGCCCCTCTGTCCCGTCCGCCGATCCTTGCGGAAAGTTTACGATCCCTTACTCTCCGCGTCCGAGTCTGGCCGAATCCGTCCGAGGGCCTGTTGGACACCTCGCCGCCACGACTTCACTGGCGGACGTCTCCCGCCGCCCGGCGGGAGCGAGCAGCACGAAGGAGAACCACCATGACCAGGACGAACACCGCACGACGTATGGTCCTCGCCGCCTCGATCGGCGCGATCCTGCTCGCGGGCGGCACGGTGGCGGTGCCGGCCGGGGCGACGGCAGCGGCCGCGCGCAACCCGTGCGGGCTGTACCGGGACAACGACCAGGCGATGTACAAGAACTGCTCGCAGGCCAACGAGAACCTGTTCGTGACCCGCATCCTCTCGTCGAACACCTACCACTGCGTCACGCCGGGCAGCGTCGCCCACCTGGGCAGCTGGAACAACGTCTTCAGGGTCTACCACCGCGGCACCTGCTGACCGGAGACGAGCTCGGGGAACGCGGTCCCTTGCCGGCGGAACACGGCGGCACCCCGCCCGAGAAGGCCGGACGGGGTGCGCAGGGAGGGCGTCAGGTGGCGTCGTGGGGGTGACGGGCGCGGGCGTCGTCCTCGCGGCGCTGGTGCGGTACGGCGACGTCGGCGCCGCGCGGCCCCAGGTACGGGTCCGTCGCGCGCAGGCCGGCCGTGGCGACCACGCGGCTGATGTCGCTGGGCGTGATCAGGCCGACGAGGTGCCCGCCGGGGTCGAGGACGACGGCGCGGCCGTCCGCGCAGCCGTCCATGCGGCCGAGCAGGTCCGTCAGCGGCTCGTCAGGACGCGCCTGGGGCACCTCGTGCGGCGGGCAGGCGATGTCGCCCAGCCGGGTGGCCGCGCGGGCCTCGGGAGGCACCCGGCGGATGCGGTTGAGCGTGACCAGCCCGGTGAACACGCCGAGCCGGTCCACCAGCGGGTACGTCGACAGCCGATGCCGCATGACCACCCGATCGATCAGCCCCGCCACGGTCTCCTCGGGGTGGGCGGTGACGGGCCTGGCGGACATGACGTCGCCGACGCGCAGCCCGTACAGGGCGCTGCCGAGCTGGGTCTGCTGTTCCTCTGCGGTGGCGGCGTTCACCAGGAACAGGCCGATGAGGGCCAGCCACAGCCCCTGGAACCCGAGCCCGGTGACGACCTGGAGGAAGCCGAGGGCGATGAGCGCGTACCCGAAGACCCGGCCGGCTCGGGCCGCGGCGACGGCCGCCCGCGTACGGTCGCCCCAGCGCGCCCACAGGGCGGCCCGCAGCACCCGTCCGCCGTCGAGCGGCGCGGCCGGGACGAGGTTGAAGATCGCGAGCAGGACGTTCACCCCGGCCAGGTACCAGAAGACGCCGGCCAGCAGCGGCACCCCTGTCACGGCGCCGGCGAGCACCGCGATGACCGCCGACACCACGCCGGCCAGGAGGCTCGTCAGCGGCCCCACGACCGCGATCTTCAGGTCGGCGCCCGGCGTCCGAGGCTCGCCGCGCAGCTCGGCGACGCCGCCGAGCAGCCACAGGGTGATCTGCGACACCTCGATGCCGTGGCGGCGCGCGGTCACCGCGTGGGCCAGCTCGTGGGCGAGCAGCGAGGCCATGAACAGGACGGCGGCGACCAGCCCGGCCAGCAGGTAGACCGCCGGAGAGTGGCCGGGGAAGACGACCGGGAACCGCCCGAACGCCAGCCCTGCGACCAGGATGACGACGATGACCAGCACGCTGATGTTGAGCCCGACCCGGACTCCGGCGACGCGGCCAAGAGGAATCGAGGAGCGCATCTTCCCTCCCGCGAGAAGGCTGTCGCCGTCACTTACCCTCAGCCCGCCGCAGGTCACCTGCCCCGCGGTGAGGCCCCGGCGCAAAGGCGGGCCCGCGCGAGGACGGCAGCCACCGAAGGGCCCCGCGCGGAGGCAGGAGCCGCACAAAGGCGGGCATCGCATAGAGGCGGAGGCCGGCGCGGAGGCTGGGGCCCGCGAAGGCTGGGCCACCGAGACGTGTCCGGGGAGGGCTACCGTTCGGGCGGGCCGGTCCTGGCGGGTGGGGGGCTGTCGCGGTCGTCGAGGTCGGTGCCGTGCCCATGCCCGTACCCATCCCCGTACCCATCCCCGTGCCCATCCCCGTGCCCATCCCCGTGCCCGTCGCCATGAGGACCGTGCCCGTCCCCGTGCCCGGCACCCAGCCGGATCTTCTCGCCCCCGTACGCCCGGCTCATCTTCACCCTGAGCCGGCCGAGCGGCCCGCGCGCGACCTCGGGCGGCACCCCGTCCCCGTCCGGCGCGGACGGCAGCATCGGGACGGGGGTCTTGCCCCGTACGTGCGCCTCGATGTCGTCCGACGGTTTCGTGTGCACCTCGATGAACTCGCCGTGCGGCAGCCGCTGGATGACCCCCGACTCGACGCCGTGCGCGGCCACGGCGGCGTCGGAGCGCTGCAGGCCGAGGCAGATGCGGTAGGTGATCCAGTACGCCAGCGCGGGGGCGATGAAGATGAGCGCGCGCCCGATGTACGTCGTCCAGTTGAGGCTGACGTGGAAGTTGGCGGCGAACAGGTCGTTGGCGCCGAGCAGCCACAGCACCCCGTAGAAGGTGATGGCGGAGATGCCGATGGCGGTGCGGTGCGGGTTGTTGCGGGGCCGGTCGGCGATGTGGTGCTCGCGCCGGTCGCCGGTGACCCATCGTTCCAGGAACGGGAAGAGCACGAGCCCCGTGATGATCAGACCGAGGGGCACGAGGGCCGGGATGAGGACGCTGAGCGGCAGCGTCCCGCCGGCGGTGCCGAACAGGTTGATCTCCCAGGGCGGCATGAGGCGCAGCGAGCCCTCCAGGAAGCCCATGTACCAGTCGGGCTGGGAGCCGGCGGAGATGTCGGCCGGCGTGTAGGGGCCGAACAGCCAGATGGGGTTGATCTGCGCGAACGTCGCGAGCCCGCACACCACCGCGAGCGTGAACAGCAGGTACGCCCCCGACTTGCCCATGAAGGCGGGCAGCAGCGGCGCGCCCACCACGTTCCGCTCGGTACGTCCCTTGCCCGGCATCTGGGTGTGCTTCTGCACCCACATCAGGGCGAGGTGGGCGGTGATGAGCGCGAGCAGGATGCCGGGGATGAGCAGGATGTGCAGGGCGTAGAAGCGTTCGATGACGGTCTCGCCGGGATATTCGCCGTTGAAGAGGAAGAACGACACGTACGTGCCGACCAGCGGGATCGACTGCAGCACGCCCTGCGTGATCCGCAGCCCGGCGCCCGACAGCAGGTCGTCGGGCAGCGAGTAGCCGGTCAGGCCCTCGAACAGCGACAGCGTGAACAGGCCGATGCCGATCAGCCAGTTGATCTCGCGCGGCTTGCGGTAGGCGCCGGTGAAGAACACCCGCAGCATGTGGATGACCAGGCTGGCCACGAACAGCAGGGCCGCCCAGTGGTGGATCTGCCGCATCAGCAGGCCGCCACGCACCTCGAAGCTGATCTCCAGCGCCGACGCGTACGCCTCGGACATCTGCACGCCGAGCAGCGGCGCGTACGGGCCGTCGTAGATGACGTGGCCCATGCTGGGACGGAACCAGAAGGTGAGGAACGTCCCGGTCAGCAGCAGGATGATGAACGTGTAGAGCGCGATCTCGCCCAGCAGGAACGACCAGTGGTCGGGGAAGATCTTGCGCAGGTTGCGCTTGAGGAAGTTCGCGCCGCCGATGCGGTCGTCAAGGAACCTGGCCGGCCCGCTGATGAACTTCGGCGGTGTTTCCATCGATGGCCTCCCCCATAGCCGCGGCCCCGGCAGGACGATCTCAGGCCCCCGTGATCGCCTGCCCCCACGCTGGAACCGCCGGGGCAACTGGTAAGGCGGCTGCCCCCGATCTCCTCCACGAAAACACAAGCCCCAGCAAGGACTTCCCCGCCGAGCAGCGCACCGGCCCTGGGGGCGGGGGGCGGGCGAGGCGAATGGCGGTTTGCCCATGGGTGTGACGGGCAGCCGCGCAACCATGAGAACCACATCCACGATCACCGTGCGCACGCGCCGCCACCGCGCCCGCGGCTCGAAGCGGCGGGGGCTGCTCCTGGCGGGCGCGGCCGCGGCGGGGGCGGCCGCGATGGCGGCCAGGCGGGTGTTGCGCAACCGGCATCCCGGCACCGTCCCCTGGTACGCGGTCACCGTCGCGGTCGACCCCGCCGAGCTGACCGGCAGGGAACGACCGGACCTGCTCGCCCGGCTGGCCGAGCGGCACGAGGTGCGCATCACGCGGGCGCCGGGCGGCCGGGGCACCGAGATCGCGGTCCGCACCGCCGACGGCGCGACCAGGGAGCAGGTACGGGCGCTCAAGCAGCTCCTGGAGACCGGCGAGGTGCTGGTGGTGGAGGGACAGCCGGAGGGCCGGCGCACCCCGCTCGGCCGCGCCGCCCGCCCGGCGATCCGCCAGCTCACACGAAGGGGAGCCCGGTGACCACCCGGCACGCACGAAGAGAACCCCAAGGAGAACAGCGCAGGCGCGCACGATGAGCGCGCCGAGCGGGCGAAGGAGGAGGGCGTGATGAGGGCGTTGTGCTGGACGGGCGTCAACGAGGTGGCGGTCGAGGACGTGCCGGAGCCGAAGCTGCTCAACCGCCAGGACGCGCTGGTCAGGGTGACGGCCAGCTCGGTGTGCGGGTCCGACCTGCACCTGCTGGACGGCTACGTCCCCGCGATGCTGAAGGGCGACGTGCTGGGCCACGAGTTCGTCGGCGAGGTGGTGGAGGTCGGCGAGGACGTACGGCACCGCCGGGTGGGCGAGCGCGTCACCGTGTGCTCGATCCTGGGCTGCGGCCGCTGCCACTACTGCCAGGAGGGCCTGTGGTCGCTGTGCGACAACACGAACCCGAACCCGGGCCTCCAGGAGAAGCTGAACGGCCACTCCAGCGCCGGCATCTTCGGCTACTCCCACGCCATGGGCGGCTTCGCGGGCAGCCACGCCGAGTACGTCCGGGTTCCGTACGCCGACGTCAACGCCTTCCCCGTGCCGGAGAACGTCCCGGACTCGAACGCGGTGTTCGCCTCGGACGCGGTCCCGACGGGGTGGATGGGCGCGGACCTCGGCCAGGTGGGCCCGGGTGACGTGGTGGCCGTGTGGGGCTGCGGCGGGGTGGGCCAGATGGCCGCGCTGGCGTCCCTGCGCATGGGCGCCGAGCGGGTGATCGCGATCGACCGCTTCCCCGAGCGGCTCGGCATGGCCGCCGCGCTCGGCGCGGAGCCGCTCGACTACGAGCGGACGGACGTGCTGGACGCGCTCAAGGAGCTGACCGGCGGGCGCGGCCCGGACGTCTGCATCGAGGCGGTCGGCATGGAGAGCCACGGCACCGGCCCCCAGTACGCCTACGACCGCGCCAAGCAGGCGGTGCGCCTGCAGACCGACCGGGGTCTCGCGCTGCGCCAGGCGGTGCAGGCGTGCAGGAAGGGCGGCACGGTGTCGGTGCTCGGCGTGTACGTCGGGATGGTCGACAGGTTCCCGATGGGCGCGCTGATGAACAAGGGCCTGACGATGCGCGGCGCCCAGCAGCACGGACACCGCTACATCCCGATGATCCTGGAGCGGATGGGCCGGGGCGAGATCGACGCCTCCGCGCTGCTGACGCATCCGATGAGCCTGGACGACGGCGCGAAGGGGTACGAGCTGTTCAAGCGGAAGCTGGACGGCTGCGTCCGCGCCGTCTTCCGCCCGTGACCTGCACCGACATTTCACACAATCTCATGAACTCCGGCGTGGCAGCCGCCATCGGATACAGGCGTGAGATTCTTCGTCACCCAGCTGCTCCGCTTCGCCTGGGCGGAGGCGCGGTCGTGCACGTTCGCGCTCGCCATGTTCGCGGGCCTCGCCGCCTCGTCGGTGCTGCCGCTGCCGGTCCCGCGTTACGACGCGCTGCTGCTGTACGCCGTCGCGGTGACCGCGCTGCTGCGCCTGACCCGCTGGGAGACCGGCGCGGAGACCGCCGTCATCGCCGCGTTCCACCTGGTGGGGCTGGCCTTCGAGCTGATCAAGGTGAAGCTCGGGTCGTGGAGCTATCCCGAGGACGCCTACACCAAGATCGGCGGGGTGCCGCTCTACAGCGGCTTCCTCTACGCGGCCGTGGGCAGCTACGTCTGCTCGGCGTGGCGGATCTTCGAGCTGCGGCTGGCGAACTACCGCACGGTGCCGACCACCCTCGTCGCACTCGCCGTCTACGTCAACTTCGTCAGCCAGCACTACTGGATCGACCTGCGGCTCCCGCTGGCCGCCGCGCTGCTGCTCGTCACGTGGGGCACGGTGGTGCACTTCACGGTGGGCGGCCGGCGCTACCAGATGCCGCTGGCGCTGGCGCTCGCCCTCATCGGCTTCTTCCTGTGGGTGGCCGAGAACATCGCCACCTTCCTGGGCGCCTGGCAGTACCCGCACCAGCAGGAGACCTGGCATCTGGTGCACCCGGCGAAGTTCGGGGCGTGGGCGCTGCTGGTCAGCGTCACGTTCGTGATGGTCGCCTCGTGGCAGGCGAGCCGCGGACGGCTGCACCTCGCCGCCTCGCGCGGCCAGGTGAGGGGCTGGGCGGCGCCGGTGCGCCGCGTGCCCTCATGAGACACGAACCGTCCATCTGCACGTCACATGCGTGCGGTACGTTTAGCGGGTTCTTCCGGATGCCACCGCGCCGTGGCCCCAGGGCGAGGAGGTGAGGCTGCATGAGCAGTCAACCTCCTAGTCGCACTCACTGAGCCGCCGACGTCCCCCCTTCACCCGGCAGCGCCGCGCGTTCCCCCGTCGCGCGGGCCGGGTCGTCGCCCCTTGAGTCTTTCCGGAGGTCCCTGATGATGTCCGATTGGCGGTCCCGCGTTCTGCGTCCCGTCCGCCGCATCGCCACCGCTCAAGCAGAGCCCGCGCCCGAGCAGTCGATGGACCCGCGCGGCCGCCGCCCGTCCGGTGACCGTGAGCTCGGCGCGCAGGTGCTCGACGCCGCCCTCTACCGCGACGGCCGGCGTCTCGACAGCCCGTCGTCGCCCGCCGACGTACGCGCCCGCCTGCGCAAGGAGCCGGGCACGATGGCCTGGATCGGCCTCTACCAGCCCGACGAGGCGCACCTCGCGGAGCTCGGCGAGGAGTTCGGGCTGCACGAGCTGGCCATCGAGGACGCCGTCGTCGCCCACCAGCGGCCCAAGCTGGAGCGCTACGGCGACACCCTGTTCGTGGTGCTGCGCGCCGCCCGCTACGACGACGCCGCGGAGGAGGTGGAGTTCGGCGAGATCCACCTGTTCTGCGGCCCCGACTTCGTGCTGACCGTCCGCCACGGCAACGCTCCCCCGCTGCACCCGGTGCGCGCCCGCATGGAGGCCCGCCCTGGGCTGCTCGCCCGCGGCTCGGAAGCCGTCCTGTACGCCGTCCTCGACCACGTCGTCGACGGTTACGCCCCCGTCATCGCCGGCCTGCAGAACGACATCGACGAGATCGAGACCCAGGTCTTCGGCGGCGACCCGGGCGTCTCGCGGCGCATCTACGAGCTGTCGCGCGAGGTGATCGAGTTCCAGCGGGCGACCAGGCCGCTGCTGGCCATCCTCGACGGCCTGACGGCGGGCTTCGACAAGTACGGCACCGAGGAGGAGTTGCAGCGCTACCTGCGCGACGTCGCCGACCACGCCACCACGGTGGCCGAGCGGGTCGACGGGTTCCGCCAGATGCTGGCCGACATCCTCACCGTCAACGCCACCCTCGTCACGCAGGCGCAGAACGAGGAGATCAAGCATATGACGGAGGCCAGCCTGGCCCAGAACGAGGAGATCAAGAAGATCTCCTCGTGGGCCGCCATCCTCTTCGCGCCCACCCTCATCGGCACCGTCTACGGCATGAACTTCGAGGCCCCCGGCATGCCCGAGCTGCGCTGGACGTACGGCTATCCCTTCGCGCTCGGCCTGATGGCGCTGACCTGCCTCAGCCTCTATCTGATCTTCAAACGCCGCGACTGGCTCTGAGCCCCTACAAGCCCTGGGTCAGGGCGACGATCACCGTGATCAGCGCGATCGGGCCGAGGATCGCGGTGTTGACCACGACCGCGCTGCTGCCGGGCAGCACGCGGGCGAGGGCGCCGGAGGCGACGCGGCGCACCCGGCCGGCGCCGGGCAGCGCGAAGAGGCCGATCGTGAAGACCCCCGCCGCCAGCGACTCGGCGTGGCCGGCGCTCAGCAGGCCGGTCATGTTCAGGAGCGTGCCGGCGACGAGGCCGAACGCCAGTGACAGGAGCAGGTGGCCGACCGCCACGAGCGCGGCCCTGGAGACGTCTTCGCGCTCCTCGCCGAGGAAGTGGCCGGCGACCCGCAGCGCCAGCGAGAGCCCGGCCGCGATCAGGCCGACCGCGACCGGCTCCAGCACGGTGAACGCCGCCAGCATGACCAGCACGAGCACGCCGGAGAAGCCGCTGCTCTTCATGAACCTGCGCAGGTCGAACGGCTCGGCCGGCGGCGCGGGGCGCGGCGGCTCGGGCAGGGGGTCCTGCACGGTCTCTGCCGCGGTGGTCGCGGGGTGGCGCTGCTCGTGGACGCTCGTGGCGTACGCGACGGGCGGCAGCAGGTCGGAGACGGCGTCCATGGTGAGCGTACGGTCGGCCCGCGTGGCGGGGCGGGGGCTCCCGCCGTCGGGGTCGAGCTCGGCGGCCATGCGGGCCAGCTCGCGCGCGGTGGGCCGCTCGGCGGGGTCGAGGGTCAGCGCCCTGGTCAGCCAGCCGCGCAGCCACGCCGGGGCGTGCTCGGCCTGCCAGCGGCCCTCCATCGTGTTGAAGCAGACGGACTCGAACGTCCCCGTGCCGAACGGCGGCAGCCCCGTGGCGGCGAAGAACACCGTCGAGGCGAGCGCGTGCACGTCGGCCGCCTGGGTGACCAGCGACTCGCGGATGATCTCGGGCGCGAGGTAGCCGGGCGTGCCGACGAACATCCCCGTCTGCGTCAGCCTGGCCGCGTCGACCAGGTGCGCGATGCCGAAGTCGATGACCAGCGGCGCGCCGTCGACCATCATGACGTTGGACGGCTTGAGGTCGCGGTGGATCACCCCGGCCGCGTGGATGTCGACCAGCGCCTGGCACAGCCCCTGGGCGAGCCTGACGACGTCGTGCGGGCTCAGCGGGCCCCCGGTCAGCACGGTGTCCTCGAGCGTGCGGCCGTTGGCGAAGCGGGTCACGACGTAGGGCCGGCCCCCGGCCAGCTCGGCGTCGAGCACCTCGGCGACGAAGCGGCTGCGTACCCGCCGCATGGTCTCGACCTCGCGGAAGAGGCGGTCGCGCGCCTTGAGGTCGGCGGCCACGTGCGGGTGCAGCACCTTGATCGCGACGTGCCGTCCCGCCTCGTCGAGACCGAGGTGGGCGACCCCCATGCCGCCCTCGCCGATCTTCCTGAGCACCCGGTAGGGACCGAGTTGTTCCTGCGCCTGCGTGCTCATCCTCGACGTCATCCTCCGTGTTCCCCCGTTGGCCGCTGGTCGTCCGTACAGGACGGGACATTGTCCCGCATCTCCGCCCTTCGCCACGCGTTGTTCACCCTTCCAACGCCTGGGCGGGCCCGCAAGGTTTCCCACCGCAGCACTTCTCTGCGCCGGATCCCCCGTCCGGTACGGGGTTTCCGGGGCGTCCGGAACCAGCCAGCCGATTTCTTCCGGGTTATTGACGAAATTTGCGCGACTTCGGCAGACTCTCCGGCAGGTCGCGGCGAGCCGCGCCGGATCACCGCAGCGGGAGGACGTACTGATGACTGGTTCCGACAACGGCGCGCAGGTCGGCCGGAGGGCCCTGCTGGCCGGCGTGGCAGGTCTGGCCGGGGCGGCGGCGCTGCCCGCGACGGCGGCTCAGGCGGCGCCGGGACGCTATCCCGCGAACTGGCCGGAGCAGGAGCCGTACGGCATTGCGGACACCCGGCCCGACCTGTGGCCCAGGGAGGACAACTCGTTCGTGCTGCCGCTCGAACTGCGCCCCCGCGACAGGGAGCTGGGCCGGGTGTGGATGCGGGACACGTACGTCAACTGCTTCATCGTGCGCGGCCGCCCGCTCTATGTCGCGACGGGCACCACGCGGGTGCCCGGCCTGCAGGCGGCGGGCCCCTGGAACGACGGCATCTTCGTGTGGACCGCGCCGTCGCTGAAGGGCCCGTGGCGGCTGGCGGACACCACCCGCATCAGGCCGGACGCGGAGAAGGGCAAGGTGTGGTCGCCCGAGTTCGCCGGCGAGAACCGGGAGGGCCGCACGGTGGTGGCGCCGTGGCAGGAGTACTGGACCGACGACAGGTTCGGCAAGCGCGGCCAGGCGTGGGCGCCGGAGGTGCACTACTTCCGCGGCAAGTGGTACATCGTGGCCTGCATGGGCGACCACTCCCGGAAGGTGGGCTCGTTCCTGCTGGTGAGCGAGGGCGGGGTCGAGGGGCCTTACCGGCTCGCGGAGGGCAACCTGGACAAGCCGTTCGGCGAGTCCTTCATCGGCGGCCCCGAGTTCATCGAGCCGGGCGCGTACCACCACATCGACGGCAGCCTCTACAGCGAGGGCGGCGAGGCGTGGCTGGTGCTGCACAACCACCTGTACGCCAAGTTCCGCGACGACATGGAGGACATCGTCCCGGCCACGGGGCTGCCCGCGTTCCAGCAGCAGCCGTACACGCCGGAGCCTTACCTCGAAGGCGCGTACGTCTTCAAGCACGAGGGCAGGTACTACCTCCTGCACGCCGCCTGGGACCGCACCTCGACCAACCCCGACGGCAGCACCCGCTACGGCTACGACCCGGGCGGCGCCGGACGGACGCAGTACCAGTACGACGCGGTGATCGCCGTCGCCGACCGGTTCGAGGGCCCCTACTCCAAGCGGTGGACGCTGGGCGTCGGCGCCGGGCACAACAACGTCTTCCGCGACCACGCGGGGCGGTTGTGGGCCACGTTCTTCCGCAACCCGAACGTCGGCTACTGGGCCGACCCGTCCCGCGTCGGCGACGCGGCGGTGGCCGGCGTGGTGCGGCTGGAGTGGACGGGCCCGCGCGGGAACCGCCTCTACGTCCAGCGCCGCCACGGCCGCTGACCCGGCCTTGCTCTACAGGCTGTAGAGTGACGCGGACCTAGGAAAGGGGCGAAAGTGCTGCGCTGGTTCCGGATCGCGGCGGTGGCCGAGGCGTGCTCGTGGGCGGGCCTGCTGGTCGGGATGTTCTTCAAGTACGTGACCGAGACCGGCGAGCTCGGCGTCAAGGTGTTCGGGCCGATCCACGGCGCCCTGTTCGTGCTGTACGGGCTCGGCGTGCTGCTCTCGGCGCGGGAGGCGGGCTGGAGCCGCGGCGCGATCGTGCTCGGGCTGGCGTGCGCGGTGCCGCCGTTCACCTCGCTCTGGTTCGAGCGCCGCATGGCCGCCCGCACCCCGCAACCCGCCTGACCCACCCCGCCCCCGGCCCGCTGAGGCCGGGGGCTTTTTCTGTGTGCACGAATTGTCGTGCACGACTTATGATGCATACATGCCGGAAGACGGCATGGCCGACCTGGGCGCGGCCAAGGCGCTGGCCAACCCGCTCCGGCAGCGCATACTCAGGGAGCTGGAGCTGCTCGGCGAGGCCACCTCCACGACCCTGGCCGCCCGCCTCGGCGTCACCACCGGCGGCACCAGCTACAACCTGCGGATCCTGGCCGAGCACGGGTTCGTGGAGGAGGTGCCCGAGCGGGCGCGCGGCAAGGAACGCTGGTGGCGTTCGGCGCGCCGCAGCGTACGCTTCGAGCCACGCGGCGCGCAGGAGCCCGCCATGCGCGACGCCGTCGACCTGCTCGCCGAGGTGTGGTTCGGCGAGGACAAGGAGCTGCTGGCCCGGCTGGACGAGGTCCGCGACGAGCTGGGCCCGTGGGCTGACGCGCGGCCGTTCTCGCGCGGGGTCATCACGGTCGACCTCGACGAGCTGATGGCGTTCTTCACCGACTATCTCGCGCTGCTCAAGCGCTATCAGCGTCCGCACGGCCAGGCCGCGCCCGGCGCGCGCACCGTGCACACCAGGTTCGTCGCGTTCCCCGACCCCGAGGAGGGCGCCACCGGCCGACACGACTGACGACGATGATCCGGGCCGCCGAGCGGCAACTCGGCGACCCGGCCTCTGCGAAAGCTGCGATGCCTCGCCACCAGGCGAGTTCCTCATGCACACAACTTCCCTCGTTAGGAGAGCACTCCATGCTGTCCGTACGCAAATCAGCCGGATTACTGCTGCTGGTCGCGCTGCTGGCGCTGCTCCAGCCCGTACGCCAGGCCGCCGCCACCGACCTGACCACCGCCGGTCTGACCACCGCCGGTCTGACCACCGCCGACCTGACCGCCACCGACCTGACCGCCACCGACGTGAGCTTCACCAGCGACGGCCGGACGTTGCACGGCACTCTGCTCGCCCCCGCCGGCGCCCGCGGGCTGCCCGCGATGGTGCTGGTCGCCGGGTCGGGGGGCACGTCACGCGCGGAGTACCGGCCGGAGGCGGAGGCGTTCGCCAGGGCCGGCGTCGTCACGCTCGTCTATGACAAGCGGGCCGGCCACTCGCGCGCGACCACCTCGTTCGACGACCTGGCCACGGACGCGCTCGCCGCCCTGGACCTGCTGCGCCGCCGCCCCGAGGTCGATCCGCGGCAGGCGGGGCTGTGGGGGCACAGCCAGGGCGGCTGGGTCGTCCCGCTGGCCGCCGCACGCGCGGCCACGGTCGCGTTCGTGGTCACCGTGGGGGCCGGCGCCCTGCGCCCTGATCGCACGCAACTGTGGAGCAACCGCGCCCACCTCGCGCACGCCGGCGTCGCCGAACAGCTGATCGACCCGATCGGTACGCGGCTCAGCCGGGTGCTCATGGCGGCCGGCCTGTTCGGCGACACCGGCAACGACCCCGTCGCGAACCTCGCCCGCGTCCGCCGGCCGCTGCTCGCCGTCTTCGCCGAGCACGACCGCTCCACCGCGCCCGGGGAAAGCCTGGTGATCTTCCGGCAGGCGCTGGAGCGCGGCGGCCACGGGCACTACGCGCTGAAGGTCGTCCGCGACGCCGACCACGACCTGCGGGCGAGCCACGACGGCTTCACCCGGGGCACCGGGTTCGCGCCCGGGTACGTCGACACGGTCGCCTCCTGGGTCAAGGGCCTCGCCGCCGGTCCCCCGGCCGTGGTCGCCGACCCGCCGCCCGCCCAGCCGTTCGCCAGCCGGCCGGTCGCGGCGCCCGCCTGGCACGAGTCGCCTGTCCTGCACGTGGTGGTGTTCGCGGCGATGCTCGCGGCGTTCGCCTGCTACGGGATCGGCGGCGCCGTACGCCGCGTGCGCGGCCGGGCGGGCGACGGCCGGGCGGGCGACGGCCGGGCGGGCGACGGCCGGGGAACGGTGGCGCGGTGGGCGCCCAGGGTGGTGGCCGCCGGCGGGACGGCCGTGCTGGTCGGAACGCTCCTCTACCTGGGGTCCGTCGTCATGACGGGCGCCACGGAGGTGGACGCGGCGGTGCTCGGACGGCCTCCGTGGTGGCTGGCGCTGCAACTCCTCACCGCGCTGACCGTGGTCGCGGGCGTGGTGAGCGCGGTCGGCGCCCGGCGGTCCGGTTTCCGGCGATCCGGTTTCCGGCGGGGCGTGCTGCTGTCAGGGGCGCTGCTGCTGGTGCCGTGGGCGGCGTACTGGGGACTGCTGACCCCATGAGAGGGCTCGGCCCGCTTCCGGTGCGATCACCGGAAGCGGGCCCAGCAGCCCACGACCCGCGCGGGTGCGCGGTGGCCGCCCCCGTCACCCGTCAGGCGCCGACGATGACGGCGCCCTCCCTGCGGGCGCCGCGCCGCCGGTGCTCGCCTTCGACGTGCTGCTTCAGCCGCGCGAGGTCCTGACGCAGCTTGTGGCCGGGGTCCGCGCCGAGGAGCCTGGCGATCGCGTGCCCGGCGGCCCCCACCACCGGGTTGTACGTCAGCCGCACCTGCACGCGGGTCCTGCCCCGCCCCCTGTCCACCAGCCGCAGCGACCCGGTGTGCGCGATGAGCTGCCCCTCGGTGGACTTCCAGGCGATCTCCTTGCCCTCGTCGCGCTTGGTCTCGGTGGCGTCGAAGCGGATCGGCACCCCGGCGGGGCCCTTGATCATCCAGTGCGACAGCTCACCGTCGGGCGAGCGGCGCACCTCGTACACGTCGGGCATGACCCGGGCGAAGACCGAATAGTCGCTCACCAGCTCCCAGATGGCCTCGGGCGGGGCGGTGATCTCGACCGCCTCGGCCACGTCCACGGCGCTCCGGCCGGCGTTGATGCCGGTGAGCCTGCGCAGCGGCAGGTTCGTCAGCGCGCGGGCGGCCACGGCGACGCCCGCCGTGCGGACGACCCAGGAGAGCGGGCCCGGCAGGCGGCGGGCGGCGGTCAGCGCGTACGCGGCCGCCACCCCCGCCATGAACCTGGCGGTCGGCGACCAGCGCTGCTGCCGCAGCTCGGGCACGGGCTCGCGGGGCCGGCCAGGCCCCTGCAACGTGGGCACGCCGGTCGGGTCGAGATGCGGGGTCCAGCGGGCCACGACCGACTTGACGCCGGGGATGCGGCGCACGGCCTTCCTGGCCCGCTCCTCCTCGCCGGCCAGCAGGTCGCCGTCCAGCGTCACCACGTGGTCCGCGACCGTGACATGGACGGCGTGCGGGTGGCTGACGTGGCGGCCCAGCTCGGCGCGTACCCGCTCGGTCAGCACCCGGTCGTCGGCGGAACGGCCGCTGACCTGGTAGCGCAGCGCGGCGCCCGCGCCACGCCCGCGGTTGCCCAGGTCGCGGCTGAGCACGCCGGCGCCGTCCCGCACCTCGTGCGTGGCGTGCGCGGCCTGGTCGCGCACGCGCGCCCGGCGGGCTCGCCCGCGCGCGGGGTCCAGCAGGTACACGGCCGCGGCCCCCGCACAGGCCCCCGCCCCTGCCGACTTGAGGACGATCGGAAGGCGTGACCGGCCGTCCCCCGCGCTTACGTCGCGATAGGTGCTCATGACTCCCCCAGTTCGCACCCGGCATCATGCTCGCGTTCATGCTCGCGGAGGGCCGCTACCCGCCCATGACCTGCGCTAACCGAGGCGCGCGCCGACTCTGCGTGACGACGTATTCACGGATGACCACCGGAGCCGTAAAGTGTCAGGATGACTGTCGTGATCACGCGGCCGGTCCGGCCTGAGCAGCCTCCTGTCGGCGCCGTGGTCCCCCGTCTCACGAGGTTCCCGCGCGCGGGACGTGTTCCCCTCCCCCAGCAGCCGTACAGCTGACGCACGACAAGGACCCTTATGTCACAGATCAGTCCCCCCGGCCCTGCGGAAACGGGCAGCGACGGCCAGCCCGCGCTCAAGCGCGTGATGGGCCCAGGCCTCCTGCTGCTCTTCATCGTCGGCGACATCCTCGGCACCGGCATCTACGCCCTGACCGGTCAGGTGGCCGGCGAGGTGGGCGGCGCCGCGTGGCTGCCGTTCGCCATCGCGTTCATCGTCGCGCTGATCACGGCGTGCTCCTACCTGGAGCTGGTCACGAAATATCCGGAGGCGGCGGGCGCTGCGCTCTACGTCCACAAGGCGTTCGGCAAACACCTGCTGACCTTCCTGGTGTGCTTCGCGGTGATGTGCTCCGGCATCACCTCGGCGTCGGCGGCCTCGCGGGCCTTCGCCGCGAACCTCGCCACCGGCTTCGGCTTCGAGGCCGGCAACACCGTCATCCTGCTGATCGCGATGGCGTTCATGCTGCTGGTGCTGGCCGTCAACCTGCGCGGCGTGGGCGAGAGCGTCAAGGTCAACGTGGTGCTCACCGCGATCGAGCTGTCCGGCCTGCTGCTCGTCATCGTGCTCAGCCTCTACTTCATCACCGGCGGGCAGGCCGACTTCTCCCGGGTGGTGGCGTTCGAGACGCCCGAGGACAAGAGCGTGTTCCTCGCGGTCAGCGCGGCCACGTCGCTGGCCTTCTTCGCCATGGTCGGCTTCGAGGACTCCGTCAACATGGCCGAGGAGACGAAGAACCCGGTCAAGATCTTCCCGCGGATGATGTTCACCGGCATCGGCATCACCGGGCTGATCTACGTCCTGGTGTCGATCTGCGCGGTCGCGGTGGTGCCGGTCGGCACGCTGGCGGACAGCGAGACGCCGCTGGTGACGGTGGTGGAGACGGCGGCGCCGGGGGTGCCGATCGGCGAGCTGATGCCGTTCATCTCGATGTTCGCCGTCGCGAACTCGGCGCTGATCAACATGCTGATGGCCAGCCGCCTGCTGTACGGGATGAGCAAGCAGGGCGTGCTGCCGCCGTTCCTCGCCAAGGTGCACCCGACGCGGCGCACCCCGCACGCGTCCATCGTGTTCACCACCGGCATCGCGCTGCTGCTCATCGCCTACGTCTCGCTGGTGCCCGACAGCCCGGTCGTCGCGCTGCTCGGCGGCACCACGTCGCTGCTGCTGCTCGCGGTGTTCGCGCTGGTCAACGTCTCCGTCCTGGTGCTGCGGCGGGAGGACACCGGGGTCGAGCACTTCAAGGCGGGCCGGGTGCTGCCCGTCGTGGGCACGGTCACCTGCCTCTACCTGGTGCTCCCCTGGTCCTCCGGCCGCCCGGCCGGCCAGTACGAGATCGCGGGCGTCCTGCTGGCGGTCGGCCTGCTCCTGTGGGGCGTCACCTGGTGGTCACGAAGAAGAGCCTGACCCCAGGCACCAGGGCCGCTCCCCCGGGAGCGGCCCTTTCGCTTGCGAGATCTCGTCAGCCGGCCCTGGTGTAGATGAGCTTGAAGTCGTGGCGCCACGTGTGGCCGTCCTCCGAGACCTCCCAGGCGCCCTCGATCGTCTTGCCGTCGGCCGTGATCGTGCCCCGATAGCGCTGGGCGAAGGCCGGGTCCGCGCGCCAGAAGCGCAGCTCGCCGTTCTCGAGGGTCATCAGGTAGTCGCGGGTTTCGCCGCGCGAGTCGTGGTAGTGCTGGACGAACACCTCGGGCTGGTCGCTCAGGCCGATGGCGCAGAGGCCGTCGGGGGCGTCGGGGTGGTCGTTGGTGAAGGTCTGGGCGAGCACCCGCCGTCCCTTCAGCCAGGCGAACGTGGTGCGGCCGTGCCCGACGACCTCCGGGCTGCCGGGGCCGAAGAAGCCGGCGTCGAAGACGGCGGCCGTCTCCCACTCCCCCACCAGCACGTCGAGGCGGTCGAGGGCGGGTGAACGGCCGGACGTCGGGTCGGCGGGGGTCGTCTTCTCCTCGTTCATCGCGGTGGGTCCTCTCGTCGCGCCGGAAATCGTGCTTACGAAAGGTTGGACCGTCCACGGCGCGAGAACTCATCGGCGGGCACGCGAGAGCCCGGGCACGGTGAGGTGCCCGGGCTCAGGGAACGCGGGTCAGGCGGCGACGATGTTCTCCGCCTGCGGGCCCTTCTGGCCCTGCACGACGTCGAAGGAGACCTTCTGGCCCTCCGTCAGCTCGCGGTAGCCGCCGTTGGCGACGATGTTGGAGTAGTGGGCGAAGACGTCGGCGCCGCCGCCGTCCTGGGCGATGAAGCCGAAGCCCTTTTCCGAGTTGAACCACTTCACGGTGCCAGTAGCCATGTCGATCTCCTTAGATATGCGCAGATCTGACGGAATCCGCACCTTGCGGAATCCGTGTCGCCACGATGTGCCCATCCGGAAATGACCGGCGAACAAAAAATGCGCCCGAAGATTACAATCTGTCAGGCGCACACAAAGTCTTTTATGGGAACCACAACTGCAACGCCATCAGGCTAGCACACCCCCTCGGCATTGACGCATTGTGCGTGTCGTCCATTTATCAGAGCTTGTGCGGAATTTAAGAGGTTTACTCCGCATTCCGGGAGGGGAAAGCGGTCACGCGGTCTGGGCCAGCAGGGCGCGGGCGCGCACGGCGCCGCCCGGCGAGAAGTGCGGATTGATGGACAGGGCGCGCGTCAGGTGGGTGCGCGCCCAGGCGAGGCGGCCGCGGGCGTACTCGATCTCGCCCCGGTGGTAGGAGAACAGCGCGTTGCGCCCGCCGAGCGTGGCGGCGCGGGCGGCGTACCTGGCGGCCTCGGCGGACCGGCCGGCCCGGTGGAGCGCCCAGGCCAGCGCGTCGGCGACCTCGACGGCCTGCCGCCGCGCCCATTCGAGCCGCAGATGCCGTACGGCGGCGCGCGCGTCACCGTGCTCGGCCTGGAACACCCCGATGGCGTAATGGTCGGTGTCACCGTTGGCGGCCAGCACCTTGTGGTGGGCCACGAACGCGGCGTACTGCCGCCTGGCCTCCTCGCGCTCGCCGAGGTGGTCGAGCAGCTCGCCGTACTCGACGGCGTAGGCGGGCGAGCGGGCGACGGCGGTGGCGTAGTCGCGCCTGGCCTGGTCGGGGTTGCCGAGCGCGGCCTCCGTACGCGCCTTGCCCGCGCGGGCGGGCACGTGTCCAGGGTCGGCGGCGAGTGCCTGCGTGTATGCCGCCCGCGCCGCGGAAGGGTCGCCTTCGTGCCAGGCGAGATCGCCGAGCCGCCACTGGCAGAAGGCGTACTCGGCGGGGTCTCCGGCGACCTGGCAGGCGCGGCGCAGCAGCTCGCGGGCGGGGCCGACGCGGCCGCGGAGGTGTTCGACGCGGGCGGCCCTGGTGAAGGAGGCGAGGTCGGGGCGGCCGTCGAGCATGCGGCGCAGCGCCCGCTCGGCCTGGTCGTAGCGGCCCAGCGCCAGGTAGGCGTCGGTGAGCACGCCGTAGAGCGCCCAGCTGTTCGGAGCTGCGGTGCGGGCGCGGGCGGCCCAGCGGACCGCGCCCGCGTGGTCGTGCCGGGCGTTGGCCAGCTCGCCCATGCCGATGAGGGCCTCGACGGGGGGCCTGCCGAGCCGCAGGGAACGTTCCAAGGCGGCCTCGGCCTTGGCGTGGAAGGAGGTCTCCGCGGTGCGGAGTGCCTGCCGGAGGTACAGGTGGCCGAGGTTCGCCCAGTCCGCCGCGTCGCCGGGGTGACGGCTCAGGCGGCGCTGGGCGGCCTCGATGCCGTCCGGCAGGTCGTGCGGCGTCCAGCCCACGGGGCCCGGCGGCGGCTCCTCCTGGCTCAGGAGCCCGGTGGGGGCGTACATGGCCATCAAGGCACAGGCCACCAGCACGCATCCCAGCAGGGGCAGCACGAGCCGTACGCGTTTCATCTGATCGGGGTGTCCTCGTGGTGGGGGATGAACGGGACGGGAAGGTCAGGACGTGCGGCGGATGGCGGCGTTGACGAGCTCGATGCCGCGCAGGCCGGGCGACGTCCCGGCGGGGACCGGCCTGCTGGGCGTGCCCTGCCAGGCGATGGCGAGGTCGGCCCAGTGGGCGCCGCCGCGCAGGCGGGTGCCGAGCTCGCGGTTGAGGTCGTCGGCCCAGCCCTGGTGCAGGGTCAGAGCGACCTTGCGCGGGCCGACGCCGCCGCCGTGCCGGACGAACGTGCCGGGCGCGAGGGCCTCGCGGAGGCTGAAGCCGGCCAGCGTCAGCTCGCCGCGCGGCCGTGGCCGCCCGTTGACGGCGGGGGTGGCGAGGAGCGCGCTGCCGCCGGTGGCCGCGAACACCACGCGGAAGGTGTCGATCTCGTACGTCACGTTGGTCTCGGGGTCGGAGAACGAGAAACCGCCGGGGTGGCAGATCCGGCCGCTGGGCGTCGCGACGGTGTCGTACCGCTCGCCGACCGGCGTCCACAGAGCCTTGCCGCCGTCCACCGGTTCGACCGGGCCGAGCGCGGAGAGCCCGATGCCCGCCCGCCGCAGCTCGGCGAGGAAGCCGGGCGAGAGGGTCAGCTTCAACCCGCCCTCCCTGGACAGATAGCTGCCGACCTGCCCGTACGCCAGGCAGCCGGTGCCGACCGGGGCGGCCACGGCAGGCTGAGCGGCGGGCTGGGCAGTGAACAGGAGGGCGGCGAGGGCGGTGCCGCCCGCGACCAGGGACGCACGGGTCGAGCGCATGCTTGCTGCTCCTTCGGGGGGAAGAGCCGGGGGGACGGCGCCGGGGGTGTCCGCACCGGCACGCTTGGTCGATTACGGTGAGTAGTTATACCACCGCGTTACGCATCGGCGGGTGAGGTTCCCCCAGCTCGCCATCACCTTGGCGTGTTGATGAAAATCAATATGCCGCCATCCGGTGAGTGCCGTAAATCCTACGGTGATCTCGATCATGTGGACGAAAATCAATGTTGACGCGCCCATGGCGCAGGCCGGAGAGTGCCGGTATCGGAGGAGGTTCACCACATGATCAGCACCACCGCGCCGGCGGGCAATGGACACGGCATCGAGGTGCCCAGGGGGCTCAGCGGCGTCGTCGTCACCGAGACGCGTCTGAGCGACGTCCGCGGCCGTGAGGGCTTCTACCACTACCGCCAGTACTCCGCGATCGAACTCGCGGAGAAGCGCACGTTCGAGGACGTCTGGCACCTGATGCTGCTCGGCGCGCTGCCGTCCGCCGAGGAACGGCGGCGCTTCGCCGAGCGCACGCTGCCGCTGCGTCACGTGCCCGAGGCGCTGCGGCCCCTGCTGCCCGCGCTGGCCACGGCGGGCGGCGGCCCGCTGGACACCGTGCGCGGCGCGGTGTCGGCGGCCGGCTCCGTGCTCGGGATGCGGCCGCTCTACGACCTCGGGCCCGACCAGCGCCTTGACGACGCGCTGCTGGTGAGCGCGCTGACGCCGACGCTGCTGACCGCGCTGCACCGGCTCTCGCTCGGCCTGGAGCCGGTCGAGCCGCGCGACGACCTGACGTACGCCGCCAACTACCTCTACATGCTCACCGGCGAGGAGCCGGAGCCCGCGCACGCCAGGGCGATCGAGCAGTACCTGATCTCGACCGTCGACCACGGCTTCAACGCCTCCACCTTCACCGCGCGGGTGATCGCCTCGACGGGCGCCGACCTGGCGTCCTGCGTGGTGGGGGCGCTGGGCGCGCTGTCGGGGCCGCTGCACGGCGGCGCTCCGAGCCGCGCCCTGGACACCCTCGACGCGATCGGCACGCCCGACCGCATCGACGCCTGGGTCCGTGATCGCGTGCTCGCGGGCGACCGCATCATGGGCTTCGGTCACCCCGTCTACCGCACCGAGGACCCGCGCTCGCGCATGCTGTCGGGCATCGCGCGGAGCTTCGGCGGCGACCTGGTGGACTTCGCGCACGAGGTGGAGCGGCGGGTCATCGAGCTCCTGGCCGAGCTGAAGCCGGGCCGCGACCTGCACACCAACGTCGAGTTCTACGCGGGCGTGGTGATGGAGCTGTGCGGGGTGCCGCGCTCGATGTTCACGCCGACGTTCGCCGCCGCCCGCACGGTCGGGTGGTGCGCCAACATCCTGGAGCAGGCCGCCGATAGCAAGATCATCCGACCGGCGGCGCGCTACGTGGGCGACACCCCGCCGCAGCCGGTGCCCGCCTGAGGCTGGAGCCTTCGCCCATGAGTGCACGGTCATGGCGCGCTCCAGGTCCAGAGTCCCGCGGGGAGGGTGCCGGCGACGGGCATCGTGCGGAGTTCGTCCCGGGTGGCGATGGCCGGGCCGCGGTCGTCCATGGGGTGCGGCTCATCGCCGAGCGGCCGTGATCCGGCTCGCGGGGCGGGCCGTTGTGCCTGCGCTGCGGCGCGCGATAGCCTGCGCACGGGCGTTCAACTGGTGGAACGCCCGCGGTTTGGTCGAGTGAGGTGCTGGTGGTAACGGGTAGGGTCCTGCGGTTCGATCAGGTTCGGGGTTATGGGTTCATCGCGCCGGACACCGGCGGTGCCGACGTCTTCCTGCATGCCAACGATCTGCTGGACGACAAGCACGCCGTACGTCCCGGCACGGTCGTGGAGTTCCGGCTGGAGGGCGGCGACCGGGGGCTGAAGGCGTCCGACGTCCGCATCGTCGGGCAGCGGGCCGCGGTCTCGCCTTCGCACTCCCACGAGAGCTCCTACGAGAGCTCCTACGTGCCCTCCCATGAGGGCAACGCGGGCGACGACCTGTGCGAGGTGCTGTCGGAGTCGGAGTTCAAGCGGGAGATCACGGAGCTGCTCATCACGACGGTCCCGACGCTGACGGGCACCCAGATCGTGGCCATCAGGCAGGAGCTGTCGTCGCTCGCGAAGAGCTACAAGTGGGTCGAGAGCTGACCCTGGGCCGATAACCGGGCCGGGGCGGCTCAGGCGTCGGTGTGGGCCCTGAAGCGTTCGTGGGCGGCCTGCTTGGAGATGCCCATCGCCTCGCCGACCTCCGCCCACGAGGCGCCCGCCGCTCTGGCGCCCGCGACGGCCTGGTCGAGCAGTGTGCGCTGCCAGCTCTCGACCTGCGACAGCAGGGAGAGCGCAGCGAGCGGGCGGTCGCCGGCCAGCCGGACGATCTGCTCGCACAGCAGGTCCGACTTGACCACCAGCTCCTTCGGCGGCGCGGCGGCGAGCAGCGGCGGCACGTGCCTGCTCCACCACCGGTATTCGGCGTCCTTGACGCCCTCGGACGTGGGCGGCAGCTGGCGACGGTCGCTCCATCCGCACGAGCACGAGGCCCGGTAGCCGACGAACGTCTTGGTGAAGACGGGCGAGGTCGGGGCCTGCTCGCCGCCGGGGAGCACCGGCGCGGCGAAGCCTTCGTGGTCGGGGAGGTCAGCACACCTGAACGTCATAGTCGTCAAGAATCCCTGACGATTTCGTTGGGCGCAACTCGATCTCGCTCAGGTGAGCCTGCGGGTCAGCTCGGCGGCCAGCCGCGGCCAGTGATCCTCGACGTAGAAGTGGCCGCCGGAGAAGCGCTCCAGGTCCAGGCCGGCGGTGGTGTGCTCGGCCCACGCGCGGACCTCGGGCTCGGTCACCTTCGGGTCCTCCGTGCCCAGGAACGTGGTGATCGGGCAGCTCACGGTCGCGCCCTCCGTGCAGCGGTAGCGTTCCACGGCGCGGTAGTCGTTGCGCAGCGCGGGCAGCACGATGGAGAGGAAGTCGGCGTCCGCGAAGGCGTGCGCGGCTGACGGGTTCAGCGCGCTCACCTCGGCCACCAATCCTTCGTCGTCGAGCCGGTGCACGCCGTCGTCGCGCGAGCGGGACGGCGCCCGCCTGGCCGAGGCGAACAGCCGTACGGGCGGGGTCTGGCCCTTGCCTTCCATGAGCCTGATCACCTCGAACGCGACCGTCGCCCCCATGCTGTGGCCGAAGAAGGCGACCGGGCCGTCCAGCGGCGGGGTGAGCACCTCATGGATGCGCTCGGCCAGCACGAAGAGGTCGTCGATCATCGGATCGGCGAAGCGGTCCTGCCGCCCCGGGTACTGCACGCCGTACACCTCGACGGACTTCGGCAAGCTGCGCGCCAGCGGGACGTAGTAGCTCGCCGAGCCGCCGGCGTGCGGGAAGCACAGCAGCTTGACCGCGTGCCCGGGGGCCGGGCGCAGGGAGCGGATCCACGGCTCGCGGTCGGCGGCGGCGCGGGCGGGCATGTCGTCCTCCAGGCGGGTGGCACGAATCATCAGAAGTCCACCCAACTTACGCCGATCTCTGGGCCCGGCGCTCGCCTACAATGAGGCCATGATCGGCCCGATCCCGGTGTCCACGTGATCGACCACCTCCTTCCCCCGCAGGTCGTCGCGGTCGAGTCGCGCGGCGACGACTATCCGGACGGCGGCCTGTTCCCCGAGGAAGCGGCGCTGGTCGCCCGGGCCGTCGCCAAGCGCCGCAGGGAGTTCACCGCGGCCCGCGTCTGCGCCCGCCGGGCACTCGCGCGGCTCGGCCGGCCACCGGCGCCCATCCTGTCCGGGACGCGGGGCGAGCCGCTGTGGCCCGACGGCATCGTGGGCAGCATCACCCACTGCGACGGCTACCGGGGAGCGGTGGCCGCCGACTCGTCGGCGGTGGCGTCCGTCGGCATCGACGCCGAGCCCAACGGGCCGCTGCCCGACGGGGTGCTCGACACGGTCGCGCTACCCGAGGAGGCCGCGTTCGTCAGGAAGCAGGCGGGCGACGGCGGGGTGAGCTGGGGGCGGCTGCTGTTCTGCGCCAAGGAGGCCGTCTACAAGACCTGGTATCCGCTCACGGGCCGGTGGCTCGGCTTCGAGGAGGCCCGCATCGACCTCACCATCGGCCCGGCCACGGCGCCAGGAGCGACGCCGCCGGGGACGGGATGTGTAGCGGGCGCGGTCGCCGGGGGCTTTCGTGCGCGGTTGCTCGTCGAAGGGCCGCAGGTCGGAGGGCGGGCGGTGCAGGAGTTCTCCGGGCGGTGGCTGGCGGCCGAGGGGCTGGTTCTCGCGGCGATCGTGCTGCCCGCCCCCGCCGGATGACGGTTCATGACGTCCGGCGGATGCGGATGCCGTGGGGGTCGGCGCGTTCGACACCGCCCGCGTCCACGTTCGTGATGGGGATCAGGCCGCGTACCTGACCCGTCCTGCCGTCGCCGGTGAGGCGGAGGATCAGCAGGCCGGGGTCGGTGCCGTGGGAGGAGTGCGGGTCGCCGGAGAGCGGGTTCGGGCCGCGCGTGGAGGCGAACGCCCAGGCGCGGTCCGGCGACGAGGCGAACAGGTCCACCGTCGGGTCGGCGCTGAATCTCGACGTCAGCGGCACCGTGCCGGCGTGCGCGCCGGTGCGGCCGTCGAAGACCTCCGCCACGTTGGCGTCCCTGTCGCCCACCCAGACGTACCGGTCCTTGGCGCTGACCACGGTGCCGTGCGCGTCGCGGTCCGGCGCCTCGTCGTCGTAGAGGCGCTCGACGGGCGGCGTGTTCGGCGGGTTCGCGGCCGAGTAGCCGGTGCGCGGCAGCCGGAAGACGGTGAACTGGTCGAGGTTGGCCGGGGTGCCGCCGCCCCCGTCGCCGAACACCCGGCCGTGCGCCTCGGCGAAGCCGCAGCCGTTGGCGGGCACGTGCGCCGCGTCGTACTCCCCGGCGATGGCCATCGGCGTACGGCGCCAGTCCACGACGAACAGGCCACCGCCGCGCAGGCTGATGAAGACGGGCCCGTCGTCCGAGGCGATGAACGGGCAGATCGGCGCGTTGTCCGGGCGCAGCCCAGGGGCCTCGCAGGGGGCGCCGCTCGGGGTGGTGCAGCCGGCCAGGTCGAGCGTGGCGGCGGGCTCCTGGATGAAGGTGTTCGTCGCGTAGTCCGTACGGATGCGCTCCAGCTTCTTGCCGTTCTGGTTGGCGATGATCAGGTGGCGGTCGTCGCCCGTGGGCCACAGCGCGTGCGCCTGGCGGGCCCCGCCCGCGCCGGTCTCGGTGGCGAAGCAGGCGAGCGGCCGCCTCGCGGGGGCGTCGAAGACGACCACATGCCCGCTGGCGACGAACGCGAGCGCCGCGTGCGTGTCGCGCCGGCTGAAGACCAGCATGTGCGGCCTGACCGGGTCACGGCCCGTGCTCGCCCGGCACAGGGCGGACGTCGCGCCGCCCAGGTCGATCACGTCCGACGGGCGGGCGTCCGACAGGCGGCGGGTGACGTCGTGGCCGTCGTAGATGTGGATGGTGCCGCCGTGGGCGAGCCCGTTCGTGTCGGACTGGTCGACCAGCCAGATCTCGTACGCCTCCCGCCCGCCGGGCGCCGCCGCGGCCCCCATGGTGAACGTCAGCAGCAGCGCGGCGATCGCGGCCCGCCACCTCATACCCCGCATGAGCACCCCTCCGGCCCGTGACCATCCCCCGCCCGGAGTGTCTCCGCGATCCCCTTCCGCGACAAGAGCCGATTTCCGGGGATCAGGTGAAGGGCTGCGTCACCTGGTCGAGGGCCCGGGAGATCAGCTCGGGAAGCTCGCGGGTCTCGTGCTCCGCGCACCACTGCTGGCTCGCCACCCGCAGCGCCGCCATGAACACGGCGGCGACGAGCCGGGGCTCGACGGGGCACTCGCGTTCGGCCATCGCCTCGCTCAGGTCGTGCTCCAGCCGGATCCGGCCGGTGACCTGCCGGGCGAGCAGGGACGGGTGCCGCATGGCGAGGCGGGCGCGCAGGTGCCACTCGCGGTCGGGCCCGCCGTACTCCTCGAAGAGGCTCTCCACCGCCCCGCGCAGCGCGAGCCAGGCGGAGCGGTCGCTGGGTTGCGCGCGCAGGCGGTGGACGAGGGTGCCGAGGATCTGCTCGTCCCCGTACAGCAGCGCGTCCTCCTTGCCGTCGAAGTAGTTGGAGAACGTCCGCCGCGAGATGTTGGCGGCGTCGGCGATGGCCTCGACCGTGACGTTGTCGAGCCCGTGGTCGACGGTGAGCCGCAGCGCGGCCTCGTGCACCGCTCGCCGCGTCTCGGCCTTCTTGCGCTCGCGCAACCCTGCTGTACTTCCCATGGTGCGCCACAGTTTACCCGTTGGGAATAAATGCTCAATGCGCAAAGTTGCCACTTGAGCATGTAAAGTATCCCAGTTGCTTCCCTTAACACCCTTGATCGGAGGTTGCGTGTGAGTGCCCAGCCGGCAGCGCCGTCCGCGGCGGAGCCGATGACCCACCGCCAAATCCTCGAAGCCCTCAGCGGCCTCCTGCTCGTCCTGTTCGTGGCCATGATCAGCGGCACCATCGTCTCCGTGGCGCTGCCCCAGATCATCGGCTCGCTGAACGGCAGCCAGTCGCAGTACACCTGGGTCGTCACCGCATCCCTGCTGGCCTCGACCGCCTCGACGCCGATCTGGGGCAAGCTCGCCGACTTGTTCAACAAGAAGCTGCTGCTCCAGATCTCCATCGTGATCTTCATGGTCAGCTCGCTGGCCTGCGGGTTCGCCCAGGACACCGGCCAGCTCATCGCCTTCCGCGCCATCCAGGGCCTCGGCATGGGCGCGCTGCAGATCCTCACCCAGGTCGTCATCGCCGCGATGATCTCCCCCAAGGAGCGCGGCCGCTACAACGGCTACCTCGGCGCCGTCATGGCCGTCGCCACCGTCGCGGGCCCGCTGCTCGGCGGCCTCATCGCCGACACCTCGTGGCTCGGCTGGCGCTGGTGCTTCTTCATCGCCGTGCCGTTCACCATCGCCGCCTTCGCGCTGCTGGCCAAGACGCTGCACGTCCCGACCGTGCGCCGGGCCGACGTGAGCATCGACTACTGGGGCGCCGGCCTCATCGCCGCCGGCGTCAGCGTGCTGCTCATCTGGGTGACCTTCGTCGACAACTCCTTCGCCTGGCTGTCCTGGCAGACCCTCGCCATGGTCGGCGGCGGCGTGCTGCTGCTCGCGCTGGCCACGTTCGTCGAGACCAAGGTCCGCGAGCCGGTCGTGCCGCTGCACGTCATCAAGCGCCGTGACCCCGCGCTCGCCATCCTCGCCAGCCTCGCGGTCGGCATGGCCATGTTCGGCGGCGCGGTCTTCCTCGGCCAGTACTTCCAGATCGGCCGCGGCTACGGCCCCACGGCCGCGGGCCTGCTGACCATCCCCATGATGGTCGGCGTGCTGTTCTCCTCGACGATCAGCGGCCGGATGGTCTCCAAGAGCGGCAAGACGAAGCCGTACATCCTGGCCGGGCTGGTCGTGCTGCTGGCCGGGTTCGCCGGGCTGGCGACCATCGACCACGAGACGTCGCTGGTGCTGGTCTCGACCTACATGCTCCTCGTCGGCGTCGGCGTCGGCATGTCGATGCAGAACCTCGTCCTCGTCATCCAGAACACCGTCCCGCTGCGCGAGATCGGCGCGGCGAGCGGCGCGATCACCTTCTTCCGCTCGCTCGGCGGCACCGTCGGAGTGTCGGTGCTGGGCGCGGTGCTCGCCAACCGGGTGGCCACGAACATCGCGGAGGGCCTGGCCAAGGCCGGCATCCCGACGACCGGCGACGGCGCCGCGGCGGGCGGCAGCCTCAACATCGCCGCGCTGCCCGAACCGATCAAGGGGATCGTCAGGGCCGCGTACGGCGACGCGACCGGCCACATCTTCATGGTCTCGGTCGGCATCGCGCTCGTCGGCCTGATCGCGGCGTTCTTCCTCAAGCCGGCCGAGCTGCGTGACAGCCTCGACCTGCCCACGCCGCCGGTCAAGGACGAGGCTCCGACCCCGGCCTGACCGTCCCGAAGCCCGGAAGGCCGCGTTCCCGTCTCGCCCGCGGGGACGCGGCCTTCCGTTTCCCCGCGGCAGGACGACCGTACGGCCTCCTCCGTCCGCGCGACCACGGTCGTTCCGTCGCCTCCATGGATCCCGACGGTACCGGGGGTCTCATCACTTCTTCCTGATCAGGTCAGCTCTCCGCCCGGCGCCGCCGGGACCCGCGCGCTCCTCGCCTATACAGGTCCGATGAGAGCCGTACGGATCGTCACGGGGATGGGCCTGCTGGCCGCGCTGCTCGTACCGGCCCAGGCCACGGCGGAACCGGTCGCGCCGCGCCCGCTGAACCTGGTGCTGGACGGGCGTTCGTTCACGCTCGACGACGCCTTCGCGATCCTGGCGGGCCGCCCCGTGGCGGCCAGGATCGCGCCGTCCGCGCAGGCCACGATGGCGCGGACCAGGGCGGGCGCGCTGGCCGCGCTCAAGGACGGGCAGCGGGTGTACGGCTGGAACCAGGCGCTCGGCCCGCTCAAGGACCGGCCGCTCACGCCGGAGCAGGCCGAGCAGTTCCAGCGCAACGTGCTGCGCTCGCACGCCGCGGGGGTCGGCGAGCCGCTGCGCGACGACGTGGCCAGGCTGGCGCTGATCGTCAAGGCCAACCAGATGGCCAGAGGCAGGTACGGCGTCCGCCCCGACGTGCCGCAACGCCTGCTGGCCCTGGTCAACGCCGGGGCCGTGCCCCTGATGCCGCAGATCGGCTCGCTCGGCACCGGCGACCTGCAGCCGCAGGCCGCGGCCGGGCTGGCGGCGATCGGCGAGGAGGCGCCGGTGCGGTACGGCGGCGAGCAGGGCCCCGCCTCCGCCCTGCTGCCCAAGGCAGGGCTGCCGATCGGCTTCACCCTCCAGGCGGGCGAGGCGCTGCCGATCGTCAGCGGCAGCACGGTCGTGGCGGCCCTGCTCATGGACGCCGTACGCCGGGCCACGGTGCTGGCCGGGCAGGCGGAGGGCGCGCTGGCGCTGTTCATGGAGGCGACCAGGGCCGAGCAGGGGGCGCTGGACGCGCGTACGCACGCGGAACGGCACATCCCCGAGGAGAACGCGGTCGCGGCGCGGCTGCGGGCGATGGTGGCGGGCTCGGGCTGGATGACGGAGGAGGGCCGCAAGCGGCTCGACCCCGAGCACTACGAGCCGCGTGTGCAGGACGCGGTGTCGGTACGGGCCGCGCCGCACATCCTGGCCGGGCTGCGGCACGTGCTGGCCGACGCCCGCCGCACCCTGGTCCGCGAGGCGAACTCCGCCACCTCCAACCCGCTGGTCTTCAGGAAGAAGCAGGGCGCCGGGTACGAGTTCGTCATGGGCGGCAACTGGGACGCCTCGATCATGGGGCACCTCGCCGACAGCATGAACGCGGAGATCGCCGACGTCGCCGTCCTGTCGCAGGAGCTGTCCGGGCGGCTGCTGTCGCCCCGGTGGAGCTACGGCCTGCCGGCGAACCTCGCGGGCGGCGCCCCCGGGCTGAACTCCGGCATGGTGCAGGCGCAGACCGTGGCCGCCGCGCTGATCCCCGAGCTGCAGGTCAGGGCCACCCCGGCCGGTACGCTGTCCCGCCCGGTCAAGGACGGCCAGGAGGACCACAACACGATGGCCATGGCCTCGGCCCGCCACCTGCACGAGAACCTCGACCGGCTGGAGGTCGTGCTGGCCGTGCAGTACCTGATGGCGGCCCAGGGCATCGACCTGATCGCGGAGAAGATGGCGGGCCTGCCGCTCGGCCCCGCCGCCCGCGCCCTGCACGCGGAGCTGCGCCGGCACGTCGCGCCGCTCGGCGACGACCGCTACCTGACGCCCGACCTGGAGCGGGTCGTCACGCTGGTACGCGGCGGACGCCTCCTGCCGCCGGGCGCCCCCCTTCCTTGACAGATCCTGACAATCCTGACCTGCGACAACCCCCGATCCCGCGATATCGGCTCGTTGCTTTCTCAGGTAAGGGCTCTACAGTGGGCTCTCGCCAATGCCCCGACCGACGCATGAGGGAGCAGCAACGCGCATGTCCGCCACCCCTCGGGACCGTGCCGACAGCCAGGTGCCGCGCGTCCGCGGCAACGACTACCGCATCCTGCGGCCGCCGGAGGACTACACGCCCCGGCTGCGGGTCAGCGTGGTGATCCCCGCCTACGGCGCCCAGGACAAGCTGGACCTGGTGCTGCAGGGGCTGGCGCGGCAGACGTACCCGGCGGAGCTGACCGAGATCATCGTGGTGGACAACGGCAGCTCGCCGCCGCTGCGGGTGCCCGAGGGCAGCGCCGCGCGCCTGGTCGTGTGCGAGCGGCCAGGACGGGCCGCCGCCCGCAACGCCGGGCTGGCCGCGGCGGACGGCGACGTCATCCACTGGCTCGACTCCGACGTGGTGCTCACGCCGGGCGCGCTCGACGCGCACATGCGCTGGCACCACACCGCGCCCTACCTGTCGGTGACCGGCTACATCCGCTTCACCAGCGCCGCGCTGCCCGACGAGCTGCCCGACGACCTGGAGGCGGCGTTCGAGCCGGCCGAGCCGCACGCCTGGCTGGTGGGCCTGGTGGAGCGCACCGACGGGCTCACGAACAACCCGGTGCGGCCGTTCAGCCTGCACGTCGGCGGCGCGACCTCGGCCGGCCGGCGGCTCATCGAGGCCGCGGGGCCCATGGACGAGGAGCTGATACTCGGGCAGGACACCGAGATGGGCTACCGGCTCGCGCAGGCGGGGGCGGTGTTCGTACCGGAGCCGGCGGCTCGCGCGTACCATCTCGGGCCGACCATGCGGATGCGGCACCAGAAGCGCATCGACCGGGTCAGCCACGCCTTCGTCGCCGACCGCATCCCCACCTACCAGTGGCTGCGCGGCCATCCCGGGCGGCAGTGGAAGGTGCCGCAGGTGACCGCCGTCGTCTCCGGCACCGCCGGGTACGAGGCCGTGCGGGCGAGCGTGGACGCGCTGCTCGCCTCGACGGTGGCGGACCTGTCGGTGGTGGTGACCGGCCCCTGGGACACCCTGGGCCGCGACCGCCGCGCCCCGCTCAAGGACCCGAACCTCGACCTGGTGCTGGTCCACGGCCACTACGAGCACGAGGGCCGGGTACGCCTGGCGACGGCCGAGGAGGTGGACCCGTCGACGCCGTTCGTGCTGCGGCTGCCTGCCGGGTGGGTGCCGGGCGAGGACAGCGTGGCGCGGCTGCTGGGCCTGATGCGCAACGACGGGCTCGGGCTCGTCAGGGTGCTGCTGGAGGAGACCGCCGACGGCGTGGCCGAGGCGCGGCTGGAGCGCGTGTCGTCGTTCGCGCGGGCCCGGCTCGTCGCGCGCACCGGTGAGCCGCTGGACGACGCGGTGGACGACGTGTCCGGGGTGCGGTGGGTGACCGGCGAGGAGTACGCGTTCTCCGCCGCGCCCGCCGAGGGGCTGCCCGAGGTGGTGGGCCGGCGGGCGGCCTACAAGGCGCGGGTGCAGGCGGAGGCCGAGGTGGCCAGGCTGACCAAGGAGGCCGAGCGGCTGCGCGGGCAGGTCGACAAGTGGCGTGAGGAGGCGGGCAAGTGGCGTAAGAGCGCGGTGGAGCTGCGGCGCGAGGTGGGCACGCTGCGCCGCGAACTGCACGCGGCGCAGCGCCGGCAGCCCGCCGCGCCGACGACCCTGACGGGCCGCGTCAAGCGCGTCATCCGCCGGCGCGTCCTCAACCGCCTCCCCGCCGACGGCGGCCAGCCCGCACACGACGCCGCCCAGCAGCCGGAGCCGAAGGCGGGTGAGCAGCAGGGAAGCAGCTAGGCCGCCAGCGCGTCCTCCCTTCGCGAGCGGCAGGGAAGCAGCTAGGCGGCCAGCGCGTCCTCCCTTCGCGAGCGGCGGGGAAGCAGTCAGACGGTCAGCGCGTCCTCCCCGGGTGAGCGGGGCCGGCGTCGGACGATGGGGGGATGCGATCCGTCCGTCGCCTGCCGGTGCTGACCATGGCGCTGGCCTCGGGAGCCGTCGACGCCTTCACCTTCCTCTCCCTGGGCCAGGTGTTCACCTCGAACATGACCGGCAACCTGGTGCTGCTGGGCGTGTCGGCGAGCCGGGGCAGGTTCGCCGACGCGGTGGGCTCGCTGGTGGCCTTCGTCGCGTTCACCTGCGGGCTGGTGCTGGCGTTCCGGTTCACCCGCGGAGCGCGCGGGTGGGCGGTGCGCACCAGGCTCACGGTGGCGGCGGAGGCGGGGCTGCTGGTCGGACTGCTGACGGGGTGGGCGCTGTCGGGACCGCAGCTGGTGCTGATCGCGACGGCCGCGCTGGCCATGGGCATGCAGAGCGCGGTGACGCACCGGCTGCACACGTTCATCGGCTCGACGACGTTCATCACGGGCGCGCTGACCAGCACGATCGCCCGCCACCTCACTCCCGGCACCGGGCCGCCGCACGGGCCGGAGCTGGTGGCGGTGCTGGGCGCGCTGGTGCTCGGCGCGGCCGGCGGCACGCTGCTGGTCGTCCTGCTCCCCCTGGCGGCGCCCGCGCTCGCGCTGCTCGCGGTGACCGTCACCCTGGTCGCCAGCGCGTACGGGTGACGGGAGGTTGTCGGCGGCCGGCTTCCGTCCCTGATCAGGGGATCAGACCAAGGCGGCGGCCGGCCACCGCGAAGGCGGTGGCGATGCGGTCGAGCTGGGCGTCGGTGTGCAGGGCCGTGGCGCTGACCCGGATCAGCGCCCGGCCCTCCGGCACGCTGGGCGGCACCATGGCGGTGGCGAAGACGCCCTCGGCGAACAGCTCCCGCCACAGCAGGCAGCACGGCACGATGTCGCCGACGTGGACGGGGATGATCGTGGTGCGCGAGCCGCCGGTGTCGTAGCCGAGCCCGGTCAGGTCGGCGCGCAGGCGGTCGGCCGCGGCCAGCGCGCGACGGCGGCGCTCGGGCTCGGTCTCGACGATGTCGAGCGCGGCCAGCGCGGCGGCGGTGCTCGCCGGTGACAGGGCCGCCGAGTAGACCATCGAGCGCGCGTGGTGGCGCAGGTAGACGATGATGTCGGCGGGCCCGGCGACGGCGCCGCCCGTCGTGCCGAAGCACTTGGAGAAGGCCAGCGTGTGCAGGTCCACGGCGCTCTCCAGGCCGAAGTGCTCGGCGGCGCCGCGGCCTGCCGCGCCTAACAGGCCGATGTCGTGGGCGCCGTCCAGGACGAGGCGCACGCCGTAGCGGCGGGCCAGGGCGGCGGTGCCGGGCAGGTCGCAGAGTGTGCCGGTGGTGGAGAACATGCCTTCGGTGAGCACGAGCGCGGCGGCGGCCGGGTCGCAGCCGTCGAGCAGCCGGTCCAGCTGCTCCATGTCGTTGTGGCGGTAGCGGCGCAGGCGGGCGCGGGAGACCCGGACGGCGTCGATGAGCGAGGCGTGGATGAGCTGGTCGGCGAGGACGGTGTCGCGCGGCCCGACCAGGGCGCCGAGCGCCATGTTGGCGAGGAACCCGCTCGGCGTCACCATGGCGGCCTGCTGCCCGAGGAACGCCGCCAGCCTCGACTCCAGCGTCTCGTGCAGCGCGAGCGAGCCGTTGACCAGGCGCGAGCCCGACGTGCCGGTGCCCAGGCGGCGCACCGCCCGGCAGGCGGCGTCCTTCAGCCTGGGGTCGGCCGAGAGCCCTAGATAGTCGTTGGACCCCGCCGACACCAGCACCCGCCCGTCCACCAGCACCTCGCCGGTGGCCAGCCGCTCCTCCACCGGCCGGTAGTACGGGTTGGCGCCCATCTCGGTGACCGGCTCGAAGTCCTCATGGAGCCGGCACCTGGCGAACGCGTCGAGCATCATCACGACCCTTCTGCGCGGCGGCGTACCAGACGCGCGCCAGTCTGCCTCTTCTCGCGCCTCGGCGTCGTGTCGCGGGACGGGCGCCGCGTTCCCGATCGACCGGGTCGAGGAGTAAGCGCAGCCGGGCGCGCGGTGACGGGGCACGGCGCGTTCGTCTGATCGTGATCGCTCATTTGACCGGTCCTGCGATCGGTCACTTGATCAATCACCCGGATTCGTCACTGTGCGTGGACGTGACGGCGGTCACGGTTCACGAATCGTGTGTTGACAAAGAGTCAACACGTCATTCGCGATGATTCTTCGCATCCGTACCTTGAAGTACATGTGCCCCATCGGCATAGTGGACGAACCACAAGCGCACCGGTCGTGGCGGGCAACCTCGGGGGCGGCAGCACGTCCACGACTGCCCGGCAGCGCACACTCGCGCGGAATTGGATGAAGGATGAGCTCGCCCCCGCCGATCCGTACCAAGCTGCTCAGGATCCTCCTGCTTCCGCTGGTCTCCATGGTGGCGTTATGGGGATTCATCGCTTATTCCAGTGTGGATGAGATCGCCGAGGTCTCGCAGACGCAGGACCGCTGGGAGGCCATCGGCTCGCCGCTGCTCCAGCTGATCGTCGAGCTGCAGCGCGAACGCCAGCTCTCCGCCGAGGCGCCCGGCAGCACGGCCGCGTACAAGCCGCTGGCCGAGCAGCGGCAGCAGACCGACGTCCAGGTCGGCAAGGTCCGCGAGATCGTCAGGACCATCATCGAGGGCGACAGCGACGCGACGCCGGCCCAGGTCGAAGCGATGGTGCAGGCCCTCGACGGGCTCCAGTCGCTGCGGGCCTCCGCCGACGGCGGCGTGCTGGCCCCGACGCTGACCATCATCGAGGCGTACAACAACCTCATCGCGGTGGTGAACCGGCAGTTCACCGACCGCGACGCGCTCAGCGACGTCTCCTCCTACCGCGCGGTGCGCGGCATGGCCGCCTTCAGCGCCACCGCCGAATACCTGTGGCGCGAGCACGCGGTGCTGACCAGCACGATCGTGCAGCGCAGGATGACCCCCACCGACCGCGCCGCGTTCGTGGCCGCCATGTCCAGCCGCCGGCTCCTCTTCGCCAACGCCGAGCGCGACGCCGGGCCCGAGCTGCGGGCCGCCTACGACCGGCTGGTGGCGAGCGAGCCCTACAAGCGCGTGGTGGCGGTCGAGGACGAGCTGTTCACGTTCGACACGGGCGGCGCGCCGCCGGTCACCGCCCGGGAGTGGAAGGGCGACGCCGAGGTCGTGCTGGGCCAGATCAACCAGGCCACCCAGGCCGAGCTGACGCGCGCCGCCGCCGAGGGCCAGAGCCAGAAGGTCGGCGCGTACTGGCGGATCGGGCTGGTCCTGCTGCTCGGGCTCGCGGCGGTGCTGGTGTCGCTGGCGCTGTCGTACCGGTTCGGCCGCTCGCTGGTCGACGAGCTGCTCCGGCTGCAACGGTCGGCCGTCGAGCTGGCCGAGCAGCGGCTGCCCCGCCTCGTCGAGCGGCTGCGCCGCGGCGACGACGTGGACCCCGCCACCGAAGCCCCGGCCCTCGACCCGGCCGAGACCGCCGAGGTGGACCGCGTGGTGCACGCCTTCGCCGCCGTTCGCCGCACCGCCGTCGAGGCCGCCGTCGGGCAGGCGGCGCTGCGCAAGGGCGTCAGCCAAGTCTTCCTCAACCTGGCCCGGCGCAACCAGGCGCTGCTGCACCGCCAGCTCGCGCTCCTCGACACGATGGAGCGCAGGGTGGAGGAGCCCGAGGTCCTGGAGGACCTGTTCAAGCTCGACCACCTCACCACCCGCATGCGGCGGCACGCCGAGAACCTCATCATCCTGTCCGACTCCTCCCCCGCCCGCCGCTGGCGCGACCCGGTGCCGCTGTTCGACGTCGTACGCGCCGCCGTCCTGGAGGTCGAGGACTACACGCGGGTCACGGTCGCGCCCATGCCGGACGCGCCGCTCCTCGTCGGCGCCGCCGTCACCGACGTCATCCACCTGGTGGCCGAGCTGATCGAGAACGCCACCGTCTACTCGCCGCCCAACACCACCGTGCAGGTGCGCGGGGTGACGGCGGCCAACGGGGTGGCGCTGGAGGTCGAGGACCGGGGGCTCGGCCTGAACGACGCCACGCTCGCCGAGCTGAACGCCCGGCTGTCGGACAGGCCGGAGTTCGACCTGGCCGACACCGACCGGCTGGGCCTGTTCGTGGTCGCCAGGCTCGCGACCCGGCACGGTATCAAGATCATGCTGCGGCGGTCGCCGTACGACGGGACCACCGCGATCGTCCTCCTGCCCGCCTCGCTGCTGGCCGAGGCCGAACGCCCCGCGCTCACCGCCGGCGGCCAGCCCGCCCTCGGCACGTCGGCGTCGTCAGCCTCGTCGTCCTCGTCGGCCTCGTCGGCCTCGTGGGGGCAGGGGACGAGCACCGCTCCCGAGCGCGGCACGTGGTTCGACGCGCCCGACCGTACGGGCGACCACGACCCGGTCTGGACGCCCGACCCGGCCTGGCTGTCCGGCGGCACCGCGCAGGACCCCACGCCCGCCTCCTCACCGGCCTCCTCACCGGCCTTCTCGCCGGCGCCCATGACCGGCTCGGTGCTCGGGCCCGGCACCGACGACGTGGAGCTGCCGATGCGGCGGCCCACCGGCGGCGCCAAGCCCACGCCGGTGCCCGGCTCCGCCAAGCCCGACGGCCGGCCGGAGGCGTGGAGCGTCACGGTGCCCGCCCAGGACGCCGACGAGGATCTCGACGGGCTGCCCATGCGGATCCCGCAGGCCAGCCTGGCTCCCCAGCTCCGCGACTCGGGACGCGTGCACCGTCGCGTCGTCGCCGAGCGCACGCCGGAGGAGCTCGCACAGCTCATGTCGTCCATGCAACGCGGCTGGCAGCAGGGCCGCCGGCAGACGGGGCACGAGCACGACATGTGGAACCGAAAGGACGACCAATCCGATGCCTGACTCCAGAAGCGAACTGAGCTGGCTGCTCGACGACCTCATCCAGCGCGTGCCCGGCATCCGGCACGCCATCGTGCTGTCCGCCGACGGGCTGTCCATGGGCAGCTCCAGAGGCTTGACCAGGGAGGACGCGGAGCACCTGTCCGCCATCTCGGCCGGCAGCCACAGCCTCGCCATGGGAGCGGGACGGCACTTCGGGCTCGGCGGCGTGCGGCAGACCATCATCGAGATGGAGGAGGGCTTCCTGTTCGTCACCGCCGCGGGGCAGGGCGCCCGGCTGGCCGTGCTCGCCACGGCGGACGCCGAGCTCGGCATGGTCACGTACGAGATGGCCCTGATGGTCAAGAGGGTCGGCGAGCACCTCTCCGCGCAACCGAGGGGAGCTGCACCGGCACCGGCCTGGAACGGTACGAGACAGTGAGCGGGGACGATCCAGGACCGCTGATCCGGCTCTTCGGGCTGACCGGGGGCCGGGCGCGGCCCCAGGGCGAGACGTTCGACCTGGTGGCGATCGTCACCACGATCGGCGACATCCCGGAACCCGCGGACCTCATCCCCGAGCACCGCGCCGTGCTGACGCTGTGCCGCAGGCCCACCCCCGTGGCCGACGTCGCGGCGCACCTGCGGCTGCCGCTCAACATCACCCGGGTCATCCTGGGCGATCTGCGCCGCGACGGCCTCCTCGCCATCGACCGCCCACGCCCCGTCGCGCAGACGATCGACGAACGCATCTACAGGGAAGTGCTCCATGGGCTACGCAGTCTCTGAGGCGGGGACGGCGCCGGCCGTCCCCGCACTGGCCATCAAGATCCTCATCGCGGGTGGTTTCGGCGTCGGCAAGACGACCATGGTGGGCACGATCAGCGAGATCCGGCCGCTGCACACCGAGGAGCTGCTGAGCGACCGCGGCATCGGGGTGGACGACACCTCGGGCGTCGAGTCCAAGATCACGACCACGGTGGCGCTCGACTTCGGCCGGATCACGATCCGCGACGGGCTGTGGCTGTATCTGTTCGGCACGCCGGGGCAGGACCGGTTCTGGTTCATGTGGGACGAGCTCGCGCTCGGCGCGCTCGGCGCCGTCGTGCTCGCCGACACCCGCCGGCTGCAGGACAGCTTCCCCGCCGTGGACTACTTCGAGCAGCGCGGCATCCCGTTCGTGGTGGGGGTCAACTGCTTCGACGGCGCCCGCCGGTACGAGCCGGGCAAGGTGCGGCGGGCGCTGGGGCTCAGCGAGCACATCCCGATCGTGCTGTGCGACGTGCGGCGGCGCGACTCGGTCAAGGAGGTGCTGACGACGCTGGTCACGTACGCGGTGAAGGGCATGTGACCGCACGGCGCGCGGCGTCTATGGTGTGGGCGCGGCGTCGCGCAGCGCCCCGGCGAGGCGGGCGGCGGGCTCGGGCAGCGGGCCCGGCAGCCTGGCCAGCAGGCAGCGGCGCTGTTCCTGGGGGCCGCCGCGGACCGGGAGCACCCGTACCCCGTCAGGGACGGCTTCCGCGAGCATCGCGGGCACCGTGGTCAGCCCGGCGCCCGCGGCCACCAGGCTGAGCTTGGCCAGCCAGTCGCGGGCCGAGTGCACGATCTCGGGACGCTCGTCCAGGCCGGGCCACGCGCCCATGCCGGTGCTGTCGCCCGCTCCCCCGGCCGCCGCGCTGCCTGGACCGGCGATCCAGCGCTGCCCGTGCAGGTCGGCGACGTCGATGTAGTCACCCCTGGCCAGCGGATGGGCGGCGGGGACGGCGACGCGCAGGCTCCGCTCGTACAGGACGCTCACCTCAAGGGCGGGGCTCTCGGCGTCAGGCGGACGGAACGGCGGCGCCGAGCCGAGCAGCGCGAGGTCGATCGCGCCCGCCCGCAGCGCGCGGACCAGCGACGGCGTGCTGCCCTCCCGGGTGTGCACGGTGATGGCGGGATGCCCGGCGCGCAGGGCCGCCAGCGCGCGGGGCACCAGGACGGCGCCCGCGCTGGCGAAGAAGCCGAGGCGTACGGTGCCGGGCTCGTCCGGCAGCCCGGCCAGCTCACGCGCGCCCGCGTCCACCTGGTCGACCACCACTGCGGCGTGCCGCAGCACGATCCGCCCCGCCGGGGTCAGCCGCACGCCGTCGTGGCGGCGCTCCAGCAGCTCGGCGCCCGCCGCGCGTTCGAGTGCGGCGATCTGGCGGGAGACGGCCGACTGCGTGTAGCCGAGCGCGGTGGCGGCGGCCGTGAGCGTGCCGCGCCCGGCCACCTCGCGGAAGACCCGCAGGGCGGTGAGCGACGCGTCGGTGAATGCCATGAGGTTTACGCATACCATACTTGACGAACTTGCGCTGGCGGCATGGCCCTCCGCCTCCCTAGGCTGGACGACCGGGAGCTCCCTCCATCCCTTTCCGATTGAGGAGCACTACAGTGAGCAACGCCAAAGTCGCCCTGGTCACGGGCGCGACCCAGGGCCTCGGCCTGGCCCTCGTCGAGGGCCTGGCCCGCCGTCTGGGCCCCGGCGACACGGTCTACCTGACCGGCCGCGACCCGGAACGCGTCGCGAAGGCCATCGCGCAACTGCCTGAGACCGCCGCCGAGGTACGCGGGCAGCTTTACGACGTCGCCGACCCCGGCGCCGCCACCCGCCTGGCCGATCTGCTGCGGGACCGGCACGGCGGCGTGGACATCGTCTTCGGCAACGCCGTCATGCGCGTCGGCCCCGGCGACGACCCGGCCGCCGTGATCGACGAATACACCGAGGTCAGCAACTTCGGCACCACCCGCCTGCTGCGCGCCTTCCTCTCGCTGCTGCGCGACGGCGGCCGGCTGCTCGTGGTCGCCAGCTCACTGGGCACCCTGCACCAGCTGGCCCCGGTGCTGCACGACCGCTTCGACGGGCTGTCGTCGCTGGACGAGGTGGACGAACAGGTCGCGTCCTGGCGGGACGCGATCAAGGACGGCAGCGCCAAGGCGGGCGCCTGGCCGATGTTCGTCAACATCCCCTCGAAGATCGCCCAGGTGGCCGCCGTACGAGTCCTGGCCGGGCAGCGCAGGCCGGAGGACACCCGCCGGGGCATCCTCCTGGCCGCGGTGTGTCCCGGCATGATGAACACCCCCACCTCAGCCCTGTGGTGGGACGTCACCACTGCCGCCCTCCCCGCCGAGGCCGCCGTCCCGCTGCTGGACCTGGCGACGGGCCCGGTGAATCCCGGCCACTACGGCCGGCTGATCCGCCACGGCCGAGCTCTGCCCTGGTCACCAGCCGCCTGAGCCCCCGGTGCCCGAGCTCTAGAGGTAAGGGCCGGTGCCGGGGGCGGTGGGCGGGCGGCCTGGGGCGGGAGGAGGGCCGGGGAACTCGGGGTGGGCGGCCTGCTGGAGCGACAGACCCACCCTGATGCCCTGGAACACCCCTTCCAGCCAGCCCACGAGCTGGCTCTGCGCGATGCGGATCTCGCCCTGGGTCAGGGTGCCGGACGAGGTGGGCAGCAGCCGTTCCAGCTCCTCCCGCAACTCGGGCGCCACCGAGTCGCCGATCTCCGCGACGACCCGCGCGTGGATGTGTCCCAGCTGCTCGCGGGCGTGCTCGTCCAGCGGCAGCCCGCGGGCCTCGTCGAGCAGTGACCGGGCCATCGTGCTGACGCGCAACAGCCGCGCCGGCTCCTTGACGCGCCCGATCTCGGCCTCCACCGCCGACTCCGCCTGCTCCGCCGCATGGGGCGGGACGGGAGCTACCGGCCGGTGGGGATCGGGTGTAGAGGTCATGTCGCCGTCCTGTCATCGCAGGTCGCCCCACGCGGGGGCGCGGTCTCCACTGACCCCTGCCCAGGCACACGCCCCTCACGCCAGAGACCTCCGAGACAGAAGTGACACCCCCACCAGCCCCGCGCACCCCTCTCGAACGCGGAGGAAGCCGAACGCGGGGGTGGGAGCCGAAGGCGAGGGAAGCCCAACGCAGGGGAAACCGAACGCAGGGGAAACCTTACGCAGGGGAAACCGAACACCAGAGAAACCGAACGGGGTGCCTCTCCCCCGGCCGCCGATCCCGGGGAAGGGCCGTGCGGGCTCTTCCCCGGAGCGGGGTCAGGCGAGGGCGATGAGCTCGGCGTAGTCGTCGTTCCAGAGGTCCTCGACGCCGTCGGGGAGCAGCAGGACGCGGTCCGGGGCCAGGGCCTCGACGGCTTCCTCGTCGTGGGTGACCATCACGACCGCGCCCTCGTACGCCGCCACCGCCGCCAGCACCTCGGCCTTCGAGGCCGGGTCGAGGTTGTTGGTGGGCTCGTCGAGCAGCAGCACGTTGGCCTGCGAGCTGACCAGCCCGGCCAGGGCGAGCCGGGTCTTCTCGCCACCCGACAGCACCCCGACGGGTTTGTCCACGTCATCCCCGCCGAACAGGAACGACCCCAGGACGGTCCTGGCCTCGCCGTCCGTGAGGTGGGGCGCGGCGGTGGCGAGGTGGCGGGCGACGGTGTGGGCGGGGTCGAGGGTGTCGTGTTCCTGGGCGAAGTAGCCGAGCCGCAGCCCGTGGCCGTGCACCACCCGTCCTGAGTCGGGCCGCTCGTGCCCGGCGAGGATCCTGAGCAAGGTGGTCTTGCCGGCGCCGTTCAGGCCGAGCACGACGAGGCGGCTGCCCCGGTCGATGGCCAGGTCCACGCCGGTCAGCACGGGCAGGCCGCCATACGCCTTGGTCAGGCTGATCGCGCCGAGCGGCGTGCGGCCGCTGGGTGCGGGCTCCGGGAGCCGGATCCTGGCGACCTTGGCGGCGCGCCGTACGGGGCGGGTCTCGGCGAGCATGCGGTCGGCGCGGCGGGCCATGTCACGGGCGCGTACGGCGGTGGACGAGCGGGAGCGCATCCGGTCGGCCTGGGCGTGCAGGGCGGCGGCCTTGCGCTCGGCGGCGGCGCGCAGCCTGGCCCTGCGCCGTTCGTCGGCGTCCCGTTCGGCGAGGTACGTCTCCCAGCCGCTGTTACGGATCTCCAGCGCGCCCGCCTCCAGGTGCCAGACCCGGTTGACCACGTCGGCCAGCAGCCCGGTGTCGTGGCTGATGACGACGAGCCCGCCCGGGTAGCCGAGCAGGAACGTCCGCAGCCACGCGATCGAGTCGCGGTCGAGGTGGTTGGTGGGCTCGTCGAGCAGCAGCACGCCGGGCTCGGCGAACAGCACCCTGGCCAGCTCGACGCGCCGCCGCTGCCCACCGGACAGCGTGCCGAGCGGCTGGTCCAGCGCCCGATCGGGCAGCCCGAGCCCGGCGGCGACCCGAGCCGCCTCCGCCTCGGCGGGATAACCGCCGCGCGCCTGGAACTCGGCCTCGGCCCTGACGTAACGCGCCATCGCCCGCTCCGCGGCCATCGCCCCGGAGGCGGCGCGCTCGGAAGCGACACGCCCAGAGGCGGCGGGGTCGGGGGTGGCGGGGCCAGAGGAGGCGGGGTCGAGAGCGGCGGGGTCGGGGGTGGCCGACGCGGTTTCCGCGAGGGCCGTCTCGGCGGCGCGTAGGTCGCGGACCGCCGCGTCCAGGCCACGGGCGGACAGGATGCGGTCGAGGACCGTCGTCGCGGGGTCGGCCGCCGCGGGGTCCTGGGGCAGGTAGCCGACAGGGCCCGTACGGACGATGTCGCCGGACGCGGGCTGGAGGCGGCCGGCGAGGGTCGTCATCAGCGTGGTCTTGCCGGCGCCGTTACGGCCGACGAGGCCGATGCGGTCGCCGGGGCCGACGTGCCCGGTCACACCGGACATGAGCAGGGAGGCGCCGGCGCGCACGGCGACGCCACGGAAGGTGAGCATGGGATGACGCTCCGGAATGGCTAGTGGACACAAGGGTGCGTGGAAGCAGGTGTCCTAGCTAAGAAGTCCGGGGCGTAGACATGCGGCCAGAATACGGGCGGGCCACGAGGGCCCGCCACGGGTTTTTTCGGCGGGTCAGTTCCAGATGCCCGGCACCTGGGCCGGGGTCTCGTCCTTGACCTCGGTGCGGTCGATCACGTCGCCCTCCAGCGGGAGGAGGACCGTGGCCTCGCGGCCCCAGTCGGTGTAGCGGGTGTCGGACTCGACCTGGACGGTGCTCTTGTCGATGGGCAGCACGGCCTTGGCGGCGATGCGCCGCACGAGGCCCTTGTCGCCGAACCAGATGGTGTAGCCGATCTTCCCGTCACGCTTGGCGGTGAAGCGGGTGCCGTAGAAGGCGGCGAACGGCTTGGAGGACTTGGCGAGCGTGCTGGCCTTGACGCTGCCCTTGAGAATGCCGTCCTTCCACGAGGTACGGCCGGCGACGAGCGTCTTGAGCGTGGCCGGGTCGAGCGCCTCGACGACCAGGTTGCTGGGCGGCTGGACGACCTTGGGGTAACGCACCCAGCTCGTGCCCGGCGGCAGCGCCTGGTCGACGACGGGGCCGGAGACGTAGCTGACGCCGCCGGAGGAGAGCATGCGGACGGGCCCTTCCTGGAGGGCCTCGGTCTCGGCGGGGGCGGTCTTCTGCATGGTGCGCAGCAGTGCCGCGCTGTACTGCAGGGTGTGGGCCACGTCGGAGGCGACGGGCCCGCGCGGGCCGAAGCCGACCGTGCCGTCGAGGGCGGAGGTGGCCACCTGCCCGGCCTTGAAGGTCACCTTGGCGGTGGCCCGCAGGTTGACCGCCTTGCCCTGCCCTAACTGGGCCTGCAGTGCCTTGACCGGGTCGGTGGTGGGGGCGGCGTACGCGGGCATGGCGACGAACTGCGCCAGGCCCGCGACGGCGACCGCACCGATGAGGGTTCGCTTCATGAGGGTTTCCTTGGGAACGGTCCTGAAAGACGCGAACAATCTGGTGCATCTAAGATCGCGTCGTCAAGCCGGACCCATGGATGCGGCATGGGAGTCGCGGGCGGAGATCACCGGGCTCCGCTGCGTGATCGTTCAGGCGGGGAAGTCCTTCGGGTTGACGTAGGTGGTCCTGGCGTTGCCGCCCTTGACCGGGTTGAGGGTGAGCGTCCAGGCGGTCGCGGTCCTGGAGGTCGTGGTGAAGCGCAGCTTGCTGGTGAAGCGCTGGTAGCTGGCCGCGCGGGTGAACCTGCCCTTGGAGACGCTGAAGCGGGTGCCGGTGGTGAAGTAGATGCGGTAGGTGCCGTCCCTGACGTCTCTGATGGTCGCGGTGGATTTGGCGCGTACGTAGATGCTGATCGCCTTCTTCTTGCCCTTGACCAGGGCGACGACGCCGTCACGTGACGTGCCGTTCTTGATCTTGAGCCGGCCGAGCCCGCCGCTGATGCGGTCGTAGAGTATGCGGCCGTTGCGCGGGCGCACAGCGGCCTGCTGGGCGGTCAGCTGGGCGGTCAGCGTCACGGTGGTGACGGCGGGCGCGCTCGCCACGGGGGCGGCGCTCGCGGGCGGGGTGGCCAGCAGGCCGCCGGCGAGGGCGACGGCGGCGACGGCACTGGTACGAAGAGCTGCTCGGCCGGAGGGGCTTCTCACGATCACCATCTCCTTCGTGACGCGGGTCACGGCAAAGATAAGAGATCGAACGCGTGCGCGAAACCGGATATTCACGACGGGACTCGCAGCGGCTTTTCGTGACCCATGGCCTAGACTGCGGCAGATGTTCCTGGCCCCCGCCCGGCTGGCCTGGCTGGACGCCCTGCGGGGGCCGGCAGCGCTGGCCGTCACCCTGCACCACGCCGGCTGGACGTTCATCCCCGCCGTCTGGGCGGAGGTGGACCGGCACATCGACATGGGCACGTGGGGCGTGTTCGTGTTCTTCCTGGTCAGCGGCTACATCATCCCGGCGTCGCTGGAGCGCAAGGGCGACCTGCGCGCGTTCTGGACCGGGCGGGCCTTCCGGCTGCTGCCGCTGCTGCTGCTCGCCTGCGCGCTGATGCTCGGGCTGGCGCTGGCCGGCGTGCTGCCGGTGCCGGACGGCCTGGGCGACCGGCCGGCGGCGCTGGTCGTGCTGGGGAACGTGACCATGCTCCAGGAACTCCTGAACCTGCCGGCCGTCGTCAACGTCACCTGGACGCTGTCGTACGAGATGGCCTTCTACCTGATGTGCGTGGCGCTGTTCGCGGTGGGACAGGAGCGGCGGTCGGCGGGGATCGCGGTGGCGCTGGCGGTGCCGGCCGTGCCGCTCGGGCTGCTGCTGCCGAGGCCGGTGATCGGCGGGCGGGCCGACCTCCTGGCGGCGGCGCTCGGGCTCGCGGTGGTCGCGGCCGTCGCGGTGACGGTGCTGGCCAGGGACCGGTTGAGGACGGCGGGCGCGGTCGCGGGCGGGTTGCTGGGGCTGGCGCTGGTGGTGCTGGGCAGCAGGGGCGGCACCTGGCAGGGCGTGATCATCCTGGCCACGATGTTCGCGGGGACCGCGGTGTACCGGGCCGAGCAGGGCACGATCTCCTGGCGGGCCGCGATCACGGCGGTGCTGGTGGTGCTGGGCTGCGGCCTGCCCGCCAAGGACGACCCGGCGTGGGTGTCGGCGATCGTGCTGGCGTTCTGCACGTTCTGGCTGGCGTACCGGCTGCGCACGCGGACGTTCCCCGCCTGGCTGGCGCGGCTCGGCGTGATCAGTTTCTCCGTCTACCTGCTGCACCCGATCCTGCTGTACGTGCTCCCCGGCCTGCCCAGCTACCTCCTCGTCCTGATCCCGCTGAGCATGCTGACCTACCACCTGGTCGAGGCGCCCGCCCAGCGGCTCGGCAAGCGGCTGGCGGGCCCGGCAGGGCCGGGCCCGCACCGCGCTCAGCCCTGAAGCGCACCGGTGAAGGTGTGCGTGCCCGCCCCCGCCTCGGCGGGCCCGCCCTCGATCGGCAGGTCGAGCTCCGCGGTGGCGCCAGGCGGCACGGTGACGGTGACGGTCAGCTCGCCGCCGGCCCTGGTCCAGGCGACGCGGGCGGTCCCGTACGGGGTGTCGAGCGCCGCCTGCGCCTCGGTCAGCCCGCCGCCGGGACGCGGCGCGACGCGCAGCCGCCGGTAGCCGGGGGCCGCGGGGGCGAGCCCGGCGACCGTGCGGTGCAGGAAGTCGGCCACCGCGCCCAGCGCGTAGTGGTTGAAGGAGGTCATCTCGCCCGGATTGACGCTGCCGTCGGGCAGCATGCTGTCCCAGCGTTCCCAGATCGTGGTGGCGCCCATGGTGACCGGATACAGCCATGACGGGCATGCGCGCTGGGTCAGCAGCTCGTACGCGGTGCCGTACGCGCCGACCGCCGCCAGCGCGTCGCAGACCAGCGGCGTGCCCACGAAGCCCGTGCCGATGCGGTGCCCGTCGGCCGCGACCAGCTCGGCCAGCCGCCGCCCGGCCCGCTCACGCTGCCCGGGCGTCTCCAGCAGGTCGAAGCAGATCGCGAGGGCGTGCGCGGTCTGGGTGTCGCAGGCCAGCCGCCCCGACGGCGTGACGAACTCGCGCCCGAACGCCGCCCGCACCTCCCCCGCCAGCCTCGCGTAGTGGGCCGCGTCGTCGTCGTGGCCGAGCAGCGCGGCGGTCTCGGCGACGAGGTGGGCCGTCCAGGCGTGGTAGGCGGTGGCGACCAGGGCAGAGTCCGTGCGTGCCTGGCCCGGTTTGTCGGGCGGCGCCGCCGGGTCGAGCCAGTCGCCCCACTGGAAGCCGGTGTCCCACAGGTGGCTCTCGCCCGCCCTCTCTGCGATGTGGTCCACCCACGCCCTCATGCTGGCGTACTGGGTGTGCAGCAGCCCGATGTCGCCGTAGCGCTGGTACAGCACCCAGGGCACGATGACGGCGGCGTCGCCCCACGCCGCGGCGGGCTCTGCGGGCATCAGCGGCACCCACGGCACGTAGTGCGGCACGGTGCCGAGCTTGGCCTGCTCGGCGGCGAGGTCGGCGAGCCAGGAGGCCAGCGGGCCCGCGCAGTCGTAGAGGAAGGCGGCGGTCGGCGCGAAGACCTGGAGGTCGCCGGTCCAGCCGAGGCGCTCGTCGCGCTGGGGGCAGTCGGTGGGGACGTCGACGAAGTTGCCGCGCAGGCTCCAGACGACGTTGTCGTGCAGGCGGTTGAGGTCGGGATCCGAGCACCGGAACGTGCCGGTCGGCCGCAGATCGGTGTGACACACGACCGCCTCGATCGCGGCCTCGACCCCGGCACCGTCGCCACCGCCGGCCTCGACCCCGGTCCCGGCGCCGGGCTCGGGCAGCGGGCCAGGCCAGCCGTCGATCTGGGCGTAGCGGAAGCCGTGCATGGTGAAGCGGGGCTCCCACTCCTCCGGGACGTCGTCGCCGCGCAGCGTGTACGTGTCGGTGGCGGCGGCGTGGCGCAGCGGGCGGAGGCTGAGCGCGCCGTCCTCCAGGACCTCGGCGTGGCGAAGGGTGATCGTCTGCCCGGCGGGGCCCTGGACGCGGATGCGCAGCCGGCCGGTGAGGTTCTGGCCGAAGTCGAGGATGGTCTCGCCGGACGGGCCTGTCAGCACCTGCCGCGGCCTCAGCGTCTCGACCCGGCGCACCGGTGGACCCGTCGGCGCGACGAGCCGGGCGGGGTCGTGGCCGAGCACGTCGGCGAGCGTCCAGGCGGCGGCGTCGAAGCCGGGCTCCGACCAGCCCTGGGGCAGCAGGCGGGCGTCGTACCGCTCGCCGTCGTACAGGCCGGCGGCGGTGATCGGGCCCGTGGCGCAGCGCCAGTGCTCGTCGGTGACGACCAGGTCGGTGCCGCCGTCCTCGTAGGTGACCTCCAGCTGGGCGATGAGCGCGGTGCGATCGCCGTAGATGGCGGTCTTGCCGCCGCCGAAGCCGATGCGGCCGCGGTACCAGCCGTCGGCCAGGGTGGCGCCGATCGCGTTGGGGCCCTCGCGCAGCAGGGCGGTGACGTCGTGGGTGCGGTAACGCAGCCGCCGGTCGTAGCTGCTCCAGCCGGGGGCGAGCACGTCGTCGCCGACGGTCCGGCCGTTCAGCTCGGCCTCGTACAGGCCGTGGGCGGTGACGTACAGGCGGGCACGCGCGACGGGGCCGCGCAGGGTGAAGTCGCGCCGCAGCAGCAGGGCGGGGCCGTCGGGCGGGCCGAGCAGGTCGCGGGGCGGCGCGGCGGCCCCCGCCTGCCAGTCGGCGGCCTCCAGCAGGCCGGTCTCGACCGCCGCCCAGTCGCTCCAGCCGCCGGAGGAGCCGTCGGCGCCGTGCACGCGGACGCGCGCCTCGCGCCGCTCGCGCGACCCCAGCGGCGCGCCCGGCCAGGGCACGAGCACCGACTCCCCCGACTCGACCCGCCAGGCCGCTGTGCCGGACGCGTCGCGGATCTCGATCTCGTACGCCGCCTGCGTCCAGCCGGGCGCGTCGGTGGTCGTGGTCCAGGACAGTCGTGGGCGGCTCTCGCCGATGCCGAGCGGGTCGCGGTGGTGCTCGAAGGCAGGTGGTGTGACGTGTAGCAAGGCGCTCCTTCTGGTCAGCCCTGGATGGCCCCGGCGGTCGTCGCCGGCCACGATCGTGCGGAAGAGGCGGTGGTTGTTGAAACGTTTTAACACCCTGACGCGAGCTAACGTAAACCGCCGTGCGCCGGTGCGTCAAGACGTCATTTGGGGAACGTTGTCCACGATTGTTCCCAGTTCCAGCACCAGATCGGAGGCTTGAACAGCACAGCCAGGGCATCGTTGCTCATCAGGCTGCCGGGGGTGCGCGCGGGCTCCTACACTCGTCACCGACGAGCGGCGACGCGGGCGGGAAGGCGGGACACATGGCCGGACACAGGGCGGGCCGCAGGGCGGAGCGCGAGCCCAGGCGCCGGGTGACGATCGCGGACGTCGCCCGCCACGCCCAGGTGTCCACCACCGCCGTCTCCAAGGTCCTGCGCAACGCCTACGGCGCCAGCCCCGCCATGCGCGACCGGGTCAAGGCCGCCATCGAGGAGCTGGGCTACCGGCCCCACGCGGCGGCGCGGGCCATGCGCGGGCGCACGTTCACGATCGGCGTGCTGATCCCCCACGTGCGCAACCCGTTCTTCGCCGACGTGCTCGACGGCGTCGGCGAGCAGCTCGGAGGCAGCGGCTACCAGGCGATCCTGGTGCAGGGCGGCAGCACCGACCTGGCCGCCGAGAGCCGGGCCATCGAGGCGCTCATCGACCGGCAGGTGGACGGCATTCTCATGATCGCGCCGATCACCCCGAAGTCGCGGCTGGAGGAGGTGGCCGGGGAGATGCCGCTCATCGTGCTCGGCCGCCACGAGCGCTCGTCGGCGTACGACGCGGTCTTCGACGACGACGACGCCGGCACCGAGCTGGTCGTGCGCCACCTCATCAAGCTGGGCCACCGCCGCATCGGCCACATCTCGCAGCGCAACGCGGGCCGCGGCAAGCCGGTCGCGCTGCCGCACCTGACCAGGGCGGAGACGTACCGCAGGGTGATGGCCGAGCACGGGCTGGCCGGCGAGATCGCGATCGCGACGACGAGCTGGACCGAGGAGGGCGGCTACGACGGCACGCGCGAGCTGCTGGCCCGCTCGCCCCGGCCGACCGCGATCTTCGCGGGCGCCGACCAGGCGGCGTTCGGCGCGCTGTCGGCGCTGCACGAGGCGGGGCTGTCGGTGCCCGGTGACGTGTCGGTGGCCGGTTACGACAACACCCGGCTGGCGGCGATGGCCAACATCTCGCTGACCAGCATCGACCAGGACGGCACGCTCATGGGCAGGACGGCGGCCCGGCTGCTGCTCGAACGCGTCGAGGGGCGCACGGCCGCGATGCGCTTCTCCGTCACTCCGGCCCTGGTGCCCCGGCTGTCCACCGGCCCCGCGCCCGGGTCAGGGGCGGGGGCCTGAGCCGCACAGGTAGCCGACCGTCATCTCGCCGACCATCCGCCGCAGCCGGTCGCGGTGCTCGGGCGCGGTCATGTCGCGCCCGAACAGCGCACCGAACGTGTGCTGGTTGGCCACCCTGAAGAAGCAGAACGCGCTGATCATCATGTGCACGTCGATGGCGTCGGCCTCGGTGACGAAGTCGCCCGAGGCCCGCCCCGCCTCCAGGATGCGGGTGATGAGGTCGAGCACCGGCGCGCCCAGGCCGGCCAGCGCCTCCGACTTGCGGATGTGCTCGGCCTGGTGGATGTTCTCGATCGCGACGAGCTTGATGAAGTCGCGGTGGGCGTCGTGGTGGTCGAACGTCAGCTCCGCCAGCGTGCGGATGGCCTCGACGGGCGCCAGGTGCTCGACGTCGACCGTGCGCTCGACCGCCCGCACCTCGGCGTACGCCTTCTCCAGGACGGCGATGTAGAGCCGTTCCTTGCTGCCGAAGTAGTAGTAGATCATGCGCTTGGTGGTGCGCATGCGGGCCGCGATCTCGTCGACCCTGGCCCCGGCGTAGCCGTAGCGGGCGAACTCGCGCTGGGCGACGTCGAGGATCTCCGCCCGCGTGCGGTCGGCGTCCCGCCGGCGCTCGGCGGTGGCGGGGGTCGAGGTCATTCGCTCATCATAGGCGGCTCTGTCCGGCTTCCGTGGTGCTGGGCGGCGAGGCGGATGGGGGCGTTGACCGCGCCGTACCCGGCGTAGCCGTCGATCCGCTGGACGATCTCGAAGAACACCCGGCCCACGGTGACCGTGTAGAGGTGCAGGAACGCGCCGCCGTGCGCGTCGCGGTCGTACAGGACGCCCAGCTCCCGCAACTCCGGCGGCACGTCGTGGCGAGCCTCCAGGTCGTCGTAGTAGTTGGCGGGTATCGGCAGCAGCAGCTCAGGGTGCTCGGCGCGCAGCCTGCCGGCCACCGCCAGCACGTCAGGGCCGGCCAGCGCCACGTGCTGGGGCGGGGGCTGGCCGGCGCCGACCTGGGCCAGGTTGAGCACCATGCGCACGCCGGGCCCCTGCGCGGTGGACCCCGGCGGGGTGGACCCCTGCGAGCTGGACCCCCGCGAGCTGGACCCCCGCGAGCTGGACCCCTGCGAGCTGGACATGGCGCGGCTGCGCACCAGCCCGTACGGGTCGGGCACCTCCAGGCTCTCCTGCGGCTGCAGCCCGAGCACGCCCCGGTAGAACAGCGCGGCCTCGTCGAAGTAGTGCGGCGGCTGGGCCAGCGCCACGTGGTCGATGTGGGTGATCCCCGTGATCCCCGTGCCGCCGGTCCCCTCGGGCGCGAAGTCGGCGAGCCAGGCGTCGTCGCAGAAGAAGATCTCCGTGCCGTCGGGCGCGGCGACCGCGTGCAGCGGCGCGTCCTGCGGGGCGCGCTCGCGCGGCAGTACGGGCGACAGCAGGGACTCGGCGTGCGCGACGGCCCGCCCGGGGTCCGGGCTGTCCAGCCCGATCGCCACCAGCCCAGGTTCCGCGCCGGCCGCATGGGCCCGCCCCGGCTCCGGGTGCTCGCCCGTGCCGGTGGCGTTGACCAGCAGGCGGGCTTCGCCCTGGGACCACAGCTCGACCGGCTTGCCGCTGTGCCTGCCCGTACGGGCGAAGCCGAGGGCAGGGAGTACGCCGTTCAGCGAGCCGGTGCCGGACAGCTCGGCGAAGGCGAACCCCGACGGCACGGACGGGTGCGCCACCCCTTGAACCTGCCTTTCGAGCGCGATGAGCGAACGCATGCCGTCGCGCGCGGTCCGCCCGGTGCCGGCCTGCCGGAAGTGGTCGTTGAACACCTCCAGCGACAGCGGCCCCGCGTACCCGGCGTTCAGCGCGTGCCTGACCAGCCCCGCGACGTCGAAGCCGCCCTGCCCTGGGAAGCAGCGGTGGTGGCGGCTCCACTGCAGCACGTCCATGGCGAGCAGCGGCGCGTCGGCGAGCTGCAGGAAGAAGATCTTCTCGCCGGGGATGGCCTCGATGCCGAGCGGGTCGGAGCCGCGCGACAGGATGTGGAAGCTGTCCAGGCAGGTGCCCAGGTTGGGGTGGTCGGCCTGGCGGACGATGTTCCAGGCGTGCAGGTACTCGTTGACGTGCCGGCCCCAGGCCAGCGCCTCGTACGCGACGCGGATGCCGTGCCCGGCGGCCCGCTCGGCGAGCAGCCGCAGGTGCTCGGCGGCCAGGCCGTCGTCGCCGATCGACTCGGGCGAGACGTTCGAGCAGACCAGCAGCAGGTCGGCGCCGAGCCGCCGCATCAGCCGGAACTTGTGCTCGGCCCGCTCCAGGTTGGCCCGCAGGCGGGCGCGCGGCACGCCTTCGAAGTCGCGGAACGGCTGGTAGAGGTCGATGGTGAGCCCCAGGTCCGCCGCTCTGGCGCGGATCTCCTCGGGCGGGAGCGGGCAGGCGAGCAGGTCGTTCTCGAAGATCTCCACCCCGTCGAACCCGGCCGCCGCCACCGCCGTCAGCTTCTCCGTCAGCGTGCCGCTCACCGACACGGTGGCGATCGACTTGCGCATGGCTTCTCCTCGTGCCGGGGCGGTCAGGTGAGTTCGGTCAGGTGGGCGAGCATGCGTTCGGCGTCCGGGGAGCGGCCGGTGAACAGGCGGAAGGCGTGCGCGGCCTGGAAGACGACCATGCCGCCGCCGTCGAGGGTGCGGCAGCCGAGCGCCCTGGCCCGCTTGAGCAGCTCGGTCTCCAGCGGCCGGTAGACGATGTCGGCCACCCACAGGCCGGGACGCAGCAGCTCGGCCGGCAGCGGCAGCCCCGGGTGGTGGGCCATGCCGGTGGGCGTGGCGTGCACCAGGCCGTCCGCTTCGGCGAGCAGCGCGGGCAGGTCGCCGGTGCCGCCCTGGCGGACGCGGCCGGAGCCGTGATGGACGGCGTGGCGGCCAGCGTGGCGGGCGGCATCGCGCGCGGCATCGCGGGCGGCATCGCGGGCGGCGTGGTGGACGGCGTGGCCGGCGGCGAGCCGGTCGACCAGCGCGGCGGCTCTGGCGGGGTCGGCGTCCACGATCGTCAGCACGTCCACGCCGAGGGTGAGCAGCGCGTACGCGACCGCCGCGCCGGCGCCGCCCGCCCCGAGCTGGACGACGTGGCGGGTGGCCGCGCCCGGCAGGCCCCGGGTGAACGACTCGGCGAAGCCCGTCCAGTCGGTGTTGTGCCCGACGGCGCGCTCGCCGTCGAAGACGACCGTGTTGACCGCGCCCAGCATGGCGGCGTCGGGTGACAGCTCGTCGAGGTGCGGGATGACGGCCTGCTTGCAGGGGTGGGTGATGTTGAGCCCGTCGTAGCCGAACCGGCGGGCCGTGCGCAGCAGCTCGCCGACGTCGTCGCCGAGGCGGTCGGTGTCGAGCAGCCGGTAGACGTAGCGCAGGCCATGGTGCGCGGCCTCGCGTTCGTGCAGCGGCGGGCTGAGCGAGGGACCGATGCCCGAGCCGATCAGCCCGGTCAGGTACGAGGTCATGCGGCGCTCCCCGATCAGCAACGTACGGACTAGTGAGTTCGTTATAACCCACCATCCGCGCCCGCGGGAAGCCGTCCTTGACATGTGACGCGCGCCACGTCAGCATTGCTCCCACATTAATTAACTATCTAGTTCGTAAAACACGGGTAACCGGCGCCGGGGGCCGCCACCACCACGCTCACCGAGGAGCCAGAGCCCGAGGAGCTCACGTGACCGACAACGCACCAGGCAACTCCCCAGGCAACTCGCCAGGCAGCCCCCTCGGCAGGGGCACGCCGCGCAAGGCCGCCGTCGCCGCCTGGATCGGCAGCGCGCTCGAGTACTACGACTTCTTCATCTACGGCAGCGCCGCCGCGCTGATCTTCGGCCGGGTGTTCTTCGACGACTCCGACCCGGCGACCGCCACCCTCCAGTCGCTGGCCAGCTTCGGCGTCGCCTACGCGGCCCGGCCGGTGGGCGCGTTCTTCCTGGGGCACGTCGGCGACCGGTTCGGCCGCAAGAAGATCATGGTGTTCACGCTCGTCCTCATGGGGCTGTCGACGTTCCTCATCGGCTGCCTGCCCACCCGCGACCAGATCGGCGGGGCCGCGCCCGTCCTGCTAGTGCTGCTGCGCATCATGCAGGGGCTGTCGGCGGCGGGCGAGCAGGCCAGCGCCAACTCCATGACCCTCGAACACTCCCCCGCCGACCGTCGCGGCTACTTCACCAGCTTCACCCTGAACGGCACCCAGTTCGGGCAGATCCTGGCCACGTTCGCGTTCATCCCGGTCGCCGCCCTGCCCGAGGAGCAGTTGCTGACCTGGGGCTGGCGGGTGCCGTTCTGGCTGAGCGTGGCGGTGGCGGTGGCCGGGTGGATCATCAGGCGGCGGCTTGAGGAGACGCCGGCGTTCGAGGAGGAGGTGGCCGCGGGCACCGTGCCGCGCATGCCGCTCGCCGTGCTCTTCCGCGACCACTGGAGCAGCGTGCTGCGGGTGGTGTGCGCGGCGCTCATCGCCACCGTCAGCACGATCTTCACGGTCTGGGCGCTCAACTACGCCACCAGCGACGAGATCGGGCTCGACAACGCCACCATGCTCTGGGTCGGCGTGGCCGCCAACGCCGTCGCGCTCGTCGCGATCCCGCTGTGGGCGCGGCTGTCGGACCGGATCGGGCGCAAGCCGGTGTTCCTCATCGGGGCCATCGGCAGCCCGATCATGATCTTCGCCTATCTGGCGGCCATCAACTCGGGGAGCTATCCGCTGGTGTTCCTCGTCGGGATCCTCACGCTCGGCGTCGTCTACAGCGCCTCGAACGGCATCTGGCCTGCTCTGTACGGCGAGATGTTCAGCACCCGCGTACGTCTGTCCGGCATGGCCATCGGCACCCAGATCGGCTTCGCCATCGCCGGGTTCGCCGTGGCCTCCGCCGCCGGGATCGTCTCCCCCGACGGCTGGCTCGGGCTGCAGGGGTGGACAGGGGTCGGGGTGTTCACCGCGATCCTGTGCGCGATCAGCGCGGTCGCGGTGGCTACGGCGCGGGAGACGTACCGGGTGCCGACGGAGGAGCTCGGCCAGACACCCGCCCCGGCACCGGCCCGCTGACCACCTGCTTGGGGGGGCGCGGGGCCGACGGCTCAGCCCTTCTCCTCCTCGTGCAGGACGCGTTGGGCGACGGCGAAGGCGGCGTTGGCGGCGGGGACGCCGCAGTAGACGGCGCTCTGCAGCAGCACCTCGCCGATCTCGTCAGGAGTCAGGCCGTTGCGCAGCGCGGCGCGTACGTGCATGGCCAGCTCGTCCAGGTGGCCCCCGGCGACGAGTGCGGTGAGCGTGACGCAGCTGCGCGTCCGCCGGTCGAGGCCGGGGCGGGTCCAGATCTCGCCCCAGGCGTAGCGGGTGATGAAGTCCTGGAAGTCCCTGGTGAAGTCGGTGGTGCGGGCGACGGCGCGGTCCACGTGCGCGTCGCCGAGCACCTCGCGGCGCACCCGCACGCCGGGGACGGACGGCAGGTGGTCGAGCAGTGCCTTGGTGACGCGCTCCGGCTGGTCGGCCGGGGCCAGGTGGGCGGCGCCGGGCAGCTCGACCAGGGTGGCGCCGGGGATGCCGTCCGCCAGCTCCCTGGCGTGCGCGGGCGGTGTCGCCGGGTCGTCGCGACCGGCCACCACCAGCGCCGGCACGGTGATCTGGGCCAGCTCGGCGCGCAGGTCGTAACCGGCCAGGGCCTCGCAGCAGGCGGCGTACGCGGCGGGGTCGGCGGCGGCGAGGTCGTCCAGCAGCGCCTGGTCGGGCGGGCCCGCGAACCAGCGGCCCGCCGCGCCCTCCAGCAGCGGGCCCGTGCCCTCCGCGCGCACCAGCGCGGCCCGCTCGTGCCAGCCCTCCGGGTCGCCGAACCTGGCGCTCGAGCACACCATCGCCAGCGACCTGACCCGGCCGGGGTGGCGGACGGCCAGCGTGGCGCCGATCGCGCCGCCGATCGAGACGCCCGCGTAGTGGAAGCTCTCCATGCCCGCCGCTTCCGTCGCCTCCAGCACCAGCGCGGCCAGCTCCTCGACCGTGCTCGCCGGGAGCGGCTTGGAGCCGCCGTGGCCCGGCAGGTCGAACCTGAGCACCCGGTACGTGCGGGCCAGCGTCCGCACCTGCGGCTCCCACAGGCGGGTGGAGGTTCCGAGCGAGGGGGCGAGGACGAGCGGCTCTCCCCGCTCGGGGCCGTCCAGACGGTGCTGCAACATCAATGGCGTGCCTTGTCTCGGTGTTCGTGGTGGGTGAGGGCTTGGTCGACGAGGGCGGGGGCCGGGGCCGGGGTGCCGTCGACGGAGAGGTTGGCGGCCATGCGGTCCGGGTGGACGCGCAGGTCGGCGACGAGTTCGGCGGCGTCCCTGGTGGCGCCGGCGACCAGGCGGAGGGCCTCGCGCAGCGGCTGCCACTCAGCGTGCCAGGCGCCTGAGGGGCGTTCGTCCTCGGCGGCGAGTGCGGCGTACAGGGTGGCGGCCAGCGGGGGCACCTGGCGGGCGGCGGCGGCGATCATCGTCGCCCGCACCGGGTTGTGCTTGTGCGTCATGGACGACGACCCGCCGCCGACGCCCTCGGTCACCTCGCCGATCTCGGTACGCGACAGCACCAGCACGTCGGCCGCCACCTTCCCGAGCGCCCCCGCCGTGAAAGCCAGCGCCCCGGCCAGGTCGGCCACCGGCGTCCGCAGCACGTGCCACGGCAACACCGGCACGGCCAGCCCCAGCTCGGCCGCGAACCGCGCCGGCAGTTCCAGCGCCACCGGCCGCGCGCCGGACTCCGGCGACCCGGCTTCCCGTCCCCCTCCTGGCCGGGCGGCGGGCTCCTGCTCGGGCTCCCGTCCCCCACGTGACTTCTGGGCGTCGGTGTGGAAGGCGGTGAGGGTGCCGGCGGCGCCGCCCAGCTGAGCGGGGAGGGCGTGGCGGGCCGCCGTGAGGCGTACAGAGGCGTCCGTGACCAGGGTCAGCCAGCCCGCCGCCTTGAGGCCGAACGTCGTCGGGACCGCCTGCTGGGTGAGGGTCCGTGCGGCCATCGGGGTGGCGCGGTGGTCGGCGGCCAGCGTGGCCAGGCGGTCGATCACGGTGTCCAGCTCGGCGAGCACGGGGCCCAGAGCGCGGTGGGCGACCAGCATCAGGGCGGTGTCGAGGATGTCCTGGCTGGTGGCGCCCCGGTGCACGTACGGGCCGTGCGGCCCGGCCGCCCGCCGCAGGTCGGCGACGAGCGGGATGACCGGGTTGCCCCCTGACCTGGCCCGTACGACCAGGCCCGGCAGGTCGAAGGCGTCGGCGCGGCAGGCGGCCGTGACCGCCTCGGCAGCCGCGGCGGGCGCGAGGCCGAGCGCCGCCTGCGCGCGGGTCAGCGCGGCCTCGGCGTCCAGCATCGCCTGGAGCACGGCGGCGTCCCCGGTGGTCTCGGCCGCGCCCCGCATCGGGGACAGCAGGCCGAGGTCAGCGGGATCAGCCGAAGTCAAGGAAGACCGTCTCCTTCTCGCCCTGCAGATGGACGTCGAACCGGTAGACCCCGTCCCGCTCCTGCTCGGCCAGCAGCGTGTGCCGCCGCTCCGCGGGCACGGAGTCGAGGAAGGGGTCCTGCCCGAGGTAGATGCGGGTGTAGAGGTGGTGCAGCAGGCCGCGGGCGAACACGCACACGCTGATGTACCCGTTCCCGGGCCGTACGGTACGCAGCGCCCAGTGGCCGTCGAGGTCGGTGGCGACGCGGCCGAAGCCGGTGAAGACGACGCCGTCCCTGCCGAGCACGGCCCCGGTGGTGGGGTCGCGGCGCAGCGTGCCGGGCGCGCCGCGCACCTGCCCGTCCTCGCCGGCCTGCCAGAACTCCAGCAGCGCGTCGGGCACCGGGTCGCCGGCGCCGTCGTAGACGTACCCGTGGACGGCGATGCCGCCGGTCGCGATGTCGCCGCCGCCGGGGAAGGGCAGCGCGTACCCGTAGAACGGGCCGACGGTCTGCGAGGGGGTGGGGTTCACCGGCCTTCCTCCATCCAGGTCGCGGCGGGGCCGTCGAGCACGATGTCCCATCGGTAGCCGAGCGAGAACTCCGGCTCGGACAGGTCGTGCACGTACTCGGCGACGAGCCGCTGCCGGGCGCTCGCGTCGGTGACGGACTGCAGGATCGGGTCGTACGGGAACAGCGGGTCGCCGGGGAAGTACATCTGGGTGACCAGCCGCTGCGTGAACGCGCTGCCGAACAGCGAGAAGTGGATGTGCGCCGGTCGCCACGCGTTGCGGTGGTTGCGCCACGGGTAGGCGCCGGGCTTGATCGTGGTGAACACGTAACCGCCGTCGTCGCCGGTCAGGCAGCGGCCCACGCCGGTGAAGTTGGGGTCGAGCGGCGCCGGGTGGTCGTCGCGCTGGTGCAGGTAGCGTCCCGACGCGTTGGCCTGCCAGATCTCGACGAGCTGGCCGCGTACGGGCCGTCCCGACCGGTCGAGCACCCGGCCCCGCACGGTGATCCGCTCGCCCAGCGGCTCGCCGAGGTGCTGCCTGGTGAGGTCGTTGTCCAGGGGTGTCACGTCGGTGGCTCCGAACACCGGCCCCGACAGCTCCACCGCCTCGGGGTCCTTGACGGCGATGAGCGGCTGCTTGGGGTGGCGCAGGAGGGTGCTGCGGTAGGGGGCGTAGTCGCGGGCGGGGTGACCGGTCGGGGTGGGGGTCTGCTCGCCGTACTCGGCGATCTCCCGGTCGATGTCGGCCTGCTGGAGGGGTTCGGACATACAGCTGCCTTTCGAGCTATCTGTCGAGGACGACGGCCAGTCCCTGGCCGACGCCGATGCAGAGCGCGGCCAGCCCGGTGCCGGAGCCGGCGGCGGCCAGCCGGTGGGCGACCGCGCCGGTGACGCGGGCGCCCGAGGCGCCGAGGGGGTGGCCGATGGCGATGGCGCCGCCGTCGGGGTTGACGATGGCGGGGTCGAGGTCGGGCAGCTCGGCCAGGCAGCCGAGCGCCTGCGCCGCGAACGCCTCGTTCAGCTCGGCGGTCGCGAGGTCGCCGAAGCGCCGGCCCGCCTTGGCGAGTGCCCTGGTGGACGCCTCGACGGGGCCGAGCCCGAAGTAGCGCGGCTCCAGCGCGCTGACGCCGGTGGCGGCGATCCTGGCGAGGGGTTCGCGCCCGCGCAGCCCTTCCTCGTCGGTGAGCAGCAGGGCGGCGGCGCCGTCGTTGAGCGGCGAGGAGTTGCCCGCGGTGACGGTGCCGCCGTCCTTGCGGAAGACGGGCTTGAGCCGGGCCAGCGCCTCCAGGGACGTGTCGTGGCGGATGCCCTCGTCGCGGGTGACGCCTCCGATGGGCACGATCTCCCGCTCGAACGACGCCTTGGCCGCCTTCTGGTGGCTGGCCAGCGCGAACGCGTCCTGCTCCGCGCGGGTGATGCGGTGCTTGTCGGCGATCAGCTCCGCGCCCTCGCCGAGCGCGACCGTGTGCTCGGCGGGCATGGCGGGGTTGACCAGCCGCCAGCCGAGCGTGGTGGAGACCAGCTCCTGCCCACCGGCGGGGAACGCCCTGTCCGGCTTGGGCAGCACCCAGGGCGCGCGGGTCATCGACTCGACGCCGCCCGCGATCACGGTGCCGGCGTCGCCCATCGCGATCGCCCGGTACGCCTGCACGACCGCCTCCATGCCCGACCCGCACAGCCGGTTCACGGTCGCGCCCGGCGTGGTGATCGGCAGGCCGGCGAGGATGGCGGCCATCCTGGCGACGTTGCGGTTCTCCTCGCCGGCGCCGTTGGCGTTGCCCAGCACGACCTCGTCGGCGCCGTCCAGGTCGTTGCGCTCGACCAGCGCCTTGATGACGTGCGCGGCCAGGTCGTCGGGGCGGACGCCGGACAGGGCGCCGCCGTAGCGGCCGAAGGGGGTGCGTACGGCGTCGAGGATGTAGACGTCTTTCATGCCAGAACCTCCGCGTCGGTGCGCTCACGCACGTCGTCCACGCTCACTCCCGGCGCGCGTTCGACCAGCGCGAGCCCCTGCTCGGTGACGTCGAGGACGCCGAGGTCGGTGACGATCCGGTGGACGCACTCCTTCCCCGTGAGCGGCAGCGAGCACTCCTTGACGATCTTGGGTGAGCCGTCCTTGGCGGTGTGGTCCATGATCACGATGACCTTGCGCGCGCCGTGCACGAGGTCCATGGCGCCGCCCATGCCCTTGACGAGCTTGCCGGGCACCATCCAGTTGGCCAGGTCGCCGCGGGCCGAGACCTGCATCGCGCCCAGCACCGCCACGTCGATGTGCCCGCCGCGGATCATGCCGAACGACGCCGACGAGTCGAAGAACGCGGCGCCCTCCCGCACGGTCACGGTCTCCTTGCCGGCGTTGATCAGGTCGGGGTCCACCTCGTCCTCCGCCGGGTAGGGGCCGACGCCGAGGATGCCGTTCTCGGAGTGCAGCACGACGTCCACGCCGGGCGGCAGGAACGACGGGATGCGGGTGGGCAGGCCGATGCCCAGGTTGACGTAGTCGCCGTCGCGCAGCTCGGCGGCGGCCCGCGCGACCATCTCGTCCCTGGTCCAGCTCATCCGGTCACCGTCCGCTTCTCGATGGACTTGTCCGCGGCCTGCTCGGGGGTGAGCACGAGCACGCGCTGCACGAACACGCCGGGCACGTGCACCTCGTCGGGGTCCAGCTCGGTCAGCTCCTCGACCTCGGCGACCGTGACGCGGCCGGCCATCGCGGCGAGCGGGTTGAAGTTGCGGGCGGCCTTGCGGAAGACCAGGTTGCCGTGGCGGTCGCCCTTGGCGGCGCGGACGAGGGCGAAGTCGGTACGGATGCCGCGTTCGAGCACGTATTCGCGGCCGTCGAACTCGCGTACCTCCTTGGGCGGCGAGGCGACCGCGATCGAGCCGTCCGGGTTGTGGCGCAGCGGCAGGCCGCCGTCGGCGATGGGGGTGCCGACGCCGGCCGGGGTGTAGAAGGCGGGGATGCCGCTGCCGCCCGCGCGCAGCCGCTCTGCCAGGCTGCCCTGCGGGGTCAGCTCGACCGTCAGCTCGCCGGACAGGTATTGGCGGGCGAACTCCTTGTTGTCGCCGATGTACGAGGCGGTCACGTGGGCGATGCGCCCGGCCGCCAGCAGCACGCCCAGGCCGCCGCCGTCCACGCCGCAGTTGTTGGAGACCACGGACAGGCGGGTGACGCCGGTGTCGTACAGGGCCTTGATCAGGACGTTGGGGATGCCGCTGAGGCCGAAGCCGCCGACGGCGAACGACGCGCCGTCACGCACGCCTGCCAGCGCCTCCGCGGCCGTGGCGACCACCTTGTCTCTCGGCACGACGCTCCGATCGTGGATGTGTTCGCTCTGCGAACTTTTGTTCACTATTATGAGGATTTCAGTATGTGTCTGGGTTGGCTGGCCTGTCAAAGGTCTGCTTCATCCCTTCCAGGAGGAGCCGATGGAACCGGCCGGAACCCTCGAACGCGGGCTGAGCGTGCTGCGCGCGCTCGCCGCCGACCCGCGGCGACCCGCCCGCGCCACCGACCTCGTGCGGGCGACCGGGCTGGCCAGGTCCACCGTCGACCGGGTGCTCGGCACGCTCGCGCACCTCGGCTACGTGCGGACCGACGGGCGTGACGTGGTGCTGGCGCCGCGGCTGATGGAGCTGGGCGAGGCCTATCTGTCCGGCTCAGGGCTGCGCGACGCCGTCGCCGGTCCCGCCGCGCGGCTCGCTGACGAGCTGGACGAGTCGGTGTCGGTGGCCGTACGGGACGGGGACGGGGTGCGGTTCGTCGCGCAGTTCACCCGGCGGCGGCGCATGTCGGTGACCTTCCGCGTCGGTGACGTCCTGCCCGCCTCCCGCTGCGCCGCCGGCCTCGCCCTCCTCGACCCCGCGAAGCCCTGGGCCGAGGACGACCAGCTCATCGAGCCCGGCCTGATCGCCGTGGCGGTCCCGGTCCGAGGCGAGCCGGGCTGCGCGGTGAGCGTGGTGAGCCACACCAGCCGGCACACGGTCGCCGAGCTGCGCGACCACTGCCTGCCCGCCCTCCGCGAGACGGTCGCCGAGATGGAAGCCGCCCTCGCCGCCCCCGCCCCGCCGAACGCGCCCCCGCCCCCCGCCCTGCAAACCGCGCCCCCGGCCCCCGGCCCGCCGGCTCTTCCAGCGGGCCCCGCCGGAGCCGCCACCCCCGCGACCTCCTCGCCCTTGGACGCGGCCAAGGAGGCGAAGCGGGAGCTGGGGATGGGGTTCCTGCAGTCGCTGGCGCGGGGGCTGGCCGTCATGGTCGCGCTCGGGTCGGCGCGGGGCGGGGTGACGCTCGCCGGCTGCGCGAAGGTGACCGGCCTGCCGCGGGCGACCGTGCGGCGGGCGGTGCAGGCGCTGGAGCGGCTCGGCTACGCCGCCGCGCGCGGCACCCGGTTCACGCTGCTGCCCCGGGTGCTGGAGCTGGGCTACGCGCACCTGTCGGGGCTCACGTTCCGCGAGATCGTCCAGCCGCACCTGGCCGACCTCGCCGCCCGCGTCGACGAGTCGGCGTCCGTCGCGGTGCTGTCGGGCGACGACGTCCTGTACGTGGCGCGGGTCCAGACCGTGAGCCTGATGAGCGTGAACATCACCGTCGGCACCCGCTTCCCCGCGTACGCGACCTCCATGGGCCGGGTGCTGCTGGCCGAGCAGCCCGACGAGCGGCTGGCCGCGATCGAGCCGCGCCGGCTGGCCGCGCGGACCGTCACCTCCCGCGACGAGCTGCGCGCCCTCGTCCGGCGGGCCGCCGCCGACGGCTACGCGCTGGTGGACCAGGAGCTGGAGGAGGGCGTACGGTCGATCGCCGTCCCCATCAGGGACGGCACAGGGCGCACCGTCGCCGCCGTGAACGTCGCCACCCACGCCGGGCGGGCCGGCAACGACGCGCTGCTCCGCGACGTGCTGCCGGCGCTGCGCGAGACGGCCGCGAAAATGGCGGCGGATCTCGCGTACACGGGCGCCGTCGCGGCCGAGTGAACGCATTAGTATCCGAGGCATGAAAGCCGCAGTGCGCGCCAGATATGGCCCGCCGGAAGTGGTTCGCGTTTCAGAGGTGGAAAAACCGGTCCCCGCTCCTGGTGAGCTGCTCGTCAAGGTACGCGCGACCACGGTCAACCGCACTGATTGCGCGATGCGGGCGGCCAAGCCGTTCCTGTGGCGATTCTTCACGGGGCTCGTCCGGCCTGCGAAGATGCCCGTTCTCGGCACCGAGTTCGCCGGCGAGGTGGTGGCCGTGGGGGCGGGCGTCGGGTCGTACAAGGCCGGGGACGACGTGTTCGGCTACAACGACGGCAGGTCGGGGGCGCACGCGCAGTTCCTGACCGTTCGCGAGAGCGGCACGCTGGCGCCGTTGCCCGAGGGGCTGACGTACGAGGAGGCGGCGCCCGGCACCGAGGGCGCCCACTACGCGCTCTCGATGATCAGGGCGGCCGGGGTGCGGGCCGGTCACGACGTGCTGGTCCACGGCACGACCGGGGCGATCGGGTCGGCCGCCGTGCAGCTTCTCAAGCACCACGGCGCCTGGGTCACCGGCGTCTGCGGGCCGCATCATCTCGATCTCGTCCGCGGGCTCGGGGCCGACAAGGTGGTCGACCACACCTCCACCGATTTCACCGCCGACGAGCGCCGATATGACGCCGTGCTGGACGCCGTCGGCAAGAGCACGTTCGGGCGGTGCAGGAAACTGCTCAAACCCCGGGGCGTTTATGTCGCCGCCGACGTCGGTCCATTCTGGCAGAACCTCTTACTCGCCGCCGCCGGGCCCTTACTCGGGGGCCGGAGGGTGAAATTCCCGCTGCCCCGGCATGACGCGGAGATGGCCCGGACACTCAAGGAGCTGCTCGAGTCGGGCGCATTTCGGCCGGTCATCGACCGCCATTATCCCCTGGACGAGATCACGGATGCCCACCGCTATGTTGAAACAGGCCAGAAGGTCGGAAACGTAGTGATCGTCGTTACTCATGCCGAGGAGGCGTGATGCCTCGCAGAAAGGCCGGTCAGGGGGTCAGGGCGGTGACGGCGGTGGCCAGGTAGAGGCAGCCGCCGGCCGCCACGGCCACGCCGGCCAGCGCCGGCGTCCACGCCGCCGCCGCCCGCAACACCCGCAGCCGCGGCGTGCGATGGCGCAGCATCGTCGCCCCGCGCACGGTCACCACGCCGACGCCGGTCAACGTGACGGCCATCCCCGCGCCGAACGCCAGCACCAGCACGACCGCGCCGAACGACCGGCCGGTGAGCAGCCCGCTGACGAGCACGATGAACGCCGACGGCGACGGCACCAGCCCGCCTGACAGCGCCAGCGCGGTGAGCCCCCGCGGCGACCACGGATCCCGCAACTCCCCGTGCCCGTGCCCGTGCCCATGCCCGTGCCCGTGCCCGTGGCTGTGCGTTCTGCGATGGCGGAGGTGACGGTAGGTGAGGTGGGCGCCCACGGCGAACACGATCGCGCCGGCGAGCACCTGCAGCCAGGCGGTGACGGCCTCGGTGCCGGCGGCGGCGGCGCCGCTGCTCAGCCCCACCCAGGCGAGCGCCAGGGCGAGCACCGACACCGTGTGCATCAACGCCACGACCACGCCGAGGCGCAGCGCGTCGCGGTAGCGGCCGTGCGTTCCGATCAGGTAGGCGGCGGTGACGCTCTTGCCGTGGCCGGGCGCGACGGCGTGCAGCGCGCCGACGCCCAGCGCCACGAGCAACGCCACCCAGAACGCCCCTGCCCCGTCGAACAGGGTGATGAGAAAGTTCTCCGGCCCGGTCAGCCCGTTCATGCGCCCGCCCCCGTGGACAGGTGGCGGCGGCGTACCAGGAGAGCGACCAGCAGGGCGAGGACGGCGAGCAGCGCGACGGCGGGGACCACGAGCGGGACCCCGCCGCCCGCCTGCGCGTCGAAGCGCACGCGCCGGGTGTCGGCCGTCGCCGTGAGGAGCGCCTGCGCGGGTTCTGCCGGTGTGTCGGCGGTGAGCATGGTGCGGTACGCCTCGTGCAGGTCGGTCAGCGCCCCGACGCGGACGTCCACCGCCGTCACCGGCTCGGGGCACGCGAAGCTGAACCGGGCGCCCTCGGTCCGCAGCCGCTCCAGCGGGGCCAGCTCGGCGGCACACGGGCGGCCCGCCTGGGTGACGCCGACGTGGCCGAGCAGGTAGTCGCGGACGGCGGCGGACCTGGCCAGCTTCTGCTCGCCGGTCAGCGTGGTGTCCGCGCCCGCGGCCGGGTCCTCGAACGCGCCGAGCGACTGGCCGAGCGCCACCCAGTCGTCCTCGGCGGGCAGCCAGGCGAGCGTCACGCGGTCGCCGTCCACGGCGATCCTGGCCGTGGACGGCGGCCCGAACGGATGCGCCCCCGCCGCCTGCGCGGGCACCAGCAGCGCCCCGACGGCGGCGAAGAGCGGCACGCACACACGCGCCACGAAACCGAACCTCAAGAGGAGCTCCTTCAAGAGCCGGGCTGCCCCGCGATCGGGGCAGCCCGGCCGGTGTTCAACGCGGGGCCGGGGTCACTTGGTGACGGTGATGGGCGGGCTGGTGATCTTCTGGTGCTCGCTGTCCAGGTACACGACGTACTCGGCGCCGCGCTTGGCCAGCACGGGGACGCGCACGGTCTCCGAGAGGCGGCCCAGGTCGTCGGCCTTCTCGTAGCCGATCAGCGTGCCGTTCTTGCGGCCGGGCTCGCGCCACCAGATCGCGACGCGCTCCCCCGGGTCGTAGCCGTACGCGGACACCTTGACGGACTCCAGGCGGCGGACCGACGTCTTGTCGACGGTGACCTGCTCACCGACGGTGTTCTCCGGGGTGCGCAGGTCGTTGACGGTGCGTTCGCCCTCGCGGTTCTTGCGGATGACGAACCCGTCGTGGTGGGTGCCGTCGGCGTAGCGGGCCTCGAACGTGATGGTGTCGCCGGCGACGTCGATGAGCTGGTAGAGCTGGGTGTTCTCGCTGGTGCTGCGGACCTCGGCGCCGTTGCCCGTCCAGTTCTCGCCGCCGTTGAGCGCGTACATCTTGCCGCCGGAGACGGACACCACGTACGCGACCCCGTTGTGCACGGTGGTGGACTTGCGGGCCGCCACCTGGTTGCCCCGCCCGTACGAGTGGTCGTGCCCCTGGAGCACGAGGTCCACCCCGTACTTCTCGAACAACGGCGCCCACTGCTCGCGCACGTTCGGGTTGTTGCGGGTGCCGGTGGTGGAGTAGACGGGGTGGTGGAAGGTGACCACGGTCCACTTGTTCGGGTTGTCCTTGAGCAGCCCTTCGAGCCAGGCGGTCTGGGCGGCCATGAGCGTGGCGTTGCTCTGGTGGTTGGTGTCCAGGCCGATGAAGCGGACGCCCTGGTAGTCGAGGGTGTAGACGGTCTGCTTCAGCTCGGGGTTGCCGGGCCCGTTGTCGGGATACGGGAACTGCGGCCGCCAGAACGCGGACAGCCCGCCGCTGTACTCGTGGTTGCCGGGGATCGAGATGTTGTTGATCTGGCCGTCGATGAAGCCGCCGGCCTGGAACCACTGGCCCCACTGCTCCTCGCTGTTGGCGGAGTCGATGAGGTCGCCCGCGTTGACGATGGCCTTGGCCTGCGGCCGGTCGGCGAACGCCTGGCGGAAGACGCGCGGCACGGCGGAGTCGAGGTAGTTCTGGGCGTCGCCGTAGTAGATGAACGAGAACGGCTCGAAGCCGTCGGCGGCGGTGGTGAAGTCGGTCCAAGGGCTCCAGTTGGTGCCGTCGCCGACGCGGTAGGTGTAGCGGGTGCCGGGCTTGAGGCCGGTGAACTCGACGGTGTGGTACGTGGAGGCGTACCCGAGTGTGGTGTTGACCGGCGTGCTGGCCATGGCCCTGACGGTGGCGACGGCGCCGGGCGCGGGCTGCACCTGGCCGAGGGCGCGCGGCGCCTCCAGGATCTGGGCCTGCGCGGTGTCGGCGGTGGCCTCCGCCCGCCACGAGACGCGCTGGCTGGTGGCGGGCGCGGTGGTGGGGATGAGGATGACGCGGTCGGGGATGGGGGTGGGCTTGTGCGCCTCAGCGGCGGGGAAGACGGGCGGCGCCGCCGCGCCGACGGCGGCGGGGCCGAACGCTAACCCGGCGGCGAGCAGCGCCGCGGTGCCGGCGGTCGCCAGCTTCGCCTGCCGCGACCAGGACCGTCGCGGCTTGGTGGGGTGATTCACTGGGTGCTTCGCTCTCTTCGAGGGTGCTGTCGGGCGGCCCGTCCTGGTGCGGGACGGACGCGAGCGCATTCACCCAGACGTCGCTGACGATCTCCCGTCGCGCAGGGGACCGCCAGGTGAATTCGCGGGCGGAAAGCCGCCGTTCACCCGCCGTTGGCCGGCCGCCTCCTACGATCACTCGCGAAGGAGGGACGGATGGCGGTGACGCGGCGCTGGGGGCTGCTGCCCGCCGTGGCGGCGCTGGGGACGTTGTTCGTGGTGCCGCCCGCGCAGGCGACGGTCAAGACGGAGACGTTCATCACGGCGGAGACGACGGGCATCCTGCTGATCGAGGCGGGCGAGTGCTTCAGCGACCCGGCGTACTCGGTGCGGGCGGGCGAGCGGCTCGTGCTCTACACGCCGTGCGCGCGGGGGGCGGACAACCAGGCGTACGGGTTCACGCACGTCCCCGACGGCCCGTACGACCGGATGAAGCTGACGGCCTTCGCGTGGCGGAGCTGCGGTGAGCGGTTCGCGAGCCTGTGGGGTGAGAGGCGGGACGGCCTGGCGCACTACCCGATCATGCCGACGCCGGAGACCTGGGCGGACGGCGACCGCGACGTGATGTGCGCGGTCTACCGGCCCGAGGGGCGGCTGGAGGGCTCGGTGCTGCCGGGCTGAATCTTGACCCGCTCTTATAACGACATAGAGGGATGAACACGGCGGCTCCCGTTAGCGTTTCGCTTATGACCGGACCGACCGCGTTCACGGTGAACGGCCAGCCCGTGCGGCTCGACCTCGACCCGCGCGAGTCCCTGCTCGACGTGCTGCGCGAGCGGCTGGGTCTCACCGGCTCCAAGAAGGGCTGCGACCACGGCCAGTGCGGCGCGTGCACGGTCCACCTGGACGGCCGGCGGGTCGTATCCTGCCTGACCCCGGCCGTCCAGGTGCACGGCAGGTCGGTGACCACGATCGAGGGCGTGTCGGGCGCGGGCGGCCTGCATCCGCTGCAGGAGGCGTTCGTGGACAACGACGCGCTGCAGTGCGGCTACTGCACGCCGGGCCAGGTGATGTCCGGCCTGGCCTGCATCGCCGAGGGGCACGCGGGCGACGACGGCCAGATCCGCGAGTACATGAGCGGCAACCTGTGCAGGTGCGGCGCGTACACCGGCATACTCGCCGCCGTACGCCAGGCCGCGGCGCTCCGGGAGGAGTGAGCCGTGCGCCCCTTCGCCTACACCGCCCCCGCCACCCTCGACGAGGCCGTCAGCGCGCTGGCGGCGGCCGGCCCAGGAGCGCGGGTGCTGGCCGGCGGCACCACCCTGTACGACCTGATGAAGCTGGACATCGAGACCCCGCACAGTGTCGTGGACGTGCGCGCGCTGCGCGAGCTGGCGGGCATCGACACGGCGGGCCCGGGCGAGCTGTCGTTCGGCGCGGGCGCGCTGATGGCCGACGTGGCCGAGGACCCGGTGCTGCTGCGCGACTACCCGGCGCTGGCCGAGTCGCTGGCCAAGGCCGCCTCCCAGCAGCTGCGCAACATGGCGACGGTGGGCGGGAACCTGCTGCAGCGCACCCGCTGCGGCTACTTCAGGGGCGGCCCGCCGTTCGCCTGCAACAAGCGGGAGCCGGGCAGCGGCTGCGCCGCGATCGGCGGGCTCGACAGGGGGCACGCGCTGCTCGGCGGCAGCGAGGCGTGCGTCGCGACGTACCCGGGTGACTGGGCGGTCGCGCTGATCGCGTTCGACGCCGTGGTGGACGTGGCGGGCCCGGGCGGCACGCGGACGATCCCGCTGGCCGAGCTGCACGTCGAGCCCGGCGACACGCCCGCCAGGGAGCACACGCTGGCCGCCGGCGAGATCATCACCCGCATCCGCGTGCCGGTCACGCCGGTCGGGCGCGGCTCGACCTACCACAAGGTCAGGGACCGGGAGTCGTACGCGTTCGCGCTGGCCTCGGCCGCCGCCGCGGTGCGCATGGACGACGGGACCGTGGCGGAGTGCCGCATCGCGGTGGGCGGGGTCGCCACCAGGCCGTGGCGCTGCCCGGACGCCGAGCGGGAGCTGACCGGGGCGGTGCTGGACGAGCGGTCCGCGCGCCGGGCGGGCGAGGCCGCGTTCGCCGGGGCCCGTCCTGGCGCGCACAACGGTTTCCGGGTCGAGCTGGGCATCCGTACCGTGGCCGAGGCGCTGCGGATCGCCGGAGAGCGGGCCGTACGATGACGGACTTCGCGATCCCCCGGGTCGGCGCGCGGGAGAAGGTCACCGGGGCCGCCCGCTTCGGCGCCGACCGCACACCAGGGGGCTGCGCGTACGCGATGCCCGTGGTGGCGACCGCCGGCAAGGGCCGCATCACGCGCCTCGACACCACCGGGGCCACCGCCGTGCCCGGCGTGCTGCTCGTCCTGTCGCACCTCGACGACCTCGGCGTCGTCTCGGCCGGCTCGCTCATGCGCGGCGGCTACGCCTTCCAGAGCCTGCAGCCGCTGCTGGACGACCGGATCGCCTACCGGGGCCAGCCGATCGCGCTGGTCGTGGCCGACACCCTGGTCGCCGCGACGGAGGCGGCCGCCCTTGTGCGGGCCGAGTACGACGAGGAGCCGATCGCGGTGGAGCTGGGCGCGGCCGGCACCGAGACCCAGGAGGCGGCGCTGGCCGACGTGGTGGCAGGCGACGCCGACGGCGAGTACGAGCGCAGCCCGCTGCGCATCGACGAGACGTACGAGGCGGGGCCGCAGCACCAGGTGCCGATGGAGCTGATCGGCGGCGTGGTCGAGTGGCACGGCGACACGGTGGTGGTGCACGAGGGCACGCAGACCGTCGGCGCGCTGCGCGGCGGCCTGGCCAGGCAGCTCGGCATCGACCCCGCGCGGGTGCGGGTGATCTCGCCGTACGTGGGGGGCGCGTTCGGCCAGAAGAACGCGCTGCAGCCGCACCTCGCGCCGCTGGCCGTGGCCGCCCGGCGGCTGGGCAGGCCGGTCAAGCTGGTGCTGCCGCGCGCCCACACCTTCCACGCGGCGAGCTTCCGCCCGCTGAGCAGGCATCGTGTACGGCTGGGCGCCGACCGCTCCGGCCGGCTGCTGGCCGCGATCCACGAGGTGGAGCAGCAGGACTCCCGGCACGACCTGCTGCCGGCCACCTACACGGAGCTGACCTCCCGCCTGTACGACATCAGGAACTTCCGCGGCCGCCAGCGCCACGTCAGGACCGACACGCAGTCGCCCGGCTTCATGCGGGCCCCGTTCGAGCACCCGGCGGCGTTCGCGCTGGAGTCGGCCATCGACGAGCTGGCCGTCGCCACCGGCCGCGACCCGGTCGAGCTGCGCCTGGCCAACGACGCGCGCACGGACCCGGTGACCGGCAAGCCGTTCTCGTCCCGGCACCTGGCCGACTGCCTGCGGCGCGGCGCGGAGCTGTTCGGCTGGGCCGGACGCAGCCCCGACCCGTGCTCGATGCAGGCGGCCGACGGGACGCTGGTGGGCTGGGGCGTCGCGGTGGGCGCGTACCCGTCGAAGACCGTCCCGATCCAGGCCAGGCTCACCGCCGACGCCGATGGACGGGTGCTGCTTGAGGTGGGCGGCCACGAGATGGGGCAGGGCATCACGACCGCCCTCGTCTCCGCCGTGGCCGGCGACCTCGGCATCGCGCCCGACTCCGTCGCCGTCGCGGTCGGCGACACCGCCCGCGTCCCGCACCACCTCACCGCCGGTGCCTGGGGCACCAACAGCACGCTGCTGGCCGTGCACGCGGCGCTGCTGCGGCTGCGCGAACGGCTCGGCGCCGCCCCCGACGGGCCGGTGGACGTGGCGGCGGCGGTCAAGCAGGCGGGCGGGGACGACGTGGTGACCGAGGCCGTCACCCAGGCGCCCGGCCAGCCGCCGGAGATGGCCGACCGCATGCGCACCGGTCTCGCCGCGCCGGCCGGCCCCGAATATCCCGGCTTCGTCTCCTTCAGCTTCATCGCCCACTTCGCCGAGGTCAGGGTGGAGCCGGTGACGCGCCGCATCCGCGTGCCCCGGGTGGTCAGCGTGGCCGACTGCGGCAGGGTGGCCAGCCCGGTCACCGCCGACGCCCAGGTGCGCGGCGGGGTGGTGTGGGGCATCGGCGCGGCGCTGCACGAGCACAGCGAGGTCGATCCCCGCTACGGCGGCTTCGTCAACAGCGACCTCGCGGACTACGTGATCCCGGTCAACGCCGACGTCGGCACGATCGAGGTGGACTTCATCGGCGAGCCCGACTTCGCGCTCAACCCGATGGGCGTCAAGAGCCTCGGCGAGGTGGCGCTGGTCGGCGTCGCCCCCGCCATCGCGAACGCCGTCTTCCACGCCACCGGCCGCCGCGTCCGCCGCCTGCCGATCCTCATCGAGGACGTGCTGTGAGCCGTCCCGCGTGCTCAGCGGGGGAAGTCGTCGAGCTCACGGACGGCCTGGTCGAGGTCGTCGGCGACGCCGTCGCGCAGCAGCCGCCCGTACAGGCCCTCCCCGGCCGCGCCGTAGCGGCGGATGCGGGCCGCGCGGGCGGTCATGCGCGACTGCAGCTCCCTGATGAGCGCGTCGGTGCTGCCGTCCCAGCCGTAGGTGTCGAGGAACAGCCGCAGCCTGCGGGGGCGCGCGTCGAAGTCGGTGAAGCCCTCCAGCTCGGCGGTGCGGCGGGCGTGCAGCGGCACCCAGCCGTGCGCCATCCAGCTCACGTCGGAGTCGGCGCTGACGGGGCCGGCGAAGTCCCAGTCGAAGAAGCCGGTGATGCGGCCGTCGTGCCAGGCGGCGTTGAACGGGCTGGCGTCGTTGTGCGCGATGATCAGGCCGGGTGCCCACCTGCCGCCCATCCGCCAGCGCGCGCCCACGGACGGCACGAAGTCGGCGACCGCCTCGTGGTAGGCGCGCGTCCACTCGGCGACCTGGACGAGCGACTCCTCCGTACGGGTCCACCAGGGCCACACGACCTCGCCGCCCATGGTCTCGCCCTCGAGGTAGGTGAGGATCTCGCGGCCCTCGTCGTCGATGCCGAGCACGCGGGGGGCGCCCGCGAACCCCTTGCGCTCGAGGTGCCGCAGCAACTCGTGGACGGACGGGGTCCAGGGGCGTACTTCACGGCGTACGGTGTGGCCGATCCGCACGGCGCCGCCGTCGTTGCCGCCGTCGAGCCGATCCCGCCCCACGCCGAGGACACTGCCAGCCCACGCGGGTCCCGTCAACAGCCCTCGGCCCATGGCGACGGTCGCACACGGTTCCCGCGTCGTACACATCACCGTGTTGTACACGATCACTGCGAAACCCGTAGCGGGCGATTGCACCATGCAAAGATAAGAGGGGCGAACCGTAGGGATGCGGAGGGGTGGAATGGGCAGCATCGACCGTGCCGGCTTCTCCTGGGTGGTCACGCAACGTGATGACACCGCCGTCCTGAGTCCCTGCGGGGACCTGGACCTGTCGTCCATGGAGGAGTTCCGCAGCGGCCTGGCGGAGGCTATGTCGTGCCTGCGCCCGCCGCTCGTCGTCGTGGACCTGCACGAGGTGGACTTCTGCGACTCCTCGGGGCTGAACGCGCTGATCTGGGCGGCGAACACGGTGGAGGCCGCGGGTGGGCGGCTGCGCCTGAGCGGCCTGCAGCCGAGGGTGAGCCGGCTGATGCGGATGACCGGCCTCGACCGGCGTTTCCCCGTCCAGGACGCACCGACCGGGCAGTGAAGGCCGGGGCGGCCGGGGCGAAGGCGCCGGCCCGCGCCCCCGACGGCACGAGACCTCACGAGACCTCTGCCCACCCGGCTGCCCGGCCCCTGGGAGGCCGCCTCGGGCCCGGGCCGCTGGCCTGGTCAGCCGCCCATGCGGCCGTCCTGGCTGTGGCGGTTCTCCAGGCCGGCCATCGAGGAGCCGTCGTCCTGGACGCCGCGCCCGTTCTCTATGGAGCCGGGCGAGTAGTAGCGCCGCAGCCAGTCGGCCAGCCCGTCGAGGCCGGGCAGCAGCACGCGCTCGGTGATGTTGGCCTGGTCGAGCCGCTGCCTGATCTCGGCCTTGACCGGGGCCGGGATCACCCACTGCCGCCCCAGCCCGGGGTGGTCGGCCAGCCAGTCCTCCAGCTGGTAGGTCACGTCCGACAGCACCGACAGCACCGACGACTGGTTGATCACCCGCTCGTCCAGCGACGGCGGCTCGAAGAAGGCCAGGAACGGCCCGCCGTCGCCGAGCCGGTCGAAGCGGTCGAGCGAGGGGGCGACCCCGGCGAGCATCTCGGTGGTGAACACCAGCGCGCCCTCGGCGGCGAGCGGGGCCCGCAGCGGGTCGGGCAGCAGCCGGTGCGCGGCGGCGCAGTCGACGGACAGCAGCACGCCGTCGTCCTCCGGCCAGGTCGCGGTGGCGAAGTGGAGGGCGACGAGCGGGGAGAACGTCCAGTCGAGCAGGCGGGTGGGCAGGCCGTGGTGCTGGCCGAGCGCCAGCCAGTCCCAGACGGTCGGCCCGGGGGCCTGCCGATGAGCATATTTTCGGAAATTTCGTACGAGATGGGACTCGACCTGCCCGTAATGGCCGCGCAGCCGCGCCAGCCCCGACATGTGCGAGTACGTGCTGCGCGCGAGCCCGCGGAAGACCAGCGACGTGTGCGCAGGACCGCACCCCTCGCTCCGGCCCGCCTCCCCGATCGCGTCGTCCAGCTCGCGCCACGACGACACCGTGACCACTTCCATCAGACTCTCCCGAGGGGACCGTCGCCTTCAATCCGGCACCTCCCGCGCATGCGCCCGATGCGGGCATTGCGCGAAGGACAACCGCCTCACCCAGGCCGCGTTCGCCTGTACGGCGTGCGGGCATGCCGCGCACGCCGACGTCAACGCGGCCGTCGACATCCTCAGGGCAGGGCCTGCCCTTCGCCAGGCTGCGCATGCGGCTTAGCGAGAAGCCGCTCCCTTCACAGAGCGGAGGAGTCACCACCCTTGCGTTGCCCCAGCTCACGCCCTCCACACCTGCCGGCGGCCGAGGTCTGCACAAGGTCGGGCGCGGATCCTACGGTCGAGTGATCCCGATCACTCCTCCCTGATGAGGTGAGGTCTCCTGGCGCTGGACGAGGCCACGACCCGGTTTCTCGCGACGCTGCGGAGGCCGGAGGCAGACCGACCCACGAGATGAGCGTGGCCGAGGCGCGCGCCGTGAGTGCGGGGCCGGCGGCCGAGCACGACGTCCTGCGCGACGAGGGCGAGGTGTACGCCGAACGCCTGGCGCAGGCCGGGGTGCCGGTGGAGTTCAAGCGGTTCGACGGCCGGACGCACGTGTTCTTCACGATGGTGAACGTGCTGCCCGCCGGGGACGCCGCACTGACGATGGTGGCGTCGGCGGTGCGGCGCTCCCTGTGACGAGCGATCAGCCGGAGAAGAGCTGGGTGAGCTTCAGGAGCAGCTCGTACACCCCGTACGCGAAGGGCACGCCCACCCACACCCAGGCCAGCGCCATCAGCCAGGTACGCCGCTCGCTCATACGGTCTGTCCCTTCTGCACCGGCTGCGCGGGTCGTTCGTGGAACCTCTCGTGGACCGGCCTGATCAGCTCGTTGGCGAGGAAGCCGATGGCGAGCAGGCCGATCATGATGAACAGCGAGGTCGTGTAGAGGTCGGAGCCGGAGCGCCCGGCGTTCTCCTGGGCGTCGGCGATGGCGTTGACGATGAGCGGGCCGAGCACGCCCGCGGTGGACCAGGCGGTGAGCAGCCGGCCGTGGATGGCGCCGACCTCGTACGTGCCGAACAGGTCCTTCAGGTACGCGGGCACGGTGGCGAAGCCGCCGCCGTAGAAGGACAGGATGCCGAGCGCGCAGAGGATGAACAGCGGCTTGGACGCGTCGCCCGCCAGGGCGATGGCGAGGTAGAGCAGCGCGCCGACGCCCAGGTAGACCCGGTACATGTTCTTGCGCCCGATGAGGTCGGAGGTGGAGGACCAGACGAAGCGGCCGGCCATGTTGGCCAGCGACAGCAGCGCGACGAACCCGGCGGCGGCACCTGCCGCGACGGCGGCCGTGGTGCCGGCGAAGAAGTCCGTGATCATCGGGGCGGCCTTCTCCAGGATGCCGATGCCGGCCGTGACGTTGCAGCACAGCACGACCCACAGGAAGTAGAACTGCGGGGTGCGGATGGCGTTGCGGGCGGAGACGTCGGCGGTGGTGATGAGCGGCCTGAGCCGGGTGGTGGGCGGTTTCCAGCCCTTGGGCGTCCAGCCGTCCGGCGGGACGCGGACGAGCAGCACGCCCATCGACATGAACACGGCGTAGACGACGCCGTGCACGAGGAACGTCGTGGCGATGCCGGTCGTGCCGGTGCCGAAGGAGGAGAGCATCTGCGCCGACCAGGGCGAGGCGATGAGCGCGCCGCCGCCGAAGCCCATGATCGCGATGCCGGTCGCCATGCCGGGCCGGTCGGGGAACCACTTGATGAGGGTGGAGACCGGGGAGATGTAGCCGATGCCGAGCCCGATGCCGCCCACGAAGCCGTAGCCGAGCACGACCAGCCAGTACTGCCGGGTGATCACGCCCAGCGCCGACAGCAGGAACCCGGAGGAGAAGCAGGTCATCGAGACGAACATGGCCCAGCGGGGGCCGTTGCGCTCGACGAGCGTGCCGCCGAAGGCGGCCGACAGGCCGAGCATGACGATGCCGAGCTGGAAGGGCAGCGCGCTCTGGGTGCCCGACAGGCCGAGCGCCGACTCCAGCGGGGGTTTGAAGACGCTCCACGCGTACGCCTGGCCGATGGCGAGGTGCACGGAGAGCGCAGCGGGCGGAACGAGCCAACGGCTCCAGGTGGGCGCCGCCACAATACGGGAACGGCTGAGGAAAGCTTGGGGACTCGCGGACCTCGTACTGTCTGCCACGCACACACGGCTACCACATACGGTATGCAGTATTTAAAAGTTGTACGACCTTTACGACGAGCGGTCAGATCCTGTCGGCGAACGGCGGGAATCTTGGAGGCGACTTCGACGGAGCCGAGGGCCACGACGGGCGATCGCGCAGAGCGTGCCGGGCACGTACTTCTCGGCGCCACCGGCCGACGTCGCCGCCGCGCTCGCCGGCGAGCTGGGCCTGCCGCCCATGCCGAACCTCTCGTGCCCGTCACCCCCGAGCGGCTCGTGGGCGCCGCGGACGCGCTGGCGGCCAAGATGATCGCGTACGAGGACCGCTGGGGCGTCGTCGCCCACACGCCCACGCCGTTCTCGCCCGTCGTGGACGGCGACGTGCTGCCCCGCGACCCCTCCTCCGCCAGGTCCGGCCCGCACGTTCCTGACCGCTTTCAGCTCCTTCCCGCCATGGCGAGGTCCGCCTCGGCGACGAGCGGGCTGCCCCGGTGGCGCTGCCAGCCGGCTCGCAGGCGGCGGAGCTCGTCGCCCACGCGGGCCGAGGAGATCAGCGGGACGTCGTCGCGGAGGAGGAGCGCGGTCACGGCGGCCTGCTCCGGGTCGCCGGCGCGCAGGTAGGCGTGGGCGGTGCGGAGGCCGATGAGGACGCGGGTGCGGGTCTCGACCGGGCGGCGGGCGCGCATGGAGGCGGCGAAGTGGCGGGCGGCGGTGGCGTGGTCGCCGAGCCTGGTGAGGGTTAGCCCGATCTGGTGCTCCAGCGACTCGCGCCGGTAGTTGCCCGTCCACTCCGACTCAGGCGCCGAGTCGGCGCGTTCGAGCTGCGTCTCGGTGCTGCGCAGCAGGTTGAGCGCGTCCCAGCGGGTGCCGGCCGCCGCGTGCGTCTCGGCGCGCATGCCGGTGATCCAGGCCAGGGTCCGGCCGGGGCCGCGCCCGCCGAGCACGGACGCGGCGGCGTCGGCCAGCGCCAGCGCCTCGCCGTCGTGGCCCAGCTCGGCGGCCTGCACCGCCATGCTGCGCAGCGCCGTCGCACGCAGCACCAGGTCGCCCGCCTCGTCGGCGAGCCGCACGGTGCTGATGTAGTAGCGCTGGGCCAGGGCGTTCGCGCCGGCGTCCATCGCCATGTACGCCGCCAGGTAGCTCAGCTCGGCCGCCGCCGTGAACAGGTCGGGCCTGCTGCGCCCGGTCGCGTTCGCGAGCAGCGGCGTGACCTCGCGCGACAGGTACGCCGCCACCGCCTGCCTGGCGTGGCCGCCGCCGTACCGGTCGTCGAGGTCGGCGAAGCTCGCGGTGACGGCGCGGACACGGACCACGTCGCCCGCGCCAGGACGGCCCACGGGGCGCCGGGCCGGCCCCCGGGTCCCACCGTCTGCCAGGCCCGACAGCGCGGCCAGCGTGAACGTGCCGGCCGTCAGCACTGTACGGCGGTTGAGCAGGTCGTCCTCCCCCAACCCCGCCAGCCGGGCGACCGGGTCGCCGCGCCACGGGTCGTCGGGCGGCGGCGGCACCCCGGGGTCCGGCCAGCCGAGGTGCGCGGGGCGCAGGTCGGGCCGGTTGAGGCGGCGCCGGAACGCCTCCACCGCCGCGTGCACGGCCTCGGGCCGCGGCACCGTACCGGTCAGCCAGTGCCCCACCGCGGACCGGTCGTAGTGGATCCGCTCCCCGCTCTCCGCGGCGACCGCGTTGACCTGCCGCGCGGTGGCGGCGTGCGTCCAGCCGGCCTGCTCGATGAGCGCGGCGAGCGCCCGGTTCGCGACGGGGCGGGTGCGTCGTGGCGGCATCGCATCTTCACATCGCTTCACATCGCCGTGCCCTCGACTCTCCGCTCCACGCAAAGCACCGTCAATAGTGCGGACGGTGACGTTCTGCCACGGCCGGCCGGCGAGCGAGAGGAGGCGGCACATGGAGGGGGCGGCAATGGAAGGGGCGGCATACGAGGGCGCGACGTCCAAGGACGCGGCGTTCGAGGTGGCGCATGCCGAGTTGCTGGCGGCGCTCGACGGCCGGCCGCTGGTCGCGATCGACCGGTACGGCACCGTGCTCCGCACCGGCTACACCGGCCCGGCGCCCGTGGAGGCGCTGCGGCCGGCGCTGGCCGTCGGCTGCTACGCGGCGTGGGACCCGGCGCTGCCCGGTGTGACGGTGTCGGCCGAGGAGCGTACCGGAGTGCGGTCGGTGGCCGAGCGGCACGGCTGGCTGCGCCGGGTCCGCCACGACGCGGCCAGGCAGCTCGTCAAGCTGGACCGGCCGCCGGTCGTCGCCACCTGCATCGCCGGCGCCCAGCTGCAGGAGCTGGCGCACGGCGGCACGATCGCGGCCGTCGACCCGGGCGTCAGGGCCACCATCGAGGCCAGGCACCTCTTCGACGACCTGCTGCGCGCGGCAGGGGTGCCGCCGGCGGCGCGGATCACGAGCGTGCCGGTCGAGCGGCTGCCCGGCCTGGCCGAGCTGCGGCGGGCCGTCGGCACCGAGCGGGTCGTGGTGCAGGCGGGCGGCGCGGGAGGCGGGCGCGGCACGGTCGTCGTGTCGGGCGAGGACGACATGGGGCGCGCGGCGCGGCTGCTGGGGCCGTACCGGGTGGCGGCGTACGTGGACGGCCTGCCCTGCGCGGTCACCGCGCTCAGCGTGCCGGACGGCGCGGGCGGCGTCTCCGTGTACGTGGACCGCCCCGCGCACGCCGCCACCGGCGTCCCCGAGGCGGGCGCGGGTCCGCTGGACGGCGCCGGCCACGACTGGTCGCGCCCCTGGCCGCTGCCGGCGGCGGCGCTGCTCATCGAGTGCGCGGAACGCCTCGCGGTGTGGGGCTGGCGCCGCTACGGCGTGACCGGCCTGTTCACCGTGCGCGCGCTGCTGACCCCGGCCGAGCGGGTCTTCCTGTCGGCGATCAGGTGGCGGTACGACGCGGCCACCGAGGTGTCGGCGGCGAACCAGCAGGCGATGGGCGTGCCCCCGTTCACCGCCGCACACCTGAGCGTGCTGCTCGGCGGACGGGTCACCTGGCTGCCCGATCCGCAGGAGTTCAACCAGCTCAGCCTGCTGCGCGCGACCCGGCCGGGCGGGCCGTTCACGATCCGGCTGCGGGTGACCGGCGAGACCCCGGTACGGGTGACGGCCGGCCGCGGTCCCGGCGTCTACCGGCTGGACGAGGCCGACCGGCCCCGCTTCGTCCGCCGCGCCGCCCACCCGGCCGAGGCGACGGCCGACCAGGGCGAGTTCCTGCTCGCGGGCCTTCCCGGCCCGGACGTGCTCTGTCACCCCGGCGCCGACCTGGCGACGATCGAGGCGGTCACGGAGGGCGCGACGGAGCCCTTCCACGGCCCAGCGACCGCCTCCCCCTTCACCCGCCGCGTCACCGCCGCCGTGAACCGGCTCCTCACCCCCGCCGGCCCGTGAGGACCTCGGCGAGAGACTCCAGGGTCTCCGGCGAGGTGCCCGGCGGCGGGGAGACGCGGAGGAGCGGCTCCTGGAGGTCCAGCGGGGCGCGGGCGGCGGGGACCGTGCCGACCAGGAGGGACGCGGCGGCGGCGCGGGCGGCGGCCCCTTCCACCGTGTCGTGGGGTGGCGGGCGGAGGGTGATCAGGGCGGACGGCTCGTCCAGGGGTTCTGCGACGCGCCAGCCGCCGGCGCCGTCCAGGAGCTCGCGGGCCGTGCGGCCCAGTCCCGCCAGGTGCTCGTGGACGGCGGCGGGGCCGAGCTCGTGGTGTTCGAGGACTGCGGCGCCGAGACCGGCGCGGGCCGCGATGGCGCCCTCCGAGCTCTCGTAGCGGGCCGCGCCCGGCACGGGCTCCGGGTCCTCGGCGGGGTCGTCCCAGGTGTGGCCGCTGAGGGTGGGGGCCGGGGCGTCCATGGCGGGGGTCAGGCCGGGGGTGATGAGGAAGCCGACGCCGCGCGGGCCCGCCAGCCACTTCCTGGACGTCCCCACGTACGCGGCGGCCCCGGCGCCCAGGACGTCCACGTGGCCGAGCGACTGGCAGACGTCCAGCACCAGCGGCACCCCGGAGGCCCGGCACAACGCGCCCAGCTCGGCCACCGGTTGCACGACGCCCCGGTGGGAGGCGATGTGGGAGACGACGACCAGGTCGAGCCCGGCCGCCAGCGCCGCCCTGAGCCCGTCGGGGTCGATCCTGGTGTCGCCGCCGACCGGCAGGTCGACCAGCCGCCAGCCGTTCCGCTCCGCGAGGCGGTGCAGGAGCATGAGCGTGCTCCCGTACTCGGTGCGGGCCCGCCCCACCCTGGCACCCGGGCCGAGCCGCCAGCCGCCGAGCAGGGCCGCCATCGCCGCCGTGCCGCTCTCCAGGAACGCCACGTCCCGCGGCCCCGCCCCCACCAGCGCGGCCAGCGCCCGCCGCGGCTCGGTGAGGTCGGGGACGGCGCGGTACCCGCCGCGCTCGCGTTCCAGCGCCAGGTGGACGGCCATCGCGTCGAGCACCCGATCGCCGGGCACGTTGCACCCCGCCGCGTCGAGGTGCCCGCCCGGCATCACGGACCGCCCCGCCCGCCAAACCTTCCCGACGGACGACCGGCGCTCCCCGACCGGCCCGGCCCGCACCTCCCCGGCCTGGCCTGTCGTCATGCCCCGGCCAGGAGGAGGGCGAAGTCGCCGGCCGGGTCGGTGTGGTCGCGGAGCGGGGTGAAGCCGGCCGTCTCCAGTTCGGCGCGCAGCCCGTCGAGGCGGAACTTGGCGCTGATCTCCGTGCGCATCTCCTCCCCTTCGGCGAAGTCCACGCTCAGGCCGAGCCCGCCGACTCGCACCCGCATGGCGCGCGTGGCCCGCAGCCGCATCTCGATCCAGTCGTGCTCCTCGTCGTAGACGGCGACGTGCGCGAACGCCTCGGGCTCGAAGTCGGCGTCCAGCTCCCTGTTGATGACCCGCAGCACGTTCCTGTTGAACTCGGCCGTCACCCCGGCCGCGTCGTCGTACGCCGCCACCAGCCGCCCGGTGTCCTTGACCAGGTCGGCCCCGAGCAGGAACGTCTCCCCCGGCCGCAGCGTCTCGCGCAGCCCGGCGAGGAACGCGGCCCGCGCCCCCGGTTCGAGGTTGCCGATGGTGCCGCCGAGGAAGGCGACCATCCGCCGCCCGTCGCGGGGCAGCAGCGCCAGGTGCCGCTCGAAGTCGGCGCACACCGCCTGCACGGCCAGCCCGGGATAGCGCGCGGCCAGCCGCCTGGCGGCGCCCTCCAGGGTGACGGCGTCCACGTCCACCGGCGTGTAGCCGCGCAGCGTGCCGGCCGCGGCCAGCGCGTCGAGCAGCAGCACGGTCTTCTCGCTGGTGCCGGAGCCCAGCTCGACCAGCGTGTCGGCGCGGCCCGCCGCGGCAAGGTCCTTGGCCCGCGCCCGCAGGATCGTCAGCTCGCGGCGGGTCGGGTAGTACTCGGGCAACCGGGTGATCTCCGAGAACAGCTCGCTGCCCCTGGCGTCGTAGAACCACTTGGGCGGCAGCCACTTCGGCGTGGCCGTCAGGCCATTCCTGACGTCGGTCTCGAGCGCCTGGCGCAGGTAGCCGCGGTCGAGGTGGTTGATCAGGCGGACGGTTGACTGGGTGGCGGGCACGAGGCCTCCTGAGGTGAGTTCACAACGGCTGGACCTGGACGTCGTCGCCTGACACGGTCAGCAGGGCGCGGTCGGGCAGGGCCTGCCAGCCCGGCGAGTCGTCGAGCGGCTCGCTGGCGACCAGCACGCCGTCGTGGAGCCGGTGATGGAACAGGGTGTCGCCCCAGACGGTCGCGGCGATGGACGCGCCGTCGCAGGCGAGCAGGTTGAGCCGGGCGGCGGGGTCCTTCTCCCCCGCCCGTACGACCACGTCGGCCAGCGCCTCGCCCAGCCCGGCTCCCGCCCTGCCGCGCTGGAACACGGCGGCGGCGAGCCAGGCGGCGTCGCAGGTGGACTCGGCGCCGTCGGCGAGGTCCTTGACCGCGTCGCGGTCGACCCGGCCGTTGTGGCTGAGCAGCCACCTGCGGTCGGCGAACGGCGCGGTGGCGCTCTCCTCGATCGGCATGCCCACGGTGGCCGAGCGGACGGCCGCGAGCAGGCAGGTCGAGCGGGCGATCTCGGCGAGCGCGGTCAGGTTGGCGTCGGTCCACATGGGGACGGAGCGCCGGTAGCGGACGGGCTCGGCGCGGGCGGGGTCGTACCAGCCCATGCCGTAGCCGTCCGCGTTGATCGTGCCGTGCCGCTGCCGGCGCGGCGCGTACGACTGGGTGAGCAGCCCGTGCGGCGGCTGGTGGATGAGCGAGGTGAGCGGCCGTGCGGCGCCCAGCCAGGCGGCGTGCCTGCACACCTCAGGTCTCCGACCTGGCGCAGCGGAAGCCGGTGAAGATCTGCCGGCGGATCGGGTAGTCCCAGTTCCTGAACGTGGTCCGCACCGCCGCCGGGTCGGCCGCCCACGAGCCGCCGCGCAGCACCCGGTACTCCTCGCCGAAGAACACCTCGCTGTACTCCTTGTACGGAAAACTGCGGAACCCCGGGTAGCCGTCGAACCAGGACCCGGTCCACTCCCACACATCGCCCACCATCTGCTCCACCCCGTACGCCGAGGCCCCGCCCGGGTAGGCGCCGAGCGGCGCGGGGTGGGAGGCGCGGTGGCCGAGGTTCGCCAGGGCGGGCGTGGGCTCGGTCTCGCCCCACGGGTAGCGGCGGGAGCGCCGCCGCTCGGGGTCCCAGCCGCACGCCTTCTCCCACTCGGCCTCGGTGGGCAGCCGCTTGCCGGCCCAGCGGGCGTAGGCGTCGGCCTCGTACCAGCAGACGTGCTGGACGGGCTCGTCCATGGGGAGCGGCTCGGTGCGGCCGAAGCGGTTGCGGTACCAGGTGCCGCCGTCCTTGGTCCAGAAGAGCGGCCCGGTGGCGCCGCTGGTCTGCCGCCAGTGCCAGCCCTCGGGGGTCCACCAGCGGGGGTCGTCGTAGCCGCCGTCCTCGATGAAGCCGGCGTACGCGCGGTTGCCGACGGGCAGCCGGTCGATCCAGTAGCCGGGCAGGTCCACCCAGGTGGCGGGGCGCTCGTTGTCGTAGGCCCAGGGCAGCGTGTCGGTGCCCATGAGGAACGGCCCGGCCGGCACGTGCACCTCCTCGGGGCCGCCGCGACGTCCCTCCGGCAGCTCGCCGTCCTGGACGAGGCCGGGCTGTCCCGACAGCTGCAGGGTGGCCAGCATCGTCTCGTCGTGCTGGTGCTCGTGCTGGATGACCAGGCCGAAGACGAAGCCGTCGCGGTTGAGCGGGCTGGGGTCGTCCAGGTCGATGGCGTCCAGCACGTCGAGCACGCGCCCGCGCACGCCCTCGATGTAGCGGCGGGCCTCGGCGGGGCCCAGGAAGGGCAGGCTCGGGCGGTCCTTGCGCGGGGTCTTGAACGCGTCGTAGATGTCGTCGATCTCGGGGCGCAGCGGCGTGATGCCGCCGGCGGCCCGCAGCACCCACAGCTCCTCGTAGTTGCCCACGTGCGCGAGGTCCCAGACGAGCGGCGACATCAGCGGGGAGTGCTGGCGGACGAGCAGGTCGTCGTCGGCCTCGGTGTAGGCGAGCGAGCGGTCGCGGACCGCGAGGAGTTGCGCGGCGATGCGTTCCTTGGCGTCGGTCATAGCAGTCCTTCGAGGGTCAGGTCGGCCGCCGGCGAGCGGCCGGTCGTCACGTGCCGGTCGGCGAACGCGGCCACCGCTCCGACCAGGGCGGCGTCCGCGCCGAGCCGGGGCAGGGCCTCCAGCGCGGCCCTGAAGCAGGTCTCGGCGGCTCGTCCTATGCGCGGGTCCGCCAGCCCGCACCGCGCCGCCGCCTCCCACGCCTGCCGGTGCGGCTCCACGGCGGCCATCGCGGTGTCGGCCGCTCTGTCGTCGGTGACGAGCGCGTACGTCACCGCCGCGCACACCGGCCAGGCCGACGGGTGCTGCGCGTCGAGGTAGCGGATCTCCAGCCAGCCCCGGGGGCGTACCGGGGGGAAGACGGTGGTGGCGTGGTAGGCGAGGTCCTCGGCCGTGGGGCGGCGGGGGCCGCCGCCGGCCAGCCAGTCGCGGAACGTGGAGCCGTCGCGGATCGTGCGGTAGTGGTCGTCGTCCTCGCGTACCAGCATGAGGCGGGCGTCGAGCAGGTATTCCGCCCAGTCGGCCGCGGGGTCGCCGGTCCTGGGGACGGGTGCGGTCCTGGTGGGGTCGAGGTTGTCCCAGACCGCCTGGCGGCCGGACATCCAGCCGCTGGGCCGTCCGTCGCTCAGCGGCGAGTTGGCGAAGGCGGCGAGCAGCATCGGGCCGAGCGCGTGGGCACGCTCCCAGCGAGGGGCGGGGCGGTCCCCCAGGTCCAGGTTGACCTGGATGGAGGCGGTCGAGCACATCATCAGCGCCCCGTACGGGCGGCCGAGGAACTCCGCCATGGCGTCGTACCGGGGGAGCGTGAGCTGGCGGCGGGCCGGGCGCACCGGGTCGAGCCCGACCCCGGCCAGCGCCAGCCCTTCGGCGTCGAGGGCGTCGCGGACCGCCGCCACGTCGGCGGCCAGCGCGGTCAGCATCAGCGGGAGCGACCCCGCGGGCCCGGACAGCTCAAGCTGGCCGCCGGGCTCGAACGTCACCTTGCTCCCGCCCGGCAGCTGCGCCGGCAGGGCCCGCTCGACCCTGGACACCGGCACCTGCCCCGTGACGTCCGTACGGTCGAAGACCAGGAACTCGAGCTCCACGCCCACGCGGTCACCCGCCGATGGACGGAAGCTGTTGCGCGCGAAGTCGGCCACCTCTGAGGCGTCCCGCAACGGTGCGCTCTCGGCCGTGACACCGATCATCGTCCTCCCCTCGCCGGTCAGTACGGAGCTACAGATCCGCGAGGCGCGAGAACGTTACGCACAAATCGGGGTGTAACGGATAAAGCGGGCCGAGAACTAGGTCACATGGGCATGAAGCGACGGCGAGGAGGAGAAACGCGGACGTGCGAGCACGTGCTCGCCTCGCTGACCGACTATTTGGAAGGGGCGCTCCCACCGGTCCGGCACCGCGCCCTGACACGGCACCTGAACGCCTGCCCCGGCTGCGCGCGCCGGCTCGACCAGCTGCGCGCCACGATCGCCGCGCTCGGCTGCCTGCGCGCCGGCGCGCTCACCCCCGCCGTGCTCGCCGCCCTGCACGCCGGGTTCGCCCGCGAGCGCGAACGAACCTCCGCTAGACGCCGCGGCGCTCGCGGAAGGCGACCATGAGGCGGTCGCGGACCCCGGCCGACAGCTTCTCCGGCGGCTGGTCGCCGAGCGCCCTGATGGTGGCGCGGAACTGCTCGAAGTAGCGCTCGCACCACTCGCACCCGGCCAGATGGGCCTTAATGCCGTCGCGGGCGAGCCGGTCGAGGGCCCCGTCAAGGTAGGCAGTGAGGAGTTCCGCCAGCTCGTCGCAGGTGAACCGCTTCACGACGTGGACCGCCCTTGTCATTGAGATGAACCGCTTCACTTCATTGTCGCCGCTCTTCGCGCCAGATGGGACAGGCGACGTCATTCCGGTTGCTTGACCGAGTCGTAGTAGTCGGCCAGCCAGCCGCGTACGGCCGTGCGGGCGCGGTGCAGCAGCACCCGCTGGTTGGCCGCGGAGATCTCCAGGATCTCGCAGACCTCGTCGGAGCTGCACCCCTCGACGTCGCGCAACGTGATGACCACCCGCTGCCGCGGCGGCAGCCGCGCCAGGGCCTCCGCGATCAGCGTGCGCACCTCGGCGGCCAGCGCCTCACCCTCGGGCGTCGGCCACCAGCCCGGGTCGCCCCAGCCGCCGGGCAGCGGCCCGGGCCCGAACGCCCCAGGCTCATAGGGCTCGCCGTCGGCCCCGAACGCGCTCCACGGCAGCGTGCGGCTCTCCCGCACCCCGCGCTTCTTCGCGGTGTTGACGAGGATGCGGTAGACCCACGTCTTGATCGACGACCGCTGCTCGAACCCGTCGATGCCGTCGATGACGGCCAGCCACGTGTCCTGGACGACCTCCTCGGCCGAGTGGTCGGTGGACACATAGGACCTGGCGACCCGGAGCATGCCTCGTGACCAGGTGTCGAGCAGCACCGCGAACATCGCCTCGTCGCCGGCGCGCAGGGCCGTGACGACGACCTCGTCAGGTGGCAGCCCTCCGCCTGCGCATGACCCCACGATCGCTTCCCCTCCGGTCGGACGCCGGGACGCCCCGGACCCCCGTGCCGCCCCTCCGCGAAACGGCGCAGCCCAGGGTAGCCTCCCCCACTGACGTTTCCCCCGAGCGCCCGGCTCTAGCCCTACCGGTGCGTATCGTCGAGGAGAGTGGGGATAGGAGCGGTGAGCGGTGAGGAGAATCCCATGCGACGGCGGTCGGAGCGATTGCTCTACGCGGCGAACGGGGTCGGCCTCGGAGTCGCCGACGTCGAGCTGACCGGTGGTGAGCGCGTCGAGCGGCCCTTCATCAGGACGCCGCAGGCGGCCGGCGCGGTCGTCTTCCACGACGGGCGGGTGCTGCTGCTGTGGCGGCACAGCCCCATCACCGACACCCGCGGCTGGGAGATCCCGCTCGGCGACGTCGGCCCGGGCGAGGAGCCGGAGGAGGCGGCGGCCCGCCACGTCGAGGAGCAGACGGGCTGGCGGCCCGGCCCGCTGGTGCCGCTGATCCGCACCAGGCCGGCCGGCGACGTCGCCGACTGCGAGCACGTCGTGTTCGCCGCCCACCGGGCCACCGAGCTGGCCGGCGGCCCGGAGAAGGGCGAGGACGACGAGGAGCGCGGGCGGGCCGAGTGGGTGCCGATGCTGCGCGTGCAGGGGCTCATCGAGGAGCAGGCCATCACCTCCGCCACCACCTCGGCGGCCCTGCTGCACTTCCTCGCCGACCTCCTCCAGGCCCGCGCCGCCCACTGACCGGGCACTGACCGCCCACTAAGCGTGCCGCTCGGCCTCTTCGAGCGGTTGCCGCGGCGCGCGCCGCCGTTCGCGGCGGTTGGCGAGCAGGCTGGTCGCGGTGACCGTGGCCAGGACGCAGACGATGACGCCGAGCGAGAGCGGCGTCGGGATCTCCGGCACGCCGGGCCAGACGCCGTGCGCCCAGTGCAGGATCAGCTTGGCCCCGATGAAGGCCAGGATGACGGCCAGCCCGTGGTTGAGGTGACGCAGCTTGGCCAGCACGCCCTGCAGCACGAAGTACAGCGCGCGCAGGCCGAGCAGGGCGAACGCGTTGGTGGCGAACACCAGGAAAGGGTCCTCGGTGACGCCGTACACCGCGGGCACCGAGTCCACGGCGAAGACGATGTCGGTGGCCAGGATGGCGACCGCGGCCAGCGCGAGCGGGGTCAGCGCCGTACGCCCCTTCTCCCGGACCACCAGGCGCGAGCCCCGGTAGTCGGCGGTGACGGGGACGAACCGGCGTACCAGCCGGACCGTGCGCATGGAGGAGATGTCCACCTCCTGCTGCTCCCCCGCCATCACGTCCTTGACGATCTTTCCGGCGGTCAGGATGAGGATCCCGCCGAACAGCAGGAACGCCCACGTGCCGCTCTGCAGCGCGGCGGCGCCGAGCCCGATGAAGATCGCGCGCAGGACGAGGGCGCCGACGATGCCGTACAGCAGCACCTGCCTGGCCAGTGCGGACGGCACCGCGAAGGCGGCCAGCAGCAGCATGAACACGAACAGGTTGTCGACCGACAGCGACTTCTCCACCACGAACCCGGTGAAGAACTCCACCGCCACGCCGCCCCCGTGATCGGCCCACAAATAGAAGCCGAAGAGCACGGGCAGCAGCAGGTAGAACACCGACCAGCCGGCCGCCGCGCGCACGCTCTCCTCACGCGGCCTGCGGGTCAGCAGGAGATCGAGCGCCAGCAGCAGCACCAGGGCCGCCACCGTGATCGACCATAGGGCCGGTGAGGCGATGGTGCGCAGCTCGACGGCATGCGAGAACAACCCCGCGGACATGGGAAACCTCCCTCGAACGTACTTCTCCCGTTCGAGGTCTCCTTCACCCTGGGGGTGGCCGTCCGGGGACGCGTGGACGTCCGTACTGACCGGGCCGGCTCTTGCGAAGTACTCCCCTCGCCGCGTTCAGCCTAGATGAGATCAGGACGGCGGGCCACCCCCGGCCCTGGTGCACTTGACGCGGCAAATGAACGACTTTTTAAATTCGTTCATGGGACGCATCCCCGGAGTGACCGCCGCCGAGACCCGTGAGCGCCTGCTGCGCGCCGCCGCCGACGCCTTCGCCGAGCGCGGCTACGACGGCACCCGCGTGGCCGACATCTCCGCCGCGGCCGGCGTGAGCAACGGCGCCCTGTACGCCCACTTCGGCTCGAAGGCCGACCTGATGGTGGCCGCGCTGCGCGCGCACGGGCGGCGCATGCTGGCCGGGCTGTTCGCCGCCGACCCCGACAGGTCCGCCACCGACCTGCTGCTCGCCCTGGGGCGCGGCCTGCCGCGCCGGCGCGACGCGCAGGGCAACCTCATCGTGGAGGCGCTGGTCGCCGCCCGCAGGGACGACGACGTGGCCGCCTCGATGCGCGACTACCTCGGCGAGCGGGCGGGCTGGATCGCCGACCTCGTACGCGTGGCGCAGGCCGACGGCGAGATCGACCCGGGCGTCTCCGCCGACGCGTTCGCCCACTTCTGCACCCTGCTCGCGATGGGCAGCGCGCTCGTCACCTCCGACCTGCATCCCGTGGACGACGAGGAGTGGACGGCGCTGCTCGTCCGTATCATCGCCGCCCTCGCACCGACCGGCTCCACCGACCCGACACCTCAGACGGAGGCCACCCCGTGAAACTGCACATCGACCCGGAGCGCTGCCAGGGCCACGGCCGCTGCTACGACCTCGCGCCCGAGCTGTTCGGCGAGGACGGCGAGGGCTACGGCACGGTGCTCGGCGACGGCCTGGTGGCGCCCGGGCAGGAGCGGGCGGCCCGCCTGGCCGTCTCCAACTGTCCCGAGCACGCCATCGACACCGGCGAGGGATCCTGACGATGACCGTGGACGACCGTTTCACGGCGGGCCCGCAGGAGGCGTCCGAGGTGCCGGAGGGCACGCGGAGCGAGATCGTCACCGGCCCGGTCTCCGACTGGGCGACCGACTTCTCCCACCTGGAGCCCGAGTGGGCGGCCGACCCGTACCCGATCCTGGACGACCTGCGCGAACGCTGCCCGATCGCCCGCACGGAGCGGTTCGGCGGCGGCTGGCTGCCGACGCGTTACGCGGACGTGGCCGCGGTCGCGTACGACACCGAGCGGTTCTCCTCGCGCGCGATCATCATGGGAAACGTCCGGCCGCCGCGCGAGCTGGCCCCGATGGGCGACTCGCCGCCGATCTCGTCCGACCCGCCGTTCCACCACCACGCGAGGAAGCTGCTGCTGCCGGCGTTCACCAAGTCGGCGGTGGCCCGGCGGGAGGCCGCGACGCGCGCCTACTGCCACGCGCTCGTGGACACCCTGGAGGGCCTGCCGGTCGTGGACGCCGCCCGCGACTACGCCCAGCACATCCCGGTCCGGGTGATCGCCGACATGCTGGGCTTCCCGCCCGAGGACGGGCCCCGGTTCCGGCGCTTCATCGAGAACGTGCTCGAAGGCGTCAACAAGCCGGCCGAGGAGCGTACGGAGGCCCTGGACGAGCTGTACGACTACCTGCTCGACCAGATCCGCGACCACGTCGACCACCCCCGCGACGACCTGACCACCTACCTGGTGAACGCCGAGCTGGGCGGGAACAAGCTGGAGGCCGCGCACGTCGCCGGCACGATGGCGCTGCTGCTCATCGCGGGCATCGACACCACGTGGAGCGCGATCGGCGCCTCGCTGTGGCACCTCGCGAGGACGCCGGCCGACCGCGAGCGGCTGGTCGCCGAGCCCGGGCTGCTGCCGACCGCGATGGAGGAGCTCCTGCGGGCGTACGCGCCGGTCACCATGGCCAGGCTGGTCAGGGAGGACATGACCTGGAACGGCGTGCGCATGCGGGCCGACGACTGGGTGCTGCTGTCGTTCCCCTCGGGCAACCGCGACCCGGCCCAGTTCGAGCGGGCCGGCGAGGTGGTCATCGACCGCGAGGCGAACCGGCACGCCGCCTTCGGCCTCGGCATCCACCGCTGCGTCGGCTCCCACCTGGCCCGCATGGAGCTGCGGGTCGCGCTGGAGGTGTGGCTGGCCCGCATCCCGTCGTTCGAACTGGCCGACCCGGCAGCGGTGACGTGGTCCACCGGCCAGGTACGCGGCCCCCGCACACTCCCGATCCGGCTGGGCGTCCGCTAGCGCGCGGTCGCGGCCGTGGAGGCGCGGGCCATCAGGTCAGGCTGGAAGATGACCTGGCGGTGCTCGTGCTCGCCCGGCCGGTTGGCCTCCTCCAGCAGGAGCATGGCGGCCGTGCGGCCGATCTGCTCGCGCGGCTGGCGGACGGACGACAGCGGCACGGCGGCCGCCGCGGCGAAGTCGATGTCGTCGTAGCCGATGATCGCCAGGTCGTCGGGGACCTTCAGCCCGCGCAGCGTCATCTCCTGCAGCACGCCGATCGCGACCAGGTCGTTGGCGCAGAACACCGCCGTGGGCCGGTCGGCGGGCGGCCGGGCGGCGATCTCCTGGCCGACCGTGCGGCCGGTGGCGACCGTCAGGTCGGGCAGCGGGATCTCGGTGAGCGTGTCGCCGGGGCCGAGCGCGGCGGCCAGCCCGTCGCGCCGCTCGCGCACCTGGCGGACGGTGAACGGGCCGCCGGCGAAGGCGATGTGGCGATGGCCGGCCGCGCGTAAGTGGTTGCCCGCCAGGCGCCCGCCGAGCACGTCGTCCACGGCGACGGAGCAGCCGTTGCCGTGGCCGGCCGAGCTGTCGAAGCGCACCACGGGGATGCCGCGCGCGACGAGCCTGCCCAGCCGCTCCTCCTCGCCGCTGTCGTTGACCGGCGTGATCAGCACACCGAGCGGCCGCTGCTCCTCGAACGTGTCGAGCAGCCCCGCTTCCCTGGAGGCGTCCTTGTTGCTGTTGAACACCATGACGGTGAGGTCGGACTGCTGGGCCGCGGTCTCGACGCCGCGCAGGACGTCGATGAAGAACGGGTTGCCGAGGTCGAGCGCGACCACCCCGATGGTGCGGCTGCGGCCGGCGCGGAGCTGGCGGGCCGAGCCGTTGCGGACGTAGCCGAGCCGCTCGATGGCCGCCTGCACCCGGCGCCTGGTGTCGGGGGCGACCAGGTCGGGCCGGTTGAGCACGTTGCTCACGGTGCCTACGGACACCCCGGCGAGCCGGGCGACCTCTTTGATGCTCGACATCGTTCCTCGTGTCCCGTGAGCGGCGCGACCTGAACCGCGACCTGAACGACGTGTCCGGGCCGGTGCGGATCGTTCCAGGTCGCGAGCCCGTCGTCGCTGCGATCATAGCGCAGCACCTCGGAACGGCCCCTGGGTCGTTGGTCCCCGCTTGACCACGATCATCTTTCGTGCCTAGATCGAGAAACCCGTTCGTCCCCCCACCCCCCGGAGGACCCTCATGGCACGAACGCGTACGCCGTGCTGAGCGAGCGGCCCGGTCCGGCCGGTGCGCGGCGGCGGCGGGTGCTGGGCGTCTCGGCGTTGCTGGCAGGCGTGCTGCAGCTGGCGGTGGCCGGGGTGCTGATCGGGGTCCCGGGCAGCTCGCCGACGCTCGATCCGCTGACCTTCCCGTACGAGGAGGACGCGCGCGGCCGGCGCCCGCTGTCGGCCCTCAGCCCCCGCCCGATCGCGACCCCGGCCGGCGATCCCAGCGGCGGCCCCAGCGGCGACCCGAGCGACGGCCCCAGCGACGGCCCCAGCGACGGGCAGAGCGGCGCCCCGACCAGCGGCCCGCGTATCGGCGCGATCACGACGGCGCCGTCCTCCGCCGCCACCGCCGGCCCGAAGCCGTCCGCGCGGGACGGCGGCTCCGCACGGCCGCGGTCGCGCGAGAGCGAGGCGGTGCCGCCGCGTGCGGCGCGTACGTCACCCCGCGAGGTCTCGGTGCTGACCCCCGAGACGCCGCCCCTGGTCGCCGGCCGCCGCCCGGCCAGGACACCGCGCCCGTGGCGCACCCAAGCCCCATCCGGCCTGGTCCAGGGCCACCAGGCGACACCCGCCGCCGGCAGGTAGACCGGGACTCCGCATGCGGCCTTGACAGTGCGCCATTACAGGAAAGAAACTTAACCGAAATCGGCGAGAGAGCGCTCTCTCGACGCGTCGCTCTCTCGAAGCGCACCCCCCGAGGAGTCGAACGATGATCACCAGAAGGGCGCTGCTGGCCGGCGCGGCGGCCACCCCCGTACTGGCCCTCGCCAAGCCCGCCCAGGCGGCCACGTCGCTGCCCATGACCGTCGTCAACCACACCTTCCGCTACGCCAACAACCAGATCTGGCTGTACGTCGTCGGCACCGACCAGGCCACCGGCAACCAGGTCTTCGCCCGCGCCGACGGCACCAGGGTGCCGGTCTCGCTGTCGCACAACGGCCCCGACGGCTTCGCCGACCTGTCGATCCCGCTGGCCGCCAGCGGCGACACCCGCATCACGCTGCCCTGGATGTCCGGCCGCGTGTACGTCTCCATCGGCCAGAAGATCAGGTTCAGGGTCGTCATCGACGGCAACGGCCGCCCGGCGCTCCAGCACCCGGCCGGCTGGGTCAGCTCGGACCCCAGCTACAACGTGCTGCACGACTTCATGGAGTTCACCTTCAACAGCGGCGGCATGTTCTGCAACACGACCATGGTCGACATGTTCTCCATCCCGATGGAGCTCAAGCTGGACGGCCGCACCAGCCAGGTCTCCGGCACGCTGGTGCCGAACGGCCGCGACCAGATCTTCGCGGGCGTGGCGGCGCAGCCGGCGTTCCGCAACCTCGTCGTGGGCGACCTGCGGGTGATCGCGCCGGGCCATGGCATCGACTCGGGCCTGTTCTCCGGCGGCTACCTGGACCCGTACATCAACGACGTGTGGAACTCCTACACCGGCAGGAACCTGCGCGTGGTGGCCAACGGCGTCACCTACACCGGGCGCGTGCAGGGCGGGCAGTTCGTCTTCGACAAGGGCATCCGCTCGTTCTCCAGGCCGAGCACCCGCGACGTGTTCTACTGCAACGGCGCCCTGCACTCCGAGGGGATCTCGGGCCCGATCGCGGCGATCCTCGGTGCCGCGTTCAACCGCACGACCCTGCTCAGCCACCCCGACCAGCCGGTCACCGACCGGTCGCAGTACTACCGCACCTCGCTCACCAACCACTACGCCCGCGTCCTGCACGCCAACACCCGCAGCGGCAAGGCCTACGGCTACCCCTACGACGACGTGGCCGACGGCTCCACCTACATCGAGGACACCGCGCCCACCGCGATCAGGCTCCGGCTGACGCCCTTCAACGACGCTGCCTGAGGGCGGTTCGCGGGGCGGCGATAGATTCGCTCCTTGGAGTTTGACCTAAGGAGCCCCCCCGTGACCGTTCCCCATGTCGATGACGTCCATCCGGCCTGGCTGCCCCCCGAGGCGTTCCGTGCGCTCGGCGCGCGCCGCGTGCTCGTGCTCGCCGACGCCTCGGAGGTCGCGCAGACCGTCCGGGCCGAGGTGGCGGACGCCTGCGCGCGGCACGGCGGCGCCGTGGCCACGCCGGGCGGACCGTACGACCTCGTGCTCGCGCTGACCTCCGACGGCTCGCTGCCCGCGGCCGCGCAGGCGGTCAAGGGCCCCGAACTGGGTGCTGAGGGCTTCCTGCTGGCCCGCTCCGGCGGCGTGACCGTGGTGCTGGCGGACAAGCCGGCGGGCCTGCTGTACGGGTTCTTCGCGGTGGTCAGGCTGGGCGAGGCGGCGTTCGAGGGCGACCGCCCGGCCGAGACGCACCGGCCCGCGCCGGCCAGGCGCATGCTCGACCACTGGGACAACATCGACGTGCACCCCGTGATGGGCCAGGTGGAGCGCGGCTACTCGGGCGGCTCGATCTTCTGGCGGGACGGCGTCCTGCGCGAGGACCTGACCCGGGTACGCGCCTACGCCCGGCTGCTCGCGGCCACCGGCGTCAACGCGGTCGCGGTCAACAACGTCAACGTGCACGCCGCCGAGGCCCGCCTGCTGACCGACCGGCTCGGCGAGGTGGCCGCGCTGGCGGCGGAGTTCCGCGCGTACGGCATCCGCGTGCACCTGTCGGTCACCTTCGCCTCCCCCATCGTGCTCGGCGGCCTGGAGACGGCCAACCCGGTGGAGGAGGACGTGCGCGCCTGGTGGGCGCGGACGACGGAGCGGGTCTACGAGACGATCCCCGACTTCGGCGGTTACGTCGTCAAGGCCGACTCGGAGGGCCAGCCTGGGCCGTTCGCGTACGGGCGTGACCACGCCGACGGCGCGAACGTGCTGGCCGACGCCCTCGCCCCGCACGGCGGCGTGGTGCACTGGCGGGCGTTCGTCTACAACCACCGCCAGGACTGGCGCGACCGCAGGACCGACCGTGCCCGCGCCGCCCACGACCACTTCTCGCCGCTCGACGGCCGGTTCAGGGACAACGCGATCCTCCAGGTCAAGTACGGCCCGATCGACTTCCAGACGCGCGAGCCGATCTCCCCGGTGATCGCCGCCATGCCGGCCACGAAGCTCGCGGTGGAGCTGCAGGTGACGCAGGAGTACACCGGCCAGCAGCGGCACGTCTGCTATCTCGCGCCGATGTGGAGCGAGGTGCTCGGGTTCCGCTTCTGGGGCCCCGGCGAGCGGGCGGTGGCCGACGTGACGACGAGCGGCGGTCTCGTCGCGGTGTCGAACGTGGGCGACGACCCCTACTGGACGGGCCACCCGCTGGCCCAGGCCAACCTGTACGCCTTCGGCCGCCTGGCCTGGAACCCCGGCCTCGACCCGGCGGCGATCCTGGACGAGTGGATCGGGCTCACCTTCCCCGAGGGCGGCGAGGAGCTGCGGGAGACGCTGCACGGCATGATGGACGGCTCGTGGCGCACGTACGAGCGCTACACCGCGCCGCTGGGCGTCGGCTTCATGGTCAGGCCCGGCCACCATTACGGCCCCGACGTGGACGGCTACGAGTACACGCCGTGGGGCACCTACCACTTCGCCGACCGCGACGGCGTCGGCGTCGACCGCACCAGGGCCACCGGCACCGGCTACACCGGCCAGTACCCGGCGCCGTGGTCGCAGGTGTACGAGTCGCTCGCGGAGTGCCCCGACGAGCTGCTGCTGTTCTTCCACCACGTGCCGTACGAGCACGTGCTGCAGAGCGGCACCACGGTCATCCAGCACATCTACGACGCCCACTTCGCCGGCGCGGAGGAGGCCGCGGAGATCAGGGCCTTGTGGGCGAAGTTGGAGGGCGACGACGTGGTGGATCCCGCGCTGTACGCCCGCGTGTGCGAGCGGCTCGACGAGCAGGTGCGCTCGGCGGAGGAGTGGCGTGACCAGATCAACGCCTACTTCTTCCGCAAGTCGGGCGTGCCCGACGCGCACGGCAGGACGATCCACTAGGGACGGGCTGCGAGAGGCGGGCTGCTAGGGGCGGGTGAAGCGCTGCTGCACCTCGGTGATCATGGCGCGGCTGTTCCACAGGAGCGTCGCGGTGAGCACCGAGGCCAGCAGCGCCAGCACCGCCTCCGAGGCGATCAGCACGACGCCGCCCGCCACGATGAGCAGGCAGGCGTTGGCGAGGGTGGCGGCGGGGAAGCGGCCGAGCGCGTACGCCGCGAGCTTGGCGACGTCCACCGCCCTGAAGGCGAACAGCGATGTGATGACCAGCGCGTTGGCCACCCACAGCGTGCCGCCGGCGGCGAGCACGATCAGCAGGGCGCCCCACCAGCCGGGCACCCCCGCGGCGGCGAAGTTGGCCAGGTTGGTGCCGGCCAGGGCCAGCACGAGCAGCCACGGCACCCAGATCTTGAGCGCGGCGCCGAAGTTGAGCCTGTAGCCGCGCCAGAACGCGGTGGCCGGGCTCAGCTCGGTGAGGTCGCCGCTGCGGTGGCGCAGGGCGTAGAGGGCGGCGGAGAGCGCGGGGCCCGCGGGCAGCAGGCAGGCCGCCATCAGCGGGACGTTGCTGGCGTCGCGGTCGAGCAGCACCAGCGCCACCAGTCCTGGCACGGCGGTGAGCAGGACGAGCAGCTTGACGATCAGCAGCGTGTAGATCAGCGCGGAGCCGCGCGACAGCGGGCCGGTGCCGAACTTCCGCGAGGTCGTCAGGTCGCTCATCGCGTGTGCTCCTCCGAGGCGAGATTTTCCCGGAGGATACCGATCCGTCCGGATCCGGGCGCGGGGGTGGCCGGGACCGCCCTGGCGCTCGCGCCCGGGTGACCGGGCCGTCCGGGTTCGGGCGCGGGGCCGGCCGGGCCGTCCCGGTGCGGCGCGGACGGCCCGGCCGGCGGGGAGGTCGGCCGCGTCAGCTGCCGTGCTCCTTCTTGAACCGCTCGTACGCGCCGTTGACCAGGGTGACGTACTGGGTGGCGCCCTTGCCCTCGACCTCCTTGACGTAGGCGTCCCACTCGCTGAGGTCGCGCTGGCCGAGGATGAACTTGAGCGTGTTCTGGGTGACGTGGTCCTTCAGCGGCGTCTCCCAGAGGGAGGCCTGCTCGCGCTCCTCCTCGGTGAGCGGCGCGGGGGGCTCGACCGGCCAGGGCTTCCTGGCGTTCATCACGTTCTGGAACTCGATCTCCTCGTCCGAGAACGTGGACTGCAGGAGCTGGGTGGCGCCGCCGTAGGCGAAGACGCCGTTGCCGAAGCCGAAGTCCTTCTGCAGGTGCTTGGGCGCGCCGGCGTTGAGCCCGACGTAGTCGACGTCCTTGGCGAGCTTGTACTTGCCGGACTCCTTGGTGAAGGTGACGCCCTCGACGCCCCACTTGGCGAACTCCTGGCCGGCGTCGGAGTACCAGAGCCAGTCGATGAACTGCATCATGGCGACGAAGTTCTTGTTCTCCACGGCCTTCTTGGAGATCATGATGCCGTTCTCCAGCCGGGTGGCGATCTTGTACTCGCCGATGGGGCCGACCGGGACCGGAATCTTGACGATCTTGGCGTCGGGGATGTTCTCGATCAGCGGGCCGCGGTAGTCGTTGATGAGCGACTGCGCGTTGGTGCTGATCACGAACGACTTGCCGGAGACGAACTTCTGCTTGGCCGCGTCGTCCTGCTGGGTGAAGCTCTCGGGGTCGAGCAGCTTCTCCTTGACCAGCTTGTTCAGATACTCGATCATCTGCTTGTAGCCCGGCATGATGCCGGTGTAGACGAACTTGCCCTGCGCCTGGTCGAACGTGGCGTGCTGGTACTCCCAGCCGCCCTTGCTGCCGTACGCCTGGGCGATCAGCTTGATCAGGTTGCCGCCCGGCGTCGGCACGCCCCACCGGTCCGTCATCGGGTAGAGGTCGGGGTACTCCGCCTTCATCGCCTTGAGCATGTTGTAGAAGTCGTCGAGCGTCTTCGGGACCTCTAGCTTGAGCTTCTCCAGAATGTCGGTGCGCACCGCGAAGGAGTAGTCGGCCCAGGCCGCCTCGTGCAGGCCGGGCAGCAGGTAGATACGGCCGTCCGACTGCATGATCGAGTTGAGCTCCGGCTGGAGCTGCCACTTGGCGACCTTGTCCTGGAAGTTCGGCATGAGGTCGAAGTACTCGCTGACCGGCAGGATCGCGCCGGAGGAGACGAACGCCTCCTCCTGCGGGTGGTACGTCTTCGGGATGATCAGCGGGGCGTCGCCGGCGCCGATGATCAGGCTGCGCTTCTTCTCGTAGTCGCTGAGCGGCACGGTCGTCGGCTGGATGGTGACGTTCGTGCGCTTGGTGAGCTCCTGCCAGAGCAGCCAGTCGTTCTTGAGCGGGTAGAACGGATGGTTGTTGTAGAGCATGCTGAACGACACCGGTTCGGTGGCCTTGAACTGCTGGCCGACGGCGAAGCCCGCCATCGAGCCCGCCTTGTTGGCCGCCGTTTCCGCGCCCTTCGCCGGGGTCTCGCTGTCGCTGCCGCAGGCCGTCAGGGCGAGGGAGGCGAAGGCACCGAGACCGATGATCGCCTGACGCCGCGAGATGTCGCGCATGGGGGGATTCCTTCCCGTGATTCTGCTGGGTAGAGGGGGCGGGGACGTCAGCCCTTGACCGCGCCGAGCATGACGCCGGAGACGAAGTACCGCTGGACGAAGGGGTAGATCAGGAGGATGGGCAGGACGGTGAGCACGATCGTCACCGCCTGGATGTTGGCCGCCGCCTGGGTCACCTCGGTCGCGGCGGCGCCGTAGGAGTCGGCGCCGGTGGCGCCGGCGATGAGGTTGCGCAGGTAGACGGTGACCGGGAACAGCTCGGACTCGTTCATGTAGAGGAACGCGGGGAACCAGGAGTTCCAGAACGAGACCGCGTAGAACAGGATCATCGTGGCGATCACCGCCTTCGACAGCGGCAGCACGATCTTCCACAGGATGCCGTACGTGTTCAGGCCGTCGATGGCGGCGGCCTCCTCCAGGTCCTGGGGCAGGTTCTCGAAGAACGCCTTCATGACCAGGAGGTTGAACACGCTGATCGCGTTGGGCAGCACGATGGCCCAGATGGAGTTCTTCATGCCGAGGCTGGTGATCAGCACGTAGTTGGGGATCAGGCCGCCGGTGAAGAACATGGTGAAGACCGCGACGCCGATGAGGAACGTCCGGCCCTTGAGGTGCTTCTTGGACAGCACGTACGCGTAACACGTGGTCATCACGATCGCGATGAACGTCGCGACGATCGTGTAGACGATCGTGTTGCGGTAGTTCGTCCAGAACATCGGGTCAGAGGCGACGATCTTGTACGTCGTCAGGTTGAACCCCTTGGGCAGCAGGTTCACCTCGCCCGCGCTGATCGCGCTCTGGCTGCTGAACGAGCGCGCCAGGATGTTGACGAACGGATAGAGCGTCACGATCACGACGACGGTCAGGATGAGAGCGTTGAACCACTGGAAGACGCGGTAGCCCCGGGTCAGGTCGTGCGTAGTCACCACAGGCTCGTCCCAACTGTGCGACGGGAGATCACATTGGCCGAGAGGATCAGCACCAGGCCGACCAGCGCCTCGAACAGGCCGATCGCCGCCGCGTAGCTGAAGTTGCTGGCCTCGAGGCCCATCCGGTACAGGTACGTCGAGATGACGTCGGCCGTCGGATAGGTCAGCGGGTTGTAGAGCAGGAAGACCTTCTCGAAGCCCACCGCCATGAACGTGCCGATGTTGAGGATCAGCAGCGTGACCGCCGTCGGCCGGATGCCGGGCAGCGTCACGTGCCAGATCTGCCGCAAGCGGCCGGCGCCGTCGATCCTGGCCGCCTCGTAGAGCTGGTCGTCGATGGTGGTCAGCGCGGCGAGGTAGAGGATCGTGCCCCACCCGACCGTCTGCCAGACCTCCGAGCCGACGTAGATCGTCCTGAACCAGTCGGGGTCCTGCATGAAGGAGACCTTCTGGCTGCCGACGAAGTCGAGGAAGGCGTTGATGGGCCCGTCCAGCGCGGTGATCTGCATGACCAGACCGGCCACGATCACCATCGACAGGAAGTGCGGCAGGTACGTCACCGACTGCAGGAACCGCTTCAGCGTGCGCCGCCTGACCTCGTTGAGCAGCAGCGCCAGCACGATCGGCAGCGGGAAGCAGAAGATCAGCGTCAGCGCGCCGAGGACGAGGGTGTTGGTGAAGACGTTCCAGAACGTGGGGTCGTTCAGGAACAGCTTCACGTAGCGCAGGCCCACCCACTCCTCGCCGAAGATGCTGCCGCCCGGCTCGAACTTCCTGAACGCGATGACGTTGCCGATCATCGGCGCGTACCGGAAGATCAGGAAGAACAGCAGCGGCAGGATCGCCAGCGTGTAGAGCTGCCAGTCGCGCCGCAGCGCCCGCCGCCACGAGCCGTTCTTCTCGCGGCGGCGGCGGCCCGAGGCGGGTTTCTCCTTGGCCGGCTGCGGCCTGGCCGGGCTCAGCGTGTCGGGTGTGCTCATCCTCGGCCCTCCGGGGGGTTGCGATCGATCTGCGCCGGCGCCTGGAGCCGGCGGCCGTGGCCGATGTCGCGTACGTCGCCGGTGAGGCGCAGCGGCAGGGTCGCCACGGTCTCGGCGCACGAGCGGCCGAGCCGCAGCTCGACGTCGCCCGGCTCGACGATGCGCCGGCCGTGCGTCCCGGTGAAGGACGTCACGTCGGCCGGCACGGCGAAGCTCACCCGCGCGCTCTCCCCCGCCTCCAGCGGGACGCGCGCGTAACCGATCAGGCGGACCACAGGCCTGGTGGTCTGCGCCACGGGGTCGTGCAGGTAGAGCTGGACGACCTCGGCGCCGGCCCGGTCGCCGCTGTTGCGCACGGTGACCTCGACCTGCACCTCGCCGTCCACCGGCCAGTCCGTGACGCCGCCGGCGACGCGGGCCTCGCTCCACTCGTACGTGGTGTAACCCAGGCCGTGGCCGAACGGGTAGGCGGGCGTCGGGTCCACCGACGACACCTGGGTGCGGCGGCCGAGCGGCGGCGCGAGGTAGGTGGCCGGCAGCCCGCCCGCGTCGCGCGGGACGCTGACCGGCAGGCGGCCGGTCGGGTTCACCGCGCCGGTCAGCACCTCGGCCAGCGCCTGGCCGCCGCGCTGGCCGGGGAAGAAGCCGAACAGCACGGCCTTGGCCGCGTCCGTCTCCTCGCCCAGCGCGTACGGGCGGCCCGCGAGCAGCACCAGCACGACCGGCGTACCGGTCGCCAGCACTGCCTGGACCAGCTCCGCCTGCACGCCGGGCAGCCGCAGGTCGGTGGCGTCGCAGCCCTCGCCCGACGTGCCGCGCCCGAACAGCCCGGCCCGGTCGCCGACCGCCACCACGCACACGTCGCTGTCCTCGGCCAGCGCCACCGCCTCGGCGATGCCGGAGAGGTCGGTGCCGCTGATGTCGCAGCCGGGGGCGTAGGCGAGATCGGGCACCAGTCCGGCGAGCGCCTCGCGCAGGGACGGGATCTTCAGGCCCAGCCCGTGCTCGGGGTGCGGGCCGACGTGCGCGGGGAAGGCGTAGCAGCCGAGCATCGCCATCGGATCGTCGGCCACCGGGCCGACGAGCGCCACTTTCCGCCCGGCCGGTAGGGGCAGGACGGCGTCGTCATTGCGCAGCAGCACGATCGCCTCGCGCGCCAGCCGCAGCGCCAGCTCCTGGCTCTCCTCGTCGTCCAGCCGCACCTCGTCGGCCGGGCCGGGCAGCGGCTGCCAGTCCGGGTCGAGCAGGCCGAGCTCCGCCTTCTGCGTCAGCACGCGGCGCAGCGCCCGGTCGATCAGCGCCTCGTCCACGGCGCCCGCCTTGACCGCGTCCACCAGCGGGGCGCCGAACGTGTCCACCGTCGGCAGCTCCACGTCGATGCCCGCCCGCAGCGCGAGCCCCGCCGCCTGCCCGCCGTCGGCGGCCACGCCGTGCAGCCGCTCCAGGAACCGGACGGCGAAGTAGTCGGCCACCACCGTGCCGTCGAAGCCCCACTCGTCCCGCAGCAGGCCGGTGAGCAGGCTCTCGTCGGCCGCCACCGGGACGCCGTCGATCTCGGCGTAGGAGTTCATCACCGAACGCGCCCCGCCGAGCCGCAGCGCCATCTCGAACGGCGGCAGCACGACGTCCGCCAGCTCCCTGGCGCCCATCGGGACCGGCGCGAGGTTCCTGCCACCCCTGGAGGCGGAGTAGCCGGCGAAGTGCTTGAGCGTGGCCACCAGGCCGGCGCCCTCCAGGCCGCGGACGTAGGCAGCGCCGACCGTACCCACCAGGTACGGGTCCTCGCCGATCGTCTCCTCGGTGCGTCCCCAGCGGTAGTCCCTGGTCACGTCCACCACCGGCGCGAGGCCCTGGTGGATGCCCGCCGCGCGCATCGAGCGGCCGATCCTGGCCGCCACCTCCTCGACCAGCCCGGGGTCGAACGAGGCGCCCCAGCTCAGCGGCGCCGGATAGACCGTCGCCCGCCACGCCGCGAAGCCCGTCAGGCACTCCTCGTGGACCTGCGCCGGGATGCCGAACCTGCTGGCCCGCACGATCTCCTCCTGCGAGGCCGCGAGCGAGCGAGCGCCCGCCACCGGGTCCACGGGCGCGGTGCCGAACGGCCTGGTCAGCTGGCCCAGGCCCTGCCTGATGGCGTCGGGCCACTCGGGGCCGCCGCCCATGTCCGTCTGGTGCGGGGCGACGCCGCCCCCCGAGGCGTCGGCGCCGACCCACACCCCGACGAGCTGGGCCACCTTCTCTTCCAGCGTCATCAGAGGGATGAGGGCCTCGGCCCGCTGGGCGGGGGTCAACCGCGTGTCCCGCCACTGCTCGCGCTCGCCGGACTCCGCCGAGCGCGTGTCATCTGGTTCGTGGCCCCTCATGCCGTCCCTTCGCCCCATGCCCTTATGCCGGCGCCGTCCCGCGAGCGCTAGCGGGGTGTTACGCGAGAGTGACGCCGAAAGTTTCAAGCAGTTCCGGTTAATATTGCGGCAACATAAGGGGGCCAGTTGAATCGTGTCAAGAGCGCTGCCAACTGCTGCGTTGCCGGTCCAGCCGGTTATCGCGCCGGGCGAGCTCCGGGCGTCGCGACGGCTTCATCCGGCAACAAGTTGCCCGAAACTTTCGGAAAGACGAACGGAGCGAAGGGCGCCTCGCGATGGGCGATCCCACGCCACCACGGCCGCGCTCCTGACCGCCCGTTTTGACAAGAAGGTTACAACTACCCCTCTTATTCGTCAGCGCCCGTCACCGCCCGGCCCGCTCCTTTCCTGACGCCGGCTCTGCGGCTCCGCGGAGACCGCCCTCCGTGTTCTTCGCGGCGGCGTCCTTCGCGGTGGGGACGTCCTATGCGGTGGGGGCGTCCTATGCGGTGGGCGCGTCCTTGCCGATGGGGGCGTCCATCGCGACGTGGGCGTCCTTCGCGGTGACGGCGCTCTTCGCAGTGGCGGCCCAGTGCGGGGATTTTGCGCGGGCCGCGACGGCGGTGGCCTGGCGAAAGTGCTCCTCGGCCAGATCCGGCCGGTCCAGCGCGGCGGCCAGGCGGCCGAGGTAGAGCGCCACCGGCCCAAGGGTGACCAGCCCGCTGCCCGCTCCGGCCAGCTCGTCCCGGGCCGGCAGCAGGCGGTCGTACAGGTCCTGGAGGTGATCGGTCACGCCGGCCGCGAGCGCCGCCGTGGCGTGCAGGCAGGTCCTCAGCTCGTACAGCAGGTCGCGGGGCGACTCGGGCACCGCCCGCACGGCCTCGCGAGCCTGCTCGGAACGACCCTCCGCCAGCAGCACCAACGGCCGCACCCACTCCTCGTAAGGCCCCCACTCCAGACCGCGCTGGGCGAGACCCGGTCGAGTGGGGATGGGCGGGGCTTGACTGGGCTTGACTGACCCGGCATCGATGACGTCCAGCGTCACCAGGGCCAGAGGCAGCAGACCCTGCTCGACGCCGGGCATACTCGCCCCGTCGAGGCGGGCGGCGGCCGCCCGGTAGGCGGCACGGGCCGCGTCCCTGTCGCCGGACGTGACGGCCAGGCGGAGCGCGGCGTACCAGGTGGTGAAGACACCGACGAGCGGCAGGTCGTACTGTTCCGCCAGCCGATCAGCGGCGGCGGCGTGCCGGTCGGCGGCGGCGAGATCCCCCATCCCAGCCCTGGCCTGGAGCAGAACGAGATGCCCCAGCACCGCGAACGTCACCATGCCCTCCCGCACCCCGGCGCCCGCACGCTCCGCCGCCCCCGTACCCGAACCGGTGGCGCCCGCACACTCCGCCGCCTCCGCCCCCGCACCGGTGGCGCCCGCACACTCCGCCGCCTTGGCACCCGCACCCCCGCGTGCGCCCGCACCCGTGCTGTCCGCGCGTGCGCCCACACCCGCGTCCGGGTCCGTGGCGTTCGCTTGGGCTGGGGGTGCGGCGGCGGCGAGGGTCAGGAGTTCCTCGCCGATCGCGGCTCGTTCCGGTGCCAGGCCGGCTCGGTGGAAGGTCTGGAGGGCGCGGCCGTTGAGGGCGTAGGCCAGCAGCGTGCGGTCTCCCAGCCGCCGCGCGATGCTCTCCGCCTCCCGGGCCGCCTGGTCGGCCCGGCGGCCGGGGTCGGCGCGGCGTTCCATGGCGATGGTGATGAGCAGGCGGGCGCGCTCGGCCGCATACCGTCCTAGGGATACGGAGGTGGTGTCGTCGGGTAGGGCGGCAAGGGTGCGTTCGGCGGCGGCGACCAGGCGTTCGGACAGGGCCGGGTCGTCGTTGGTGGTCCAGTTGGCCGGCACGTCGAACGAGCCGATGACGGTGGCCGTCAGCAGCGGGTCGCCGAGCACTTCCGCCACGTCCACCGCCTCGGCCCGCAACCGGCGCGACTCCTGCAACCGCCCGGTCACCGCCAACGCCCGCCCGAGCCCCATGACGGCCACCAGCCGCTCCTCAAGCAGCGTCCCCTCCGCACCCTCAGGGTGCGGCGCGACCACCGTCCCGCCGCCCGAGACCGGGCTGCCGGATGATGCCGCCTCCTCCCAACCGGACGGACGAGCGAGCCCCGAGCCGCCGGCCTCGTCGCGGGCCGCACGGTCCGAGGACGTGTGGCCGGCAGCAGCCCGGTCGGGGCCGGCTGGAGCCGAGGGCGTGCGGTCCGCAGCAACCCGGTCAGGGGCGGCTGGGGTGGTGCGGGAAGGGGTGGGTGTCTTCCTGATGGCGCGGTCGAGGGCGGTGAGGGTGGCGTGCCAGAGGCGGGCGGCCTCGTGGGGAGCGGAGCGGTGTTCGGCGCGTTCGGCCGCCGCGCGGGCGTAACGGGCGGTACGGAGGTCGCCGGCCCGGCCCTCGGAGCGCACGCAATGGTGGGCGATGGTCTCCACCTCGCCGGGACGCGTCCGTTCCACGATGCCGGCCACGGCGGCGTGCCAGCGGGCGCGGCGGGCACGGGCGACGTCGTCGTACAGGGTCTCCTGGACGAGCGCGTGCGCGAACCTGAGCCGGTCGGCGTCGCGCTCGACGAGGAAGCCCGCGAGCAGGGCCGACTCGACCGAGTCCAGGACGGCGTCCTCGTCGCCTGCCAGCTCCGTCAGCACGTCGAGATCCACCTCCTGGCCGATGACGGCGGCCTGGCGCAGGTGCGTACGCGCCGCGCCGGGCAGCCCGGCCAGCCGGTGCCGGATGACGTCCCGCACCCCGGCCGGGACGGTGTGCAGGGCGGCGTCGCCGTCGCTCTCCCACAGGCGGGTCAGCTCGCGGACGAAGAACGGGTTTCCGGCGCTGCGCCTTTGGATCGTCCTGATGTGGGCGTCGACCGGCTCGCGGGTGGCCAGGGCGCCCACCAGCTCGCGCACCTCGGATTCGGTCAGCCCGCCCAGGTACACCCGCACCGGCTCGGCCCGCGCCGCCCTGCCCAGGGCCTCGGTGAGGGGGATGGTGAGATCGGTGGAGCGGTACGTACCGACGATCAGCACGCGCGCGGGCCCGAGCCCGGTCGCCAGCCTGGCGAACACGGCCAAGGTCTCCTCGTCCGCTTCATGCAGATCGTCGAACACCAGCAACACCGGCGCCTCACGCGCCGCGACCACCACCGTCTCAAGGGTCTCGCAGGTGGGCGGGGCTGTCTGCCAGCCGGTTGCTCGGAGGCGGCGGGCCAACGTGTCCACCAGGGCTGTCTTGCCCGCGCCTGCCGCGCCCGAGATCAGCACGAGTCGCGAGCGGCCGGATGTGGCGACGCATGCCGCCGCCCGTCCCAGCTCGGCCAGTTCCGCGTGCCGGCCCACGAAGGGGTGCTCCGCCACCGCGAAGTGCGCCGCGGCCAGGCCCGTCGCCCGAGCTTCCGGTGCCCCCGCCGCCAGGTGCGCGGTGGCCAGGCCCGTCGCTTGAGCTCCCGGTGCCGCAGTCTTCCGCGCCGCGAGGTGCGCCACTGGCAGAGCCGTCACTTCGTCTTCTGGCGCCGGTGTCTTTCGGGACGTGTTCTCCGCTCGTTCGGAAGGGCCGGTGGGTCTCTTCGCCGGGGGCGGGGTGAGGTGGGGGGCTTGGGAGAGGATGTCGGATTCGAGGGCGCGGAGGGGCTCGCCCGGGTCCACGCCCAATTCCGTCAGCAAAGTGTTTCTCGCGCGGCGCAGCGTGCCCAGGGCGTCGCCCTGGCGTCCTGTCGCGTACAGGCTGCGGGCCAGCAGGTGCCAGCCGTCCTCGCGGAGGGGGTGGGCGGAGACGTGGGCCTCCAGGTCGGCGACGCACTCGGCGGCCAGCCCGGCGGCCAGGCCGGCCTCGGCGCGGCGTTCCACGGCGAGCAGGCGGAGTTCGTCCAGGCGGGCGGCCTCGCCCCGCGCCCAGTCCTGGTCGGCGAATTCCGCGTACGCGGGCCCGCGCCACAACTTCAGTGCCGCGTCGAGCAGCCGGTACGCCTCGGCGGCCGGGCGGCTTGCGGCGTCGGTGAGCGCGGACTCGAAGCGCCAGGCGTCCACCGCGTCCGGTTCGGCGCGCAGGGCGTAACCCGGAGGTGAGGTGACCAGGAGGCGGGACGGCGTGCGGGGCGGGCGGTCCGGTTCGAGTGCCTTCCTGAGTGCCCCGACGAACGTCTGCACGGCCCCCACCGCGCCCTGCCCCGGCTCCTCCCACAGGTCGCCGACCAGCCACGGCACCGGCACGACCCGTCCCCTGGCGACCAGCAGCCGGGCCAGGACCGCCCGGTGACGCGGCCCCTTGAGCGGGATCGGGCCCCGCTCGCCGACGGCCGTCAACGGGCCCAGCACACCGAAACTCACCATGGCGCCACCCAACCTATGCGCCCGTAGGACCCGACTGGGACCGCTCCCCCTCAACCGGCCTCTGACCGGACTGCTGAGTGAGCGCTGAGTGGCTGCTGATCGGCGGGCGGCATGGTGGGGGCCGTTCCGGAACCCCGGACCACAAAGGCGTCGGCGGCTCCGGGGCCCGAATCCCGGCCCCGAAGCCCGAGCCCCGGAGCTCGGAGCCGGGGCCCCGAACCCGGGAGCCCGGAGCCCGGAGCCGGAGTCCGGAGTCCGGAGTCCGGAGCGTCACGACACCTAACTCTCAAGGAGGTGAGCCTTGATGGCTCCCGAGATTCCTGGATTCGCTGAGCGGCGGATCCCCGTCGCCGATGGGGTGGCGCTCAATGTGGCCGTCGGTGGGAGTGGGGATCCCGTCGTGTTGCTGCACGGGTTCCCGCAGACCCATCTCATGTGGCGTCATGTCGCCGCCGACCTGGCGGCCGATCACACCGTCATCTGCCCCGACCTGCGCGGCTACGGCGCCAGCGACAAGCCGGAGGACGTGGACGGCGAGACCTACTCCAAGCGGACGATGGGCAACGACGTCGTCGCGCTGGTGGAGGCGCTCGGCTTCGAGCGGTTCGCGCTCGTGGGCCACGACCGGGGCGCGCTGGTCGCGGTCAGGGCGGGGCTCGACCACCCGGATCGGGTCACGCACCTGGCGGCCCTCGACGTGCTGCCGACGCTGGACTCGTGGGAGGTCATGCAGGGGCGCTCCGCCGCCGTGGGGTTCCACCTGTTCCTGATGGCCCAGCCGAAGGGGCTGCCCGAGGCGATGATCGAGGCGACGGCGGACGCGTTCTTCGGGTACTTCCTCGACCTGTGGGTCTCCAGCCCTGACGCGATCCCGCAGGACGTCCGGGACGCCTACCTGGCGGCCTCGCGAGCGGCCGTGCCGTCCATCGTGGCCGACTACCGCGCCACCGCCACGATCGACGTCGAGCACGACGAGGCCGACCGGCGGGCGGGCCGCCGGTTGCGGATGCCGGTCACGGTCCTGCAGCAGGACTGGGGCTCGGCGCTGGGGTTCGACGCGGCGGCGCGGTGGCGGGCGTGGGCGGACGACCTGGATCACCGTACGGTCTCCAGCGGCCACTTCATGGCCGAGGAGGCGCCGGCGGAGGTGGTCAAGGCGATCCGCGACCTCCTCGCCAGGCGCCCCACGAAAAGCCCTGCGAAAAGCCCTGCGAAAAGCCCCGTGGACGGCTAGGACGTCGCCTTCGGGTCGTCGTACTCGATGGCGTAGTCCTGTTGTGAGCGGTCCTTCAACGCCCATGCCGCCACCACGCTGATCGCGGCGCAGATCGCCATGTAGACGGCGATGGCGAACGAACTCTCGTACGTCGCGTACAGCCACACCGCGATCAGCGGCGCGGGCCCGCCGGCCGTCAAAGAGGCGAGCTGGTAGCCGAGGGACGCGCCGCTGTAGCGCAGCCGCCCGGTGAAGCTCTCCGCGATGAACGTGGCCTGCGGCCCGTACTGGATGTCGTGGATGGGCGCGGCCAGCACGATGGCGAGGAAGACCAGGGCGGGCACGCGGGTGTCGAGCAGCGGCCAGTAGACGAACGACCAGACGACCATGAGCGCGGCGCCGACGATGTAGAGGCGCCGCCGCCCGACCAGGTCCGAGATGTACCCCCAGAACGGCACGGTGACCAGGGAGACGAGGCCAGCGACGATCACGTACGTGTAGACGTCGCTCGCCTCGAACCCCAGCGCCGTCGTGGCGTAGGTGAGGATGAAGACGGTGAAGATGTAGAACGGCGCCTGCTGCCCGGTGCGCAGCAGCGCGCTGAGCACGATCTCCCGCCAGTTCTTGACCAGCACCTCCTTGACGGGCACCCGCTCGACCTTGTTCTCCTTCATGACCTTGGCGAAGACGGGCGTCTCGAGGATGCCGAGCCTGATGTAGAGGCCGACGGCGGCCATCACGATGCTGAGCAGGAACGGGATGCGCCACCCCCAGTACGGGTGCAGCGGCTCGAAGATCTGCAGCGCCAGGTAGCCGAGCACGAGCCCGACCGGCACGCCGAACTGCGGCCAGCTGCCCAGGAACCCGCGCTTGCCCCCGCGCGTCTTGCCCCATTCGGTGGCGAGGAGCACTGATCCGCCCCATTCGCCGCCGACGCTGATGCCCTGGAGCAGGCGCAGCAGCGTGAGCAGGATGCCGCCCCAGATGCCGATCTGCTCGTACGTGGGCACGAGCCCGACGAGGGCGGTGGCCACGCCCATGGTGACGAGGGTGGTGATGAGGGCGGCCTTGCGGCCGATGCGGTCGCCGTAGTGGCCGAAGATGGCGGCGCCGATGGGCCGGGCGGCGAACCCGCCGAAGTAGGTGCCGAGGGCGAGCAGGAGTCCTGTGGTGGGGTCGCTGGTGGGGAAGAAGAGCTCCGCGAACAACGTGCTGGCGGCGAAGCCGTAGAGGAAGAAGTCGTACCACTCGATCGAGGTGCCGACGGCGGAGGCGACCACCGCGCGGACCAGTTGCCGTCTTCTCTGCTGACCTGATGCGTCGAGTTCTTGCTGCTCAACCATCTGCCGCTCCAGGGGAGGTCTGGCGTCACCCGCGACGGTACATGAACGTTGACCGGTGGTCATCAGCCGAATTCGCCGGGGGTCCCGGCTTTCCATGAACCGGGCGGGTTCCGGGTTGGTCACGTGGGGTAGCGGGAGGGCCACGAGGGGGACATGCCGGAAGGGGGGCGGCGCGATGCGTCGTTCGATCATCGCCGCCGTGGTCGTGGGCCTGGTGGTCACGGGCTGCACGAAGACGGAGAAGGACTGGGCGAACCAGGCGCCGCAGAACGACGGGGCCAACGCCAACGTGGGGCAGAGCCTGCAGTTGCGCAACGCCTTCCTGCTGGGCAGTGCCGACCCGGCGTCGCCGGCTCCCGAGCAGGCGCTCTACGTGGTGCTGGTGAACGGCTCGAGCCGCCCGAACCGGCTGGAGAACGTCACGATCGAGGGCGGCGGCCAGGTGCGGCTGGCCGGGCCCGTCGAGATCCCGCCCGACCACGCGATCGGCACCGGCAACCGGCCGATCGGCACGGTCTCGGGCGCGCGCGGCACGTCGGTGCCGATGACGTTCACGTTCCAGGACCGTTCGAAGGTGCGGGTGATGGTGCCGGTCATGGCGCGGACCGGCCAGTACGCGAACCTGCCGACCACCCCGACGGCCCCGCCGTCGGCCTCGCCGCCCGCCACCGCGCCGCCCACGGCTCCGACGAGCCCTGACACGATCAGCGGCAGCCCGTCACCGACGGGCTGAGTGTTCGGAGAGCGCGGCGGCCGCCCGCGTGACCAGCTCGCCGTATTCGGCGCGCAGGTCGTCCGGCATGCGGCTGGCCGGGGTGGAGATGCTGAGGCTGGCGACGGGCCCGGCAGGTCCGAGTACGGCGGCGGCGACGGCCGCGATGTCGGAGCGCCACTCGCCCCGGTTGTCGGCGTAGCCCCGGGCGCGGACCTGCTCCAGCTCGGCCCGCAGCGCGACGGGGTCGGTGATGGTGGTGCCGGTGTAGCCGGGCAGCTCGCCGAGCGGCCGGTCGAGGTGGGCGAGCACGGCCTTGCCGTTGGCGGAGGCGTGGAGGGGGAGCCTGATGCCGAGCGGCAGCACGATGCGCAGCGGCTTGTCGGTCTCCAGGCGTTCGATCAGGACGACGGCGTCGCCCTCGGGCACCATCAGGTGGATGGTCTCGCCGGTGCGCTGGCGCAGCTCCTCCATGACGGGCATGGCCGCGTCGCGCAGGCCCAGCTCGGTCGTACGCGCGATCTGTAAGACCTTGCTCGTCACCTGCCAGCGCGTGACCTCGCCGCCCGCCCGCCTGATCCACCCGGCGTCGTGCAGTGTCCGCAACGACCGCTGCACGGTGCTCTTGGGCAGCCCCAGCGCGCGGGAGAGCTCGCCGACGCCGATGGGCTGGCGCGCGGCGACCGCTTCGAGGGCTCGGAGGGCGTTGACCACGTTCTGCATGCATTGACTCCTCTGCGGGCCGATCTTAATGTTAATGAACCGTCAAGCGGCACGCCGTGCCGTCTCGCGGCACGGAGGTGATCCATCAGTGGGCCGGCACTTCCTGCAGATCCCAGGGCCGACCAACGTCCCCGACCGGGTGCTGCGCGCGATCGCGCAGCCCACGATCGACCATCGGGGGCCCGCGTTCGCCCGCCTCGCGGGCGAGGTGCTGGAGCGGCTGCGGGGCGTGTTCAGGACGTCGGGCCCGGTGGTCTGCTACCCCTCCTCCGGTACGGGCGCGTGGGAGGCGGCGCTGGTCAACACGCTGTCGCCGGGTGACAAGGTGGTGGCGTTCGAGACCGGGCACTTCTCCTCGCTGTGGTGCGAGATGGCCAACAAGCTGGGCCTCGTCGTGGACGTCGTGCCCGGCGACTGGCGGCACGCCGCCGACCCGGCCGCGCTGGCCGACCGGCTCACCCCCGACGTGGCCGCCGTCATGGTGGTGCACAACGAGACCTCGACCGGCGTGCGCAGCCCGGTGCCGGAGATCCGCGACGCCATCGACCGGGCCGGGCATCCCGCGCTGCTGCTGGCGGACACGATCTCGTCGCTCGGCTCGATGGAGTACCGCCACGACGACTGGGGCGTCGACGTCACCGTCGGCTGCTCGCAGAAGGGTCTGATGCTCCCGCCCGGCCTCGGGTTCAACGCGGTCAGCGAGAAGGCGCTGGCGCACCGGGGGCGGCTGCCGCGCTCCTACTGGGACTGGGAGCCGGTCATCGCCGCCAACCGGCGCGGCTTCTTCCCGTACACGCCGCCCACCAACCTCCTGTACGGCCTGCGCGAGGCGCTGATCATGCTGGAGGAGGAGGGCCTGGACGCGGTCTTCGCCCGCCACGACCGGCACGCGGAGGCGACCAGGCGGGCCGTGCGCGGGTGGGGCCTGGAGGTGCTGTGCGCGGACGAGCACGCGTACTCCAGCTCGCTCACCGCCGTGATGCTGCCCGCCGGCCACGACGCCGACGCGGTCAGGGAGCTGGTCCTCGACCGGTACGACATGTCGCTCGGCACCGGGCTCGGCCGGCTGGCGGGCCGCGTGTTCCGCATCGGGCATCTCGGCCACTTCAACGACCTGATGCTCGCGGGCACGCTGAGCGGCGTCGAGATGGGCCTGGCGGCGGCCGGGGTGCCGATCAAGGAGGGCGGGACGCGAGCGGCGCTGACCTACCTGGAAGGCACGGAGGGCACGGAGGGCGGGGAGGGCGCCGAGTGAGCCTGGCACGCACGCTGGCCCCGCTGCTGGCCGGCGACGTCAGGGACGACCCGTACACCCGGCACCTCTACTCCTCCGACGCCAGCATGTACGCCATCGAGCCGCTGGCCGTCGCCTTCCCCCGCCATGCCGACGACGTGCAGGCGCTGGTGGCGGCCTGCGGCGAGCTGGACGTGCCGGTGCTGCCGCGCGGCGCCGGCACCAGCCTGGCCGGGCAGACGGTCGGCGCCGCGGTGATCGTGGACTTCTCCCGGCACATGAACCGGATCCTGGAGATCGACGGCGATACCGCCCGGGTGCAGCCCGGCGTGGTGCAGGACCAGCTCAACAGGGCCGCGCGCAGGCACGGCCTGATGTTCGGCCCCGACACCTCCACCAGCAACAGGGCCACGATCGGCGGCATGATCGGCAACAACTCGGCCGGCAGCCACTCCGTCCTGTACGGCTCGACCATCGACCACGTCCAGGCGCTGAAGGTGGTGCTCGCCGACGCCACGACGCCCGACCTCGCCACCGACGCCCGGCTGCGGACGGCGGTCGGTGAGGCGCTGGACGGCGTCGATCTGTCGGGTTTCCCGCGTTTCTGGCGGCACGCCGGCGGCTACCGGCTGGACGCGGCCACGGCGGGCGGCGGGCTCGACCTGACGAAGCTGATCGTCGGCTCGGAGGGCACGCTGGCCGTGGTCACCGAGGCCACGGTCGGGCTGGTGCCGCTGCCGCGCGCGAAGGCCATCGCGGTGGGCCACTTCGCCTCGACCGCGGCGGCCGTCGCGGCCACCGCCGACGCGCTGTCGTTCGGCGCCGCCTCGGTCGAGCTGCTGGACAAGGCCATCCTCGACCTGTCCAGGCGGCGGGTCGACTACGCGGCGCTGGCCGGCATCCTGGAGGGCGACCCCGAGGCGCTGCTGTTCGTGGAGTTCTTCGGCGACAGCCCGGCCGAGGTGGCCGGGCGGGTGGACGAGCTGGCCATGACGTGGCAGGCCGGCGGGCACGGCTACCACACGCTCAAGGCGGTCACCAAGGCCGGGCAGGAGGCCGTGCTGAAGGTCCGCAAGGCGGGGCTCGGCCTGCTCATGGCGTCCAGCGTGGGCAGCCGCAGGCCGCTGGCGTTCGTCGAGGACACCGCCGTGCCGCCGGAGCGGCTGCTGCCGTACGTCGAGGAGTTCGCCCGCGTCCTCGACCGGCACGGGCTGAGGGCCGGCTTCTACGGCCACTGCTCGGTCGGCTGCCTGCACATCCGCCCGTTCGTCGACCTGCGGGCGCCCGGCGAGATCGCCACGATGCGGGCGGTCGCCGAGGAGGTCGCCGACCTCGCCGCCCGCTACGGCGGCGTCAACTCCAGCGAGCACGGCGACGGCCTGGCCCGCTCCGAGTTCAACCGGCACCTGTTCGGCGACCGCGTCTACGAGGCGATGCGGCAGGTCAAGCGGATCTTCGACCCGGAAGGGCGGCTGAACCCCGGCAAGATCGTGGACGCGCCGCCGATGACCGACCACCTGCGCGACCCGGCCATGCCGGAGCCGCGCCCGCTGGCCACCACGCTGGCGTTCGAGGGCGGCATGCACGCCGCGGCCGACCGGTGCATGAACGTCGGCGTGTGCCGCAAGGACGACACCGGCGTCATGTGCCCGTCGTACATGGCGACCCGGGAGGAGGAGCACTCCACCAGGGGCCGCGCCAACGCGCTGGTCAAGGCGCTGTCGTCGCCCGACCCCCGGCGGGCGCTCGGCGACGAGCGGCTGCACGGCATCCTCGACCTGTGCCTGGAGTGCAAGGCGTGCCAGTCGGAGTGCCCGCTCGGCGTGGACATGGCGGCGCTGAAGAGCGAGTTCCTGCACCAGTACCAGAGCGAGCACGGCGTGCCGCTTCGCGCCCGCGCGTTCGGCGCGATCAGGACGCTCAACCGGCTCGGCTCCGCGACAGCGCCGCTGTCGAACTGGCTGGCCGGCGCCGTACGCGGCCCGCTCGGCCTGAGCCGGCGCCGCCCGCTCCCCCGCTTCCGCCGCGACACCCTGCCGCGCTGGTTCGCCCGCCGCATACCTGCTGAGGGCAGGGACGTGATCCTGCTGGCCGACTCGTTCACCAGCTTCACCGAGCCCGGCATCGGCCGCGCCGCCGTCGAGCTGCTGGAGCGGGCCGGTCACCGGGTGCGGCTGGAAGCCTCCGGCTGCTGCGGCCGGTCCAGCATCTCCAAGGGGCTGCTCGACCGGGCCCGCACGATGGCCGCCGACATGGTGGGCCGCCTGGCCGGCTCGGACGCGCCGATCGTCGGGCTCGAGCCGTCCTGCCTGCTCACGCTCAAGGACGAGTACGCCGCCCTGCTCCCCGGCGACCCCCGGGTGGCCGACGTCGCGGCGCGCGCCAGGCTCGTCCCCGAACTGCTCACGGAGGCCATCGACGACGGCCGGCTGGTGCTCGGCGACGCGCTGCGCGGGCGCGAGATCCTGCTGCACGGCCACTGCCACGAGAAGGCCGTCACCGGCACGGCCGCCACCCGCGCGCTGCTGTCCAGGATCCCAGGAGCGGAGGTGACCGAGATCGACGCCGGCTGCTGCGGAATGGCCGGATCGTTCGGCTTCGAGGCCGAACACTACGACCTGTCCATGAAGATCGGCGCTCTCCGGCTCTTCCCGGCGATCGCCGCATCGTCGCCCGACACCCTGCTCGCGGCCACGGGGGTCTCGTGCCGCCAGCAGATCGCTCACGGCGCGGGACGCACGGCGCGCCACCCGGTCGAGCTCGTCCACGAGGCGGCCGGTCCGACCTGACTCTCGGGGGAGATCGGAGTTAGCAGTGTCCGCAGAGCTCCTGTCCATTCTCGCCCTCATCCTCATGTTCGTCGTGGCCACGATCTTCCCCGTGAACCTGGGAGCGCTCGCACTCGTCGGCGCCTTCCTGGTCGGGACGCTGGCCGCGGGCATGAGCACCGACGACATCCTCGGCGCGTTCCCCGGCGGCCTGTTCGTGATCCTCGTCGGAGTGACGCTGCTGTTCGCCATCGCCACCAACAACGGGACCGTGGACTGGCTGGTGCGGGCCGCCGTGCACCTCGTACGGGGGCGGCTGGCCGCCATCCCGCCCGTCGTCTTCGTCATCTCGGCGCTGCTGACGGCGGTCGGCGCGCCGGCGCCCGCCGTGGCGGCCATCCTGGCGCCGATCGCGTTCGGCTTCGCCGCCGAGTACCGCATCCACGCGCTGCTGATCGGGCTGATGGTGGCGCACGGGACGCAGGCGGGCGCGTTCTCGCCGATCAGCGTGCTCGGCGGGATCGTGAACGGGGTCGCCAAGGACGCCGGGCTGCCGATGGATTATCTGGTGCTGTTCCTGGCCAGCTTCGCCTTCAACGCGGCCGCCGCCGTCATCGTGTTCTTCCTGTTCGGTGGGCGGGAGCTGATCAGGCGCGGGACGTACGTGCCGGAGGCGCCCGCCGGTGACGAGAGCCCGCCGGCGCCGGACGCCGGCGGCACGGGCGGCGGCGGGGGCGGCACCGCGACCACCACCGCGACCACCTCTAAGGCGGCCTCCACAGCGGCCTCCACGACGACCGGCGTGGCCGCCCCCACGGCCGCCGGAGGCGGGCTGCGGCTGACCGCGCACCAGGCGCTCACGCTGACCGGCATCGTCGCGCTCTGCGTGGCCGTCCTCGCCTTCAAGCTGGACGTCGGCCTGACCGCCGTCACCGTGGCCGTCGTGCTCTCCCTCACCTCGCCCAAGTCCAACAAGGGTGCGGTGGAGCGGGTGGCCTGGCCGACCGTGCTGCTGATCTGCGGCGTCGTCACGTACGTCGGCGTGCTGCAGGAGATCGGCACCGTCGACCACGTCGGGGCGACGGTGGCCGCGATCGGCGTCCCACTGCTGGTGGCGCTGCTCATCTGCTACGTGGGCGGCGTGGTGTCGGCGTTCGCCTCGACGGTCGGCATCCTGGGCGCGCTGGTGCCGCTGGCCGTGCCGCTGCTGTCGCAGGGCACGCTCGGCCCCGTCGCGATGATCGCCGCGCTGTCGGTGTCGTCGGCGATCGTGGACGTCAGCCCGTTCTCCACGACCGGCGCGCTGCTGGTCGCCAACGTGCGAGGCATGCCGAGGGACGACTTCTACCGCAGGCTGCTGGCGTACGGGGGCGCGATCGTGCTGGCCGGGCCGCTCGCGGCGTGGGCGGTGCTGGTGGCGCCCGGCTGGCTCGGCTGACCCGCGCGATCTTCCGGTGCCGCCGCCGCGTGCCCCCTGTCGCGCGGCGGCGGATCCCGGTTTGATCGGGGGGACATTCCGCGATCAGGGAGGACGACCACCCATGGCTTTCCAGCTCATCGTCATGTACCACCACCCCGAGGACGTCACGGCGTTCGACGAGCACTACGACTCGGTCCACGCCCCGATCGCCGCCCGCCTGCCGGGGCTGTGCTCGTACACGGTCATGCGGCCCGCCCCCGTACGCGGGGAGCGCCCGCCGTACCACCTGATCGCCGTCCTGACGTTCGACGACGAGGACGCCTATAACGCGGGAATGGCGGGCGAGGAGGGCAAGGCGGCGGTCGCCGATCTGGCCAATTTCGCCGGCGCCGGCGTCACGATGGTGACGGGACCGGCGAACGCGGTCGTCTGAGTCCTGACCAGCCGCGTCAATTGTCCAAATGGCTTTTGGAGAAATGCCCGGACAATTGCTGGACGGTCACCTCATAGGCGCATTTCCGCGTAGCTGGCATGGTGAGTGGCGAAAGGAACACGACAACCGGGGGAATTCATCATGAGAATGCGTGTGAAGGCCGCTCTCGCCATGGCGTCCACGGCGGCGGCCCTGTTCACCCACGCGCCGGCGGCGGGCGCGACGCCCGCCACCGCCGCTCCGGCCGCTCCGGCCGCTCCGGCTGCGGGCCCGGCCACCGCCGCCCTCGGCGTCCTCGACGTCAACCGCGGCAAGACGCGCTGCTTCAGCTACTCGTACGGCGACGACGGCACCACCAGCGTCACCGTCTACTTCCACAACCGCTGCAAGCACTCGCGCGGCATCAAGATCCGCGTCGCCCAGGCGAAGGACGCGTGCATCTGGGTGCGCGGCGGCGACTACGACAAGAAGAAGTTCAAGGGCCCGCACCCGACCGTCCAGTCGATCCGCGAAGTCTCCCACTGTGGCTGACATGTGGCTGACATGCGGCTGACATGCGGCTGCCGCCGGTCCGGAAGCGTCCTGGGGGCCGCTTCCGGACCGGCCCATGCTTGGCGAACTTCGTCCATCCGATAGACGTTTGCTAACCTCTCGTGGTCTTGGTGTGGTACGGCATCGTGCCGTACGTGCGGCTGACCGAAGCAGGGGTGGGATGGCGCAGTCATCCGGACGTCAGGACGAGGGGACGGGCACCCGGCGGGGTCGCAGACCCATCCGCCCGGATCCCGCCTCAGGCCCCGTCGCGCTGTTCGCCCACCGTCTCTGGCAGCTCAAGGAGGAGGCGGGCGACCCGTCCTTCGCCGACATGGCCACCAAGCTCGGCGCCGCCGCCTCGAAGTCGTCACTCGCCGCAGCAGCCCGTGGCACCTCGTTGCCCAGCTGGGAGACGACGTGGGAGTTCGTCAGGGTCCTGGCAGTGGACCGCCTCGGCCACGACGAGGAGGAAACCCGCCGTAAGTGGCGCACCCACTGGGAACAAGCCACCACCCCACCCGAGCCAACCCGCACCACCGACACCACCCCGGCATCTCCGGACGACACACCCCGCGACGCCGCGCCTCCCGAGCACACGCACCCCGGTGACCACGCGCGGAACACCGCGCCACACCTGAGCGCCACGGATGACCGCGCGCAGGACACCGCTCCACACCAGCGCGACACAGATGACCACGCGCAGGACACCGCTCCACACCAGCGCAACACGGATGAAGCCGCCCCCACGCCCAGCGACTCCGTTGCGGCAGGGCCCGGCACCTCATCCCCCTCCGGCCTCTCCGACTCGGGCGGCCCTGCCGGGGGTCCCGGCGACTCCGGGGCTGAGCTTGGCGCCTCATCCCCCTCCGGCCTCCCCGGCGCGATCGGCCCTGCCGGGGTCTCCAGCGGCTCCGCCCGGGGAGAGCCCGGCGCCTCCTACGCGGAGCCGGTCGTCGCCGGGCGGCGGCGCAGGGTGGCGATCGTGACCGTGGTGGCGGCGGCGGTGGGAGTGGTCGCCGTGCTCGCCGGGTGGCTGTGGCCGGTGGTGACCGATGACGGGCCGCCTCGGACGACGCCGCACGCCCAGCCCAGCCCGGCGCCCACCTCGACCCCGGCCGCGTCGCCGCACGACGACTCCGTGTTCGAGCGGGACGTGACCTACCCCGACGGCTCCGTCGTACGGGCCGGCGAACGGTTCGACAAGACGTGGCGGATCAGGAACTCGGGCGGCGTGCACTGGCACGACCGCTACCTCACCCGCATGAACGACACCCCCTGCAAGGCCCCCAAGCGGGTCGGGATCGGCCCGGTGCGGCCGGGCGAGTCGGTCGACATCACCGTACGAGTCAAGGCCGCCGAGTCGCCGGGCCGATGCAAGGTCTATTGGAAGATGACCGACAAGGACGGCACCCCGCTCATGGCCGGCAAGCGCCCCATCTTCCTCGACGTCACCGTGGCGTGAGGTCAGGTCAGCGGTAGGCGGTGGCCTGCAAGGTGTAGAGGTCGGCGTACAGGCCGCCCAGGGTCATCAAGGTGTCGTGGTCGCCCTGTTCCGTGATCTCGCCGTGGTCGAGGACGTAGATGCGGTCGGCGTAACGCACGCTGGCCAGCCGGTGCGTGATGAGCAGGACCGTGCGGCCGTCGGAGTGGGAGCGGACGCGTTCGAAGAGGGCGTGTTCTGCGCGGGCGTCGAGGGCGGCCGTGGGTTCGTCGCAGATGAGCAGGGCGGCGTCCCGATGGAAGCCTCTCGCCACGGCGATGCGCTGCCACTGGCCGCCGGACAGCTCGTGGCCGTCCTTGAAGCGGCGGTCGAGCAGGGTGCGGTAGCCGTGGGGCAGCTCGGCGATGACCTCGTCGGCGCCGGCGACCGATGCGGCGGCGTGGAGGGCGGCCTCGCCCTTGTCGGTGCCCATCGTGATGTTGTAGTGGGCGGCGAGCGGCCAGCGGGTGTGGTCCTGGGCGATGACGGCGGTGCGCAGCCGCAGGTCGTCGGGGCTGACCTGGCGCAGGTCGGTGTCGTCCCAGCGGACGGTGCCCGTGTCGGGCTCGTAGAGGCCGGACAGGATCTTGGCGAGGGTGGTCTTGCCTGAGCCGTTCTCGCCGACGAACGCGATCACCTCGCCCTGCTTGATCTCCACCGACACCCCGCGCAGGGCCGGGCGGTCGGCGCCGGGGTAGGTGAAGGTGACGTGCTCGGCCGTGATGCAGGAGAAGCGGCCGGGGGCGGGAAGGGGGCGCGGGCGGGTGACGCGGCGCTCGGCCTCGGCGCAGAACTCGAGGAAGTCGGTGAAGTAGAGGCCCTGCTCGTAGAGGCGGTTGGTGGCGTACATGAGGTTGGCGAGGGAGTTCTGGCCGGAGCGGATGGCGAGGACGGCGGTGCCGGCAACGGCGAGCGGGATGGCGGCGACGGCCAGCAGGACGCCGAGCGCGACGTAGACGAGCGCGGTGCCGATGCCGCCGAGCGCCTCGCCCACCAGCCTGGCCGCCGTCTGGCGGCGGGCGAGGCCGAGCATGACGTCCTGTTCGGAGCGGGCCACGATGTCGTAGAGGCGCAGCAGGAAGCCGCGCATGGTGAACGAGCGCACCTCGGCGGCCGACGATCGCTCGGCCAGCAGGTCGGCCATGATCCACTTGCGGCGGCGTACGGGGATCAGGGCGTACATGGCGGCGTAGCGCATGCGGGCGCTGCGCACCGCCGCCCAGGCGTCGGGCAGGACGGCGAGCAGCAGCAGCGGGAGCAGAACGGGGTGCAGCACGCCGAGCACGCCCGCGGCGGCGGCGATGCCGACGGCGGCGGTGACGACGTCGACGGCCGAGCTGACCACGGAGTCGGGCACGGTCACGCCGCGCGTGGTGGCGCGTTCGAGCGAGTCGTGGAAGTCGGGGTCGTCGTAGGCGACGAGCTCGACCTGGCTGGTCAGGCCGTAGAGGCGCTCTTCCGTGAGCCGGGAGATCTGCGGGGTGAGCCGGGACTGCGCCCAGCCGGCCCCGGCCTGGACGGTGGTGCGCAGCACGGCGGCGGCGCCGACGAGGGCGAGGCTGGGCAGCGCCGCCATGACCCTGTCGGGGGTGGGGCCTTCGCTGAACAGCGCGGTCAGCACGCCGGTGGTGGCCAGCAGGCCGAACGCGGTGAACAGCCCGCCGAGCAGGCTGAGCGCGACCGTGGCCAGGGTGTCGCGGGGGCTCGCCTGCCAGGCCATGCGCAGCGCCTGGCCGACGAGCGAGGGCAGCCGTCTGGCGATGGTCAGGAAGCCGACCTCCGCCATCTTGTCGGTGTGGGCGCTCCAATTGGGAACGGTGAGTTCGCCGATGTCGAGCGGCTCGTTCTGCATGCTTTGAGTGTGCACGCGGGCACCGACGGTTTCCGGTGGCGGCAAGGGTCGGCTTTTGTGAGGCGTTCGATGGTGGTCAGGGGGCTTGTCATGTAAGTTTCACGGCCGGTTGACGGCCGATTTGAACGTTGTAATACTCCGTGCGATTCATCCCCCGTTCCATCTGCTTTCCATCGCATAAGTGAGCAGGTCAGCAGTTTCGTCGTAAATGAATCGATTCATGGGAGCGGAGTATGTCCAGCAGAAAACTCCTCACCGGTCTCGCCGCGCTCGTGCTCGCGGCGAGCGCGCTGTCCGGCCCGGCCGCCGCCGCAGAGACGCGCTCCAGCAAGGCGCTGGCCTGCGGCGACGGCTCGTACAACGCCGAGGCCGTGCTGAGCGGCGGCACCTGGACCGCGCGCAACGGCTCCAGGACCGTCTACACCGGCGGCAGCATGCTGTCGGCCATGCAGGCCGCCGTGAACAGCCTCACCGCGGGCCGCACCTCCAAGCAGCGCGTCGTCGTGCGCGGCTCGGGCTCGATGAGCGCCGGCTCGCGTCTGTCGCTGCCGAGCTACACGGTGCTGGACGTCTGCGGCACCGTGAACGTGACCGGCTCGGGCTCGGGCGACCAGGCCGTCGTGTACGCCAGAGGCGTCACGGACGTCGAGGTCCAGCACCTGAACGTCACCGGCGCCCCGCTGTACGGCATCTTCGTCCGCAACGGCGTCAACGTCACCCTCGGCCAGATCGACCTGCGCCTGTCCAGGGGTCTCGGCATCCGCATCGACAACCACGGCGACCGCAGCGTACGGACGAGGAACGTGCGCATCGACAACGTCTACGTCTCGGGCACCAGCACGCACGGCGTGGAGACGTACGGCGTGGACGGCCTCACCGTCGGCACCGTCACGGCCAGGAACACCGGCCACTCCGGCCTGCTCCTGAACGACACCGTCAACGCCACGGTCGGCACCGTGGACGCGCAGAACGCGGGCACCGGCACGGGTTACGCCGCCTTCCGCATGGCCAACAGAAACGGCAGGATCGGGTCGAGCTATCCCACCAACATCCGCGTCGACCAGGTCATCGCGCGGGGCGGCGGCCGGGGCGTGTTCTGCGTCTCGGAGAGCGGCGGCGCGGTGATCAACCGCATCGACATCGCCCAGACCGGCAGCAACGCGATCCTCATCGAGAACTGTTACAACGTGAACATCGCCGCCCAGGGCGGCAGCGTGCAGGGGCCGGGCGACATCAGGCTCGCGGCCCGCTCGGAGTTCCCCAACACCTCCGACGTCATCATCCAGAACCTCACCGTGACGAACTCCGCGATCAACGAGAACCCGTGCGGCGTCAACACGACCTTCAGGAACAACACGCTGGTCAACAGCCGCCAGACGATCTGCTGAAGGGCCATATCACGGCGATAGGGGCAATCTGCTACCTCTTCCGGGGCCGATGGGGCGCATACCGTCACAACGACCCCCAACTTCCCCGGAGGAGGCTCCGTGTCGAAACGCCTTCGCATCGTCCTGTCCGCCGTCCTGAGCCTGGCGTTCCTGCTCGTCACCGCGCCGGCGCAGGCCACCGCCCTGGTCACGGTCATCCGGTACGACGCGAGCCGCGCCGCCGAGTTCAGCGCCACCCTGGACCAGGCGGCCCAGGTCTGGAACGCCGGCGTGTCGAACGTCCGGCTGGTCCGCGGCACCCCCGCGCACTTCGTCGTGCTGGCCGACAACGGCTGGCCCCGCGCGCTGCCCACCGGGCTCGGGCGCGGCACGATCTGGATGGGACGGCAGGCCGTGGACCAGGGCTACTACCCGCTGCGCATCGCCACCCACGAGATCGGCCACATCCTCGGCCTGCCCGACCGGCGCACGGGCCGCTGCACCGACCTGATGTCCGGGTCGAGCGCGCCGGTGAGCTGCCGCAACGCCAACCCGAGCGCGGCCGAGCGCGCCGAGGTCGACCGCAACTTCGCGGGCGCCACCCCGCAGGTGGAGTTCGGCACGCTCCACGTGAACCGCTGACCCGGGCGGCGCGCCGCAGGCAGGGTCCCCCGGCCCGGCGCCGGGGACCGTGGCGCGTCGGCGACAGTGGCAGGAGGGGCGGCCCGCCCACCGGGGCCGCCCCTCCCCCGCCGCTTCCCCCCTGGGGTGGGAGCGGCTTTCCGTTCAGTCGCAGGTGTAGCCGGAGGGGAGGGAGGTGTCGCCGTTGGGGCGGCTCGCCTGGAAGCCGAACGACGTGCTCGCGCCCGCCCCCAGCGTCCCGTTGTGCGGCGCGTTGCGCGCCGTGACGGTCCCGCCGCTGACGCTCAGGCCGGCGTTCCACGAGCCGGTGATCGTGTGCCCGGCGGGCAGGGTGAAGGTGGCGGTCCAGGAGGTCCTGGCGGCGCCGCCGTTGGTGACGGTGGCCTGGACGACGTACCCGTTGCCCCACTGGCTCTGCGTGGACGGCGTGAGCGAGCAACTGCCGCCCGTGCCGCCGCCGGACGTCGTCAGCGTCACCGTACCCGAGCGGGGCGAGCGGTTGCCCGCGGCGTCCCTGGCGTAGACGGCGAAGGTGTAGGAGGTGTCCGGCGACAGGCCGGTGATGGTGGTGGAGGTGGTGCTCACGGAGGCCGCCGGCGACTCGGCGGAGCCCTGTAAGCGGACCACGTCGTACCCCGTCACGCCGACGTCGTCGGTGGCGGCGGCCCAGGCGAGGGTGGCCGAGGTGGAGGTGACGCCGGAGGCGGCGGGCGTGCCGGGCGCGGTGGGCGGGCTGGTGTCGTCCTCCTCGCCGCCCGGCTCGTACGTCAGCCCGAACCCCTGCGCGAACAGCGGCGTCTTGCCGTCACCGGCGTTGATCGGCTGCTGGGACGCGCTGCTCATCCAGGTCATGGGCAGCTTCCCGGTCGGCTCGACGGCGCCGAACAGCACGTCCGCCACTCCCCGCCCCTCGGTGCCCGGCAGCCAGGCGGCGACCAGGGCGTCCCAGCCGGGCAGTTGCGCGGCGATGTCGAGCGGCCGGCCTGAGACGAGCACCACGACGAGCGGCACGCCGGAGGCCCGCAGGGTGGCGAGCGTGCTGAGGTCGGTGGAGTCGAGGCCGAGGCCGCCGGGCCGGTCGCCCTGCCCCTCGGCGTACGGGGTCTCGCCCACGACCGCGACGGCCACCCGGTAGGAGCCGTCGATGCCGCTGCCGTCCCTGCTGTAGGTGACGGTGGCGCCGGAGCCGACGGTGTCCCTGATGCCTTCGAGGATGGTGGTGCCGGGGGTGATGTCGCCGGACGAGCCCTGCCAGGAGATCGTCCAGCCGCCGCTCTGGTTGCCGATGTCGTCGGCGCTCTTGCCGGCCACGAAAATCTTGCCGCCGGTCCTGGCGAGGGGCAGCAGGTCGTTCGCGTTCTTCAGCACGACCTGCGACTTGGCGACCGCCTCGCGGGCCAGCGCCCGGTGCGCGGCGCTGCCCACGGTCGAGGTGTACGACCGGTCGGTGAGCGGCTCCTCGAACAGCCCGAGCTCGAACTTCTTGGTCAGGATCCGGCGTACGGCGTCGTCCACCCGGGCGGTGGTGACGCGTCCTGCCTGCACCTCGGCGCGCAGCAGCTCGATGAAGCGGCGCCACTCGGTGGGCACCATCGCCATGTCGACCCCGGCGTTCACGGCGGTGCGCACGTCCTGCGCCGAGGTGCCGGGGGCGCCGTCGATCTGGTCGATGCCGTTCCAGTCGGAGACCACGAAGCCGTCGAAGCCCAGCTCGCCCTTGAGCACGTCGGTGATGAGGTAGCGGTGGCCGTGCAGCTTGGTGCCGTTCCAGCTGCTGAAGGAGATCATCACGGAGCCGACGCCGCGCTCGACGGCGGCCTCGAACGGCGGCAGGTGCACCGCGCGCAGCTCGGACTCGGACACGCGCGCGTCGCCCTGGTCGGTGCCGCCTTCCGTGCCGCCGTCGCCGAGGTAGTGCTTGGCGGTGGCGAGCACGGACGCGGGGCCGTTCAGCGTGTCGCCCTGGAGGCCGGTGATGATGGAGGCCATCTGCGAGGGCAGGTCGGGGGTCTCGCCGTACGACTCGTACGTGCGGCCCCACCGGTCGTCGCGGGCCACGCACAGGCAGGGGGCGAAGTTCCAGTCGATGCCGGTGCCGGCCACCTCCTCGGCGGTGGCGCGGCCGATGCGCTGGACGAGGCCGGGGTCGCGGGTGGCGCCGAGCCCGATGTTGTGCGGGAAGATCGTGGCGCCGACGACGTTGTTGTGGCCGTGCACGGCGTCCACGCCGTAGACGAGGGGGATGCCGAGCGGGGTGGCCAGGGCCGCGTTCTGGAACCTGTCGTACATGTCGGCCCAGCCGGTGGCCGTGTTCGGCGACGGGGCCGAGCCGCCGCCCGACAGCACCGAGCCGAGCCGGTACGTGGTGACGTCGGACGTGCTGACCGAGCCGCGCTCGGCCTGCGTCATCTGGCCCAGCTTATCGTCCAGCGACATCCTGCCCATGAGGTCGTCGACCCGGGTGGCGACCGGGAGGCTCGGGTCCTGATAGGGCAGAGCCGCCGCGCCCATCACAGCGGCCGTCGCCGGGGAGGGTGCCGTCAGGGTCGTGGCGAGGAGGGCGAGCACGACGGCCCCGCCCGCCCGCCTCCTTCTGCTCGGGTTGCTGCTCATCGCACGCTGCTCCGGCTGGCTAGAAGGGATATGGGAGCGCTCCCAACAGCACTGTAGGTCACGATCCCCGAGTTTCCCCGCCGCGTTCGACGCACCACCCCGGCGACGGCGGGCACCAGCGGAAACGGGCCGTACGCCGGTGAAACTTTCAGCTCCTCTTGACCGGCGGCGAGGCCGGCGGGTCCCCGGTTCAGGCGACACTGTCCGCCGTCACTTCCACCTCAGGAGGCCCTCGATGGCGTACGGATCCCTGGCCGGCTACGGCGGCGGCGTCGCGGTGGCCGCGCTCGCCGGCGGTCACCCCTGGCTGGTCGCGCTCTGCGCGTCGATCGCGCTGGGCACCGCCTTCCTGGTACGCGCCCGCTTCCGCCGCGACCGCACTCCCCTGCTCCCATGACGGACCCGTCCGCCGAGCACGCCGGCCACCCCAGGCTCCTCGCGCTCCTCGTCACCGGCGTCACCGCCTGGAGCGTGGCCAGGCTGGCGGCGGCCCTGCCCGAGAACGACGCGGGCCCGGCCACCTGGCTGCTCGCCGCGATGCTCCTGTGGTGGCTGCCGCTGTCGTGGTGCGAGCGCCGGATCATCGCGCCGCCGGGCGAGCAGGCCCGGCTGGACGCGCTGCGGGTGACCGTCCAGGTGCCGGTCTACAACGAGGATCCTGAGGCGCTGCGCGCCTGCCTGCGCTCGGTCCTGGCGCAGAGCAGGCCGGTCACGCGGGTGCGGGTGGTGGACGACGGCTCGCACGTCCCGTACGACGACGTCCGCCACGCGTTCGAGTCGGAGGCGGCGGCCCGCGGCGTCGAGACGACCTGGGACCGCACCAGGAACCGGGGCAAGCGCCACGCCCAGATGCACGCGCTGGCCGAGGACGACGGCGACGTGTTCGTCACCCTCGACAGCGACTCGGTGCTCGACCGGCACGCCGTCAGAGAGGGCCTGGCCCCGTTCGCGGACCCGGCCGTGCAGTCGGTGGCCGGTCAGGTGCTGGTGCTGAACCGGACGGCGGGCTCGATCGGCCGCCTGACGGGCCTGCTCTACCTGCCGTTCACGCTCGGCCTGCGCAGCGCGGGCTCGGTGCTGCGCAGGGTGACGCTCAACTCGGGCGCGCTGGCCTTCTACCGGGCAGGCGTGGTGCGCCGGTGCGCGGGCGCGTACGAGAACGAGCGCTTCCGCGGCCGGGAGATGCAGATGAACGACGACTCGCTGCTCACCTTCCACGCCCTGCTGGCCGGGCGGACCGTGCACCAGCCGTCGGCGATGGTGTTCACGCTGGCCCCGGCCCGCCTCGGTCATTACGCCAGGCAGCAGGTGCGGTGGATGCGCGGCACGGCCGTACGGCACCTGTGGTGGCTGCGGTACCTGCCGCTGACGAGCGTCGTCTTCTGGACCACGGTGGCGCAGCACCTGCACCTGCTGCTCATGGCGGCGCTCCCGGTCGTGCTGCTGGCCCGGCAGGACGTCGATCTGGGTGCGGTGGCGGCGGCCGGAGCACAGGCAGGGCTGGCCATGAACTACGTGATGGCGCTGCGGCTGTTCACCGTGCGGCGCGCCGACGAGAGCACGGGGGCGCGGCTGCTGGCGTTCGCGCTCGCCCCGCTGGCCGCGCTGTGGCGGCTGCTGGTGCTGCGCCCGCTGCTGGCGTACGCGGTGCTGACCTGTCACCGGGTCGGCCGCTGGGGCACCAGGGACGGCGTGGAGGTCGGACTGACGGCCGGAAAATGATCCCTTTCCTGACAAGATCGCGGCGTGTATGTTCGAGCTGAAAGAAAGTTTCACCCTTGGAGGAAGTGTGGGCAAGAAGCTTCAGATGCTGGCATTACCGCTCGCCGCCGCCGTCGTGGCGGCGCTCGGCACGCCGGCTCAGGCCGCCGAGGGCTACGACCGGTGCCAGGAGGGCTACTACTGCATGTTCTCCGGCCTCGACGGCACCGGGGACGTCATCCAGATCAACGCCGACACCCCCGACCTGGCCGCGCTGGGCATGGCCGACCGCGCCAAGTCGGACTGGAACCGTACGGACAGCCTCATCTACCTCTTCTCCGAGGCGAACTACGACGGCTGCGCCGCCGTCACCTTCGCCCGGGACAAGGGCAACTTCTTCTCCACCTACCGCGACTTCTTCGACTCCGTGCGCTTCGACGGGCCCGGCGGCCCGTCCTGCGGCATCACGGTCAAGAGCGGCGCGGCCGACTCCCACGGCTGACGGGCCCCCGGCACGGGAAGACCCCCGACACGGGAAGACCCCCGGCCGGAGCAGCTCCGGCCGGGGGTCGCCCGGTGAGAGAGGGTCAGCCGGTGAAGCCGACCATCGTCCAGTCGTAGGTCTTGTAGCCTTCGGCGCCCAGGTTGGCGAGCGTCTTCTTGGCGGCCTGGATGTCGGGGCGCTGGTACAGCGGGATCGTGTGCACCATGTCCCAGATCATCTTGTCGGCCGCGTTGGCCTTCTCGATGGCCTTGGCCGGGTCCATCTCGCCCACGGCGTCATCGATGGCGGCGTCCAGCTCGGGGTTCTCCGACTTCGGGAAGTTGCTCTCGGAGCCGGTCTTGTAGATCTGCGGCAGCGAGCCGAGCGGCAGCGGCGTGCCGATCCAGGAGAACGGCACCAGGTCGAAGTCGCCCTTGATGATGTAGTCGGTGAAGAACTTGTCATCGGGGACGGCGCGGATCGACAGCTTGATGCCGGCCTCGGCCAGCATCGCCTGGGTGAGCTCACCCTCGGTCTTGGCGTACGGCACGCCCGCGGGCACCACGAAGGACAGCTCGAACTCCTTGCCGTCCTTCTTGCGGGTCGCGCCCTCGCTCTCCTGCTTCCAGCCGGCCGCGTCGAGCAGCTGCTTGGCCTTCTCGACGTTGTACTTGCCGAGGTCGCCGGAGTTGTCGACGTAACCCTTGTGGTTGTTCATGAAGACGTGGTTGCCGAGCGTCTGCAGCGGCCAGTCCATGTCCTTCAGGTCGGACTGCGTGATCACGTCACGGTTGATCGCGTACTGGACGGCCTGGCGGACCGACTTGTCCTTCAGGAACTCGCTCTGGTTGTTGACGGTGATGTGCCGCCAGTTGGGGCTGAGCGCCTTGCGGATGTCCACGTTCGGGACTTCCTTGGCCCGCTTGAGGTCGGCGGGGCTGCCCGGCGGGATCTCCACCATGTCGATCTCGCCGTTGGCGAAGGCGTTGACCTGCGCGGCGGGCGTCTCGATGGTACGGAAGATGACCTTGTCGAGCTTGGCCTTCTTGCCCCACCACTTGTCGTCACGCACGACGGTCAGCGTCTTGGTGCCCTCGTCGATGCTCTCGACCTTGAAGGGACCCGCGGTGACCGGAACCTTCTGCAGGTAGTCCTTGTCGAACGCGTCGGGCGAGTCGATGTGCTTGGCCGGCATGAGGGGCGAGAACAGGCCCTGCCACTCCGGGTACGTCTTGGAGAAGGTGACGACCACGACCCGGTCCGAGTCGCCCTTGGCGACCGACTCGATCCGGTCCCAGCCGTCGGTGGAGGCCGGCTTGTACTTCTTGTTCTCGCCGTTCTGGGCCTTCCAGGCCGCCTCGAAGTCCTTCCACGTGATCGGCTCGCCGTCCGACCAGGTGGCCTTCTCGTTGATGGTGTAGGTGATGACCTGCTTGCCGGACGCCGTGTCCACCTTCACGTCGGTGAGGTAGTCGGGGTTCGGCGTGAAGTTGGCCTCCTCGTCCGCCACCATCACGCTCGGCAGGAAGGTGTCACGCATCTCCGTCGTGTCGGCCTGGTTGCCGTCCACGTGGTACGGGTTCCACTGGCTCGGCCACTGGCCGACGGTCAGGGTGAGCGTGCCGCCGTCCTTCACCTGCTCGTAGGGGACGGGGTTGATGCTGATGGCCGGGGTCTCCGACATCTGCTGCTGAGCCTGCTGCGACTGCTCGGCGCTCGGCTGCTTGGTCTCGGAGCCGCCGCCACCACAGGCCGCCACGGCCATGGCCAGGACCGCCAGCCCAGCGGCCGCACGGTGATGAACCTTCACTCTTCCTCCTGATTGTCCGAGGCCGTGATGACCTCGACTTCCTCCGCGTAGTGGCAGGCGGCGCCGTGATCGGCGCTCGTCAGCCGGGCAACCGAGGGCTCTTCGTCCACACACCGCTGCCGCTGGCCCTCACTGAGCCGGGCGAACTTGGGGCAGCGGGTGCGGAACCTGCACCCGGACGGGGGGTCCGCCGGGCTGGGCAGGTCGCCTTCGAGCAGGATCCGCTTGCGGGTGCGTTCCATCTCGGGGTCGGGCAGCGGGATCGCCGACAGCAGGGCCTGCGTGTACGGATGCGCGGGCCGGTCGTAGACGTTCTCCACCGCGCCGATCTCGGCGATCCTCCCGAGGTACATGACGGCCACCCGGTCCGCCAGGTGCCGTACCACGGCGAGGTCGTGCGCCACGAACAGGTAGGACAGGCCCAGCCTGTTCTTCAGCTCCTCCAGCAGGTTGATCACGCCTGCCTGGATCGACACGTCCAGGGCCGAGACGGGCTCGTCCAGGACGAGCAGCTTGGGCTCCAGGGCCAGCGCGCGGGCGATGCCGATGCGCTGCCGCTGGCCGCCGGAGAACTGCTGCGGGTAACGCTCGGCGTGCTCCGGCGCGAGACCGACGAGCCGCAGCAGCTCGGCGACCTTGGCGGCGACGTCCTTCTTGCCGTGCGCGCGCAGCGGCTCGGCGATGATGTCGCCGATCGGCATGCGCGGGTCGAGCGCCGCCATGGGGTCCTGGAAGACGATCTGCAGGTCCCGCCGCAGCTCGCGGCGGGCCGCCTTGTCCAGCTTGCCGCTGTCCTTGCCGAGCACGACGACGCGGCCGTCCTGCGGCGGCTCCAGCTGCATGATCTGCTGCAGCGTGGTGGTCTTGCCGCAGCCGGACTCGCCGACCAGGGCCAGCGTCTCGCCTTCGGCGATGTCGAAGCTGATGCCGTCGACCGCGTAGACGGTGCCCACGCGGCGCTTGAAGATCGCGCCCTTCATCAGCGGGTAGTGCCGCTTCATGCCGTCGAGCTCCAGCACGGTCGCGCGCTCGGCGCGCGGCACGCGGACGACGTCGCTCGGCGGGATGACCGGCACGGGGAACACGTCCGCCCCGGTCAGGCCCTTGTGCTCGATCTCGTGCGCGCGGATGCAGGCCACGTGGCGTCCCCCGCCGAACGGGGTCAGCGGCGGCTCTTCCTCGTCGCACATGTCGACCTTCATCGGGCAGCGCGGCGCGAACGGGCAGCCGGGCGGCAGCGAGGCCGGCGACGGCGGGTTGCCGTCGATCGGCACCAGCGGCCCCTCCTCCCCGTCGACCCTGGGGATCGAGGCGAGCAGGCCCATCGTGTACGGCATGCGCGGCCGGTAGTAGATGTCGTCCACCGGTCCCTGCTCGACCGGGCGGCCCGCGTACATGACGAGCACCCGGTCGGCCATGCCGGCGATGACGCCGAGGTCGTGGGTGATCATCACGATGCCGGCGCCGGTCTCCTGCTGCGCGGTCTTGAGCACCTCCAGGACCTGCGCCTGGATGGTGACGTCGAGCGCGGTGGTCGGCTCGTCGCAGATCAGCAGGTCGGGGTCGTTGGCGATGGCCATGGCGATCATCGCGCGCTGGCGCATGCCGCCGGAGAACTCGTGCGGGAACGCCTTGGCCCGCAGCTGCGGGTTGGGGATGCCGACCAGGTCGAGCAGGTCCACGGCGCGCTTGGCCGCCTTGTCCTTGCCCACCTTCTGGTGCACGCGGACGGCCTCGGCGATCTGGTCGCCGATGGTGTAGACGGGTGTGAAGGCCGACAGCGGATCCTGGAAGATCATGCTGATCGCCTTGCCGCGTACCTTGATCAGCTCGTCTTCCTGCATGCCGAGCAGCTCCTGCCCGTGCAGCTTGACCGAGCCGTCCACCACCGCGTTCTTGGGCAGCAGGCCCATCACGGCCAGCGACGTCACGGACTTGCCCGAGCCGGACTCGCCGACGATGCCGAGCACCTCGCCGCGCTCGACCTCGTAGCTGACGCCGCGCACGGCGTCGATGCCGCCTGGGAAGGTGACGGTGAGGTCCTTGACCTCCAAGATGCTCACGAGTTGCTCCCCGGGTCGAGTGCGTCACGCAGCCCGTCGCCGATCATGTTCACGCTGAGCACCAGCGCGACCAGCAGGCCGGCGGGGAAGGCGAACAGCCACGGGTAGCCGGTGGCGTTGCGCGAGCCCTCCGCGATCAGCGTGCCGAGCGAGACGTCGGGCGGCTGGATGCCGAAGCCGAAGAAGGACAGCGCCGCCTCGCCGATGATCGCGCCACTGACGTTCAGCGTCGCGTCGATGATCAGCAGCGACGACAGGTTGGGCACGATGTGCCGCATGATGATCTTCCAGCGCGGGATGCCCATGTAGACGGCGGCCAGGACGTACTCGCGCTCGCGCAGCGAGAGCGTCATGCTCCGCACCACCCGTGAGGTGATCATCCAGGAGAACGCGGCCAGCAGCACCACGAACCACAGCCAGGACGCGCCGTCCTTCAGCTGCGGCGAGACGATCGCGATGATGAGGAAGCTGGGCAGGACGAGGAGCAGGTCCACGCCCCACATGAGGGCCTTGTCCGCCCAGCCGCCGAAGTAGCCGGCGAACGCGCCCACCAGCGCGGCCAGGCCGGTGGAGATCAGCGCCACCAGCAGGCCGATGACGATCGACTTCTGCATGCCGCGCAGCGTGACCGCGTACATGTCCTGGCCGATCGAGGTGGTGCCCCACCAGTGGTCGGCGCCCGGCGGCGACAGGAAGGCGAGGAAGTCCTTGTCGGTCCAGTCGTACGGGCCGATGAAGGGGCCGACGTAGGCCAGCGCCACGAGCAGGATCAGCGCGATGACCCCGTAACGGGCCTGCTTGTTGCGCAGCAGGCGCCTCAGGACGACTTTCGATCGCATCTTCTAGCTCACCCGCACCCGTGGATCGAGGGCCGCCACCAGCAGGTCCGACAGGAACGACGCCGCGAGCACGCACACCGCGGCGAAGAAGGTCACCGCGGCCACCGAGTTCACGTCGTTCTGGTTGATCGAGTCGACCAGCCAGGCGCCCATGCCGTGCCAGGCGAAGATCTTCTCCGTGAACGTGGCGCCGGTGAACATCGTCCCGAACGCGAACGCGAAGTACGTCGCCGACGGGATCAGCGCCGTGCGCAGCGCGTGCTTGATGAGCGCCGTCCTGCGCCGCAGGCCCTTGGCCATCGCGGTGCGGACGAAGTCCTGGTTCAGCACGTCGAGCATCATGTTGCGCTGGATCCGGCTGTAGAACGCGATGGAGCCGAGGCTGAGGGAGATCGTCGGGAGGATGAGGTGGTTCAGCCGGTTGAGGAACTGGTCCCAGCCGGAGAGCCGGGGGTCGTACTCGCCGGTGTACTCGATCAGCGTGAACCCGAGCCCTCTGTTCAGGTTGTACGTCGCGATCGCCAGCAACGTGGCCAGCACGAACACCGGGATCGCCATGATGACGAAGGAACTGACCCCTATTAACCGATCACTGAGCCTGTACTGCTTGACCGCGGAGATCGCACCCAGCGCCACGCCCACCGCGAACCCCAGCAGGGTGCCGATGAGCAGGAGCCGGAGGCTGACCATGACCCGGCGGCCCATCTCGGAGTTGACCGAGCCGCCGTTCCAGGTCTTGCCGAAGTCTCCGGTGATGACGCCGGAGGCCCAGGTCGCGTAGCGCTCGAGCACGGGCGTCTTGTCGTTCAGGTTGTAGGCATCAAGTGTGGCGTCGATGGTCGCCTCGGGAACCGGGGGCTGCCGCCCCTCGTACGCCGCTCGCGGGTTCATGGTGGTGGCCGCGAGCATGTACGCCAAGCTTGCCGCGATAGCGACCAAGATCACATTTATCGCCAACCTGCGGAGCAGGTACTTGCCCATCACTCTCCGTTCGCGTTGATCGAGGGCGCGAACCCCTCGCGGAGCGACGCCTCCTCAACGGAAATCCCATCTCACATCGCGAAATTCACGTGACGCCAAGATGACTGATCACCGCGCAATATATAAGCAAAGCGATAACAGTCAGAATCGTGAAATATAACGGTCAGGTCACTCGCAATAGATCGTCCCAGCCTGCTCCGAGACCCGGAAAACAGGGGGCCACCTGCGGAAATGCGGCTGATCAGATGGCCGTTCCGGCGCCTCTCGCGGGGGCTTGTGTCACAGAATCCGGACATCAATTGACGGCCCTGATCGATGATCAACATCATATTCGGAGAGGCGGCGCTGTGAGCCTCAATCGATCTCCGCGAGCACGGCGGCCACGTCGTCGTAGGACCGCGCGACGCCGTCGCACTCCCCGTGACGGTGGCGCTCCAGCCGGACGGCGCCGAGATGGCGGATCTCGTAGATCAGCGAGCGCCAGGCCGCGGCGGGGCTCGGGTCCTGCTTCCCGTACGTCTCCCAGAACGCCAGCCGCTCGTCCTGCTTGGCGTTCGCCATCCTGATCGTCCAGTCGGCGGCCGGGTCGCCCCACCACGTACGGTCGAAGTCGAGCACCCCGGTCAGCGTGGGCTCGGGCGCCTTTTCGGCGATCATGGTGTTGACCGTCCACAGGTCGCCGGTGAGCAGGCGCGGCTCGGTGATCTCGTCGAGCACGTCACGCCGCTCCTCCGCCAGCGCGGCGGCCTTGCGCAGGTCGGCGGCGTGCAGGCCGGCGTCTTCCGCGTCCGCCGCCAGCTCGCGCAGGGCGCCGGCCACGGCCTCGCTCCACGTCCGGTACGCGGGCGCCGCCACCGGGCCGAATGCCGGGCCGCGCACGTCGTGGACCTTTCTGGTGATCTCCCCCATCTGCCTGAAGAAGCTCGTCCAGGTGGGGCGGGGGTAGCCGGGCAGGCCGTCGGGGGCGGGCACGCCGTCCAGGAGCGTCTGCACGAGGTAGTCGCGGCCGATCAGCTCGTGCGACCAGTCGGCGGCGATGATCCTGGGCATCAGCGGGGCGATCGGGGCGAGGTAGGGGGCGGTCGCGTACTCGTTGCGCATCAGCTCCCGCTCGGAGCGGGCCTGACGGGCGGGCTCCGGAGCGAACCGCATCACCACCGGCCGGTCCCGCCCCTCGATCGTCACCTTGTACGTGGTGTTGTACATGCCGAGCCCCAGCTCGACCGCTTCCACGGCGTCGCGGCCGAAGACCCGGCGGCTGATCTCCTGGAGGTGGGTGGCGGTCACGGGCTGCTGGAACGCCTGGGCGGGGCGCTCGATCGGCTGGAAGTGCATGCCGACCATCATCCCGCCCCGCGCCCACCGCCGAGGGCCGGAACGGAACCCTCGGCCGCCCGCAGAAAGAAGTCATCCGCCCCCACTTGGCCGCCCTTGAGCGCCACCTCCAGCCCATCGACCACCGGATCATCGGAGGAGAGCACGCACACGGGCCCACCCACCGCCAGGGATCCGGCCACGTCGAGCGCGTAGGCACCCAACGCCGCCACCACCTGCCCCGAGGTGTCACCCCCGGCCACCACCACCCGCCGCGTCCATCCACCCCGCACCGCGGCTACGGCCACCCGCCCCAGCGTTTCGCCGATGCCTTCCGGAGCACGAAGGGGCCCCAGGGTGGACTGCACAATGGTGTGCCGCCCCGCCCGCAACCTCTCCTCCACCGCTGAGAGCCCCTCAGCCACATCCACGACCTCCCACCCGGCTCGTGCAGCGACGGCGATCTGCCGCGCGGTAACGGGCGACCGGCTTCCAGAGACCACCAACACCGGCACCGCCACCCCCAGCACCGGCTGCCCGGCCGCCGGGCGAACGGGAGCGGGGTGGACCGGAGCCGGATGGGCGGGAGCTGACAGCGGCTCTGCGCCTCCCGGCGGCTGCCCGGCCGCTGCCGGGCTCTGTCCGACCGGTCGGGGCCCGTGTCCCATGGGCGCCCGCCGCTCTGCCGCCGCCCACGCCAGCGCCTGGCTCAGTCCCCCGGACCCCGCACACCACAGCACCCGCCCGGCGGGGAGAGGCTCCGAAGCCGAGGGGCGAATGGTGGAGAGGAGGAGGTGGCCGAGGGCGTGGAGGTGGGCGTCGGTGGTGGCGTCGGCGATGAAGGCGTCGTCGCCCCGGCGGGCGAGGTACTGCTCGGGCGTCGCGTCCGCCGGCAGCCGGCCGACCCGCCCAGCGCCCTGCTCGGTGAGCCGGACCCGCAGGTCCGCCTCAGTGGCGGGGGTGACCGGATGGTCGCGGGCCGGAGGGTAACGGTCGAGGCGGAGCACGTCATCGCCATAGCGGACGAAGTGGGTGGCGTACCAGGTGTAACGCCCGAACTCGGGCTGCGCGGCCAGCACCGGCACCGGCCCTTCAGCGAGCCCGGCGTGGTGCAGGGCCGCGATGACGGCCCCGATGCTGCCCCGCTCGGGCGAGGAGTCGAACGTCGAGCAGACCTTGTACTGCACCACCGCCGGCCCGACAGCCGCCACCGCCTCAAGCGCCGGCAGCGCGACCGCCACCGGATCCTCGGCGGCCCTCGCCGTGGTGGCGAGCCCGATGACGTCGGTGCGATCATGCAAGCGCCGCACATCGGTGACCAGCGACCCGCTCAGCCCGAAGCGCCTGAACTGCCACAAAGCGTCCGTAGCCCCGGTGAAGTCATCGGCAACAAACCCGAAAAGCGTCACGACACCACCCCTGATCGGAGGCTTCCGAAGGGGCGGGGCTGGGGCGACACGGTGGCCGCCCCAGAGGAGCGGGAAGCGGGCGCGAAGGTGGCGGGCCGCAGGGTGTGGGGCGGGAGGGTGCGCGTCTTCGACGGGTGGGTCATCGGGGGACCGCTCCGCCGAAGTGGGTCAGGGCGCGGGTCAGTTCGGGGGTGTCTGCTTGCTCCAGGGGGATGCCAGAGGTCGTCGCTGTCCAGGCTTGGCGGATGCTGGCCACTCCGGCCGCAGGGCCGTCGGGGTGACCGAGGATGCCGCCGCCGGCCAGGATCAGCAGGTCGTCCGTGCCCGTGCGGTCGAAGGTGACGGGGGCGGTGCCGGCCCATTGGGCGGAGGACAGGACGGGGAGGCAGGAGAAGCCGCTGAGCAGCGGGGTGCGGACGGCGGTGACCGTTGCGGCCACCTCGTCGTCGGTGACGTAGAACTTGCTGTGGAAGCCGCCGCAGTGCAGGTGGTCCACGCCGGCCAGGCGGGCCAGCTTCTGGTACGCCACGTACCCGATCCCCAGCCCGGGGTGCCGGGTGAGGGCGCCGATGCCGGTGACGTGGGCGTGGATGGGGACGCGGGCGTGCCGCCGCAGCATGGCGACGGCCGGGAGGCCGACGACGTTGAGATTGACCATCACGCAGGTCCCGCCCGCGGCCACCACCAGGTCATGGTTGCGCAGCATGCGGTCGGGCTCGTCGCTGATGTTGAAGGCGTACATGGGCCGCCGCCCCGTACGCCGTTCGACCTCGTCGAGCGCCCCGGTGACGGCCTTGACCCGCTGGGCGAGCGGCGCGGGCGGGCAGTCGGCGTTGACCTCGTCGTCCTTGATGAAATCGGCCCCTGCCAGCCCCAGCTCGCGCACGAGCGGCACGTAGTCGGCGGGCCGCAGCCCGACGTTGGGCTTGACGATGGTGCCGATGAGCACCCCGTCGGGCCGCCCGACGAGCCGCCTGGTGCCTTCGACGGCGTACGCGGCCGGCAGGTACGCCGTCCCGAACGCGGCGGGCAGCTCCAGGTCGACGAGCTTGAGCCCGGCCGCCTCGCGCAGCTCGTAGAGGTTGCCGGCGACGACGGGCAGCAGGTTCGTCAGCGAAGGCCCGGTGTTCTCCAGGGGAAACCCGATGCGGACGAGCGCCGCCCGCAGCGGCCCGTCACCGCGCGCCCCCGGCAGCGGCTCGGAGATCGGCGGCGGGACCTCGGTGAGGTCCAGCACGACGGCGCCGTGCCGGGCGCGCAGCTCGTCGGTCTCGCCGGCGACGCTGACGAACGTCCCGGTGCTCTGCTCGCCGGCGATCGCGCCGGCCGCCTGGTCGAGCGGCAGCCGGGTGACGACCTGGTAGGTGGCGACGGTCAGCTCACGCATGCAGCTCCTTCGCGAGGTGCTCCATGGCCAGGGGCGGGCTGGCCAGGATGGGCACGGGCGAGACGACGGCGTCCGCGACCCTGGCCATGGACGCCTGGGCGAGCACGATGACGTCCACCTCCCCGGCCAGCTCGGTGAGCGCGGCGGCGACGCGGGCGTCGTGGGTGGCGGCGTCGCCGCTCATCAGCGCCTCGAACGCGCCCTCGCACAGCCGGGCGGTGAGCGTGACGCCGGCTCCTGCCGCTTCGGCGCGGCGGCGTACGAGGCCGGCGGTGGGGTCGAGGGTGGTGGCGAGGGTGGCGATGACGCCGATCCTGCGCCCGATGGCGACGGCGCGGTCGGCCATGGGCCGGTCCACGCGGGTGACGGGCACGCCGGTCAGCGGCTCGGCGGCCTCGACGGCGGCGCCGATGGACGAGCAGGTGACCAGGATGCGGTCGGCGCCCGCCGACTCGGCGGAGGCGATGTGCCCGGCGACGCGGCGCGCGGTGCCGGGGGTGAGGCGCCCGGCGGTGACGGTGTTCTTGATCAGGCTGTCGTCGACGATGTTGAACGTCTCGATGCCCGGCAGGTGCCGCGCGCACAGGTCGGCGAAGACCGGCACGAGCGTGGCCGAGGTGTGGATGAGTCCCAGGGTCGTCATGGCCGCTCCCTCGCGAACGGAGGTGGGGGTGGGTCGAAGTCGGCAAATGTCAGCAGATGTCCGGAAGATGTCGGTCGGCGCCTCACGGCGAGCTACCAGCCTCACGGCAAGCTACTACCGGACCGCGGCCCTGTGAAGACTTCATCAGATGAAACTCGAACTTCATCTGATGAAGGGTCTAGGAATTCGGCCGCGCTCGGGATAGCGTGCGGGTCCGTGGCTACTGATCCCCGCAGTGACGCGGCCCGGCACGTCCAGGTCGTACGCGCGCTCGGCGCCCGCATCGTCAACGGCGAGCTGGCGCCGGGCACCTCCATCCCCATCGAGGAGGAGCTGGTCGGCGAGCTGGGCGTGGGCCGCTCGGCGGTGCGCGAGGGCGTGAAGGTGCTGGCCGGCAAGGGCCTGCTGGAGACCAGGAGGAGCGCGGGCACGATCGTGCGGCCCCGCGAGTCGTGGAGCCTGCTCGACGCCGACGTGCTGAGCTGGCGCTTCGAGCCCGAGCCGCGCCCCGAGGACATCCGGGTGCTGGCCGACCTGCGGGTCGCGCTGGAGCCCGGCGCCGCGAGGGTGGCGGCCGAGCGGGCCGACGCGGCGGCGTTGCGCCGCATCGACGAGGCCCTGGCCGCGCTGTACGCCACGGCCGATGACCCCGAGCCGTTCATCGAGGCCGACCTGGCCTTCCACCAGGCGGTGTTCGCCGCCGCCGACAACGACCTGCTGCTCTACCTCTACGACATGATTAGCATCGCCCTGCGGTCCGTGCGCCAGGTGCACACCCGCTCGGTGGCGCACAACAAGGAAACGCTGCCGAACCACGAGCGCGTGGCCCAGGCCATCAGGCGCCGCCACCACCGCAAGGCCGAGGAGGCCATGCGCACGGTGGTCGAGGTGGCCCGCGCCGACGCCGAACAGCACGTACGTCTCTGCTGCTAGAAAAGAGCCTCCCCTTGGACGTCCTCATCGACGTCGACGGCCCGGTGGCCGTCGTCACCCTCAACCGACCCGCCAAGCTCAACGCCATCACCCCCGACATGGCCGCCGCGCTGCGCGCCTGCCTGACCAGGGTGGACGCCGACCCGCAGATCAGGGTGGCCGTCCTGACAGGCGCGGGCGAGCGCTCGTTCTGCGTCGGCAGCGACATCCGCGAGCTGGACGAGTACGCGACGCCGTGGGAGTTCCGCAACCGCGGCGACTACGGCGACGCGGTCCGGGCGCTGCGCAAGCCGATCATCGCGGCGATCAACGGTTACGCCTACGGCGGCGGCCTGGAGCTGGCGCTGGCCTGCGACATCCGGCTGGCGTCCGAGACGGCGACGTTCGCCGCGCCGGAGATCAAGCTCGGCTGGATCGGCGGCAGCGGCCAGTCGGCGCTGCTGGCGCACGCGGTGGGCCCGAGCAACGCGGCCACGATGCTGCTGACCGGCGACCCGATCGACGCCACCCGCGCGCTGTCGTGGGGCCTGGTCACCGAGGTGTACCCGCCCGGGGCGCTGGCCGCGGCGGCCAAGGAGCTGGCCGCCACCATCGCCGGGCGCCCGCCGATCGCCGCGCAGACCGCCAAGGCCAACCTGGGCGCCGCCTACTCGATGCCGCTCGACCAGGCCATCAGGTACGAGCGCGACCTGCAGACCGTCTGCTTCGCCACGGCCGACGCCGCCGAGGGCAGGGCCGCGTTCGCCGCCCGCCGCGCGCCCGTCTTCGAGGGACGCTGACGTGGGCGTGCTCGACGGCTACCGGGTGATCGACCTGTCCATCGCGATGGCGGGGCCGCTGGCCGCGATGCGGCTCGGCGACCTCGGCGCCGACGTGGTCAAGGTGGAGCCGGTCACGGGCGAGTGGCAGCGCCACGCCCCGGCGGGCGGCGCGACCGGCACCAAGGTCAACGCCTCGTTCCTGTCGCTCAACCGCAACAAGCGCAGCCTCGCGGTGAACCTCAAGTCCGAGGCGGGCCGTGAGATCGTGCACCGGCTGGCCGCGACGGCCGACGTGTTCCTGCAGAACTACCGGCCGGGCGTGGCCGAGCGGCTCGGCATGGACCACGACACGATCAGCGGGCTCAACCCGTCCATCGTGTACGTCTCCATGTCCGGCTACGGCGAGACCGGGCCCTATGCCGCCCGCCCAGGCCAGGACCTGCTGCTCCAGGCCATGAGCGGGGCCATGCTGAGCACGGGCAGGGAGGGCGACCCGCCGGCGCCCGCGGGCTCGTACGCGATCGACGCCATCACCGCCTACAGCGCCTTCGAGGGCGCGCTGGCCGCGCTGCTGCACCGCGAGCGGACCGGCGAGGGCCAGCGGGTGAGCGTGAACATGCTGGACGCGGCGGTCGCCGTGCAGATGCAGGAGCTGTCGATCTTCACGGTCGGCAAGGTGCCGCAGCGGCGCGGCCGCGAGCCGCACGGCCACACCTACATCAGGGCCCCGTACGGCGTCTTCGCCACGAAGGACGGCCACGTCGCGCTCGGCATGCCCAGGCTCGACGGCCTGGCCGTGGCGCTGGACCTGCCGGAGCTGGCCGCGATGGACGGCGACGCCGACGGCCACACCAGGCGCGACGAGATCACCGCGCTGGTGGCGTCCCGGCTGCCTGAGCGCACGACGGCGGAGTGGCTGGAGATCTTCGCCCGCCACGACCTGTGGGCCGGCCCGGTCTACGGCTACGCCGACCTGGTCGCCGACCCGCAGGTGGAGCACAACGGCTCGTTCGTCACCTACGAGCACCGCACCGAGGGCACGGTCACCACGCCCGGCTTCCCCTACGGCCTCAGCGCCGCCCCACCGGAGGTGCGCAGGGGCGCGCCGCTGGTGGGCGAGCACACCAGGGAGCTGCTCGCGGAGCTCGGCTACCCGGCCGAGCGCATCGCCGAGCTGGTGGCGGAGGGCGTGCTGGCATGCGAGGACTGACCTGGGACCATCCGCGCGGGTACGCGCCGCTGGAGCGGCTGACCCGGCTCGACCAGGCGGGCGAGCACCCGTACGGGCGGGTGCCCGAGCCGATCAGGTGGGACCGGCAGCCCTTGGAGGGCTTCGAGTCGGAGCCGATCGCGACGCTGGCCGAGACGTACGACGTGCTGGTGATCGACCATCCCGGGCTGGGCGCGGCGGTGGACGCGCTGGTGCCGATGGAGGAGCTGTTCGCCCCTGGGGAGCTGGCCGGGCTGCGGTTCGCGGGCCGGTCCTGGGAGAGCTACCGGCTGGACGGCCGCCAGTGGGCGCTGCCGCTGGACGCCGCGGCCCAGGTGGCCGCCGCCCGGCAGGGCCTGCGGGTGCCGGGCACCTGGCCGGAGGTGGCCGCGCGGGCGCGGGGCGCGCGGATGGCGCTGTGTCTCGGCGGGCCGCACGCGTTCCTCATGTTCTGCGCGCTGACCGGCGGCGACTTCCTGGACGCGGCGGCCGGCGAGCGGGCGCTGGAGCTGATGGCCGAGCTGCTGGCGCACGCGAACCGCGAGGTGTCGCTGCTCAACCCGATCGGCGTGCTGGACGCGATCGCGGCGGGCCGGATCGACTGGTGTCCCCTGCTGTACGGCTACGTCACGTACCCGCTGGCCTTCTCCGACGCGCCCGCCTGGCCCGGCGGGCCGCCCGGCAGCGTGCTGGGCGGCACCGGCCTCGCGGTCTCGCGCCGCGCCGCCGGCAGGCGCGAGTCGGTGCGGACGCACCTGCTGCGGCTGACGTCGGAGCCGGTGCAGGCCGGGCTGTTCCCCGCCACCGGCGGGCAGCCGGCCGCGCACTCCGTCTGGGAGAACGGCGACGGCTTCTACCGCGACACCCGCGCGACCCTGGAGGCCGCCTGGATCAGGCCGCGCTTCCCCGGCTACATCGAGCGGCAGCGGCGCTCGTCCGCGATCGTCCGCGACGGGCTGCTGGCCGGGACACCGCCCCGGCGCCTGCTCAAGGACCTGCACGAGGAATGGAGGACCACATGACCACGGCGCTCGTCACGGGAGCCGCCGGCGCGCTCGGCGGCGCGATCGTGCGCCGCCTGACCGCCGACGGCCACCGGGTGGCGGCACTCGACGTCGACGCGGGCGGCCTGACCGGCGCGCTCAACCTGAAGACCGACCTGCGCGACCCGGCCGCGATCGAGGCCGCCTTCGCCGAGACGGCCGAGCGGCTCGGCCCGGTCGGCATCCTGGTCAACAACGCCGCCGTCTACCCGGCCAGGCCGTTCCTCGAGGTGCCGCCCGCCGAGTACGACGAGGTGGTGGCGGTCAACCAGCGCGCCTACTGGCTGTGCGCGCAGCACGCCGCCCGGCAGATGCTCGATCTCGGCGGCGGCGCGATCATCAACGTCGCCTCGATCACCATGCACGGCGGCTGGCCCGACCTGGCCGCGTACGTCTCGACCAAGGGCGCGGCGGCGGCGCTCACCCGGGCGCTGGCCCGCGAGCTGGGCCCGCGCGAGATCAGGGTCAACTGCGTCTCGCCCGGCGCGTTCCCGACGGCGGCCGAGGAGATCCACGAGGACCTGGAGGCGTACAACCGCATGGTGCTGGAGCGGCAGGCGCTGCAGCGGCGCGGCACGCCGGACGAGCTGGCCGCCGTGGTGTCGTTCCTGACCGGCCCCGACGCCTCCTTCGTCACGGGCCAGACCATCGAAGTCAACGGAGGGTGGGTGATGGCATGATGCCGAACCGCGGCCGGCTGGCCGAGCTGACGGGCGATCCGAGCGCGGCCGGCGGGGTCCGGCTGGTGACGCTGGGCGACGGGGTCGAGCGCGGCATCAGGACGCTGGAGTTCCGCACCGGCTCTGGGCTGGCGTTCGACGTGCTGGTGGACCGGTGCATGGACATCGGGCACGCCGAGCACGCCGGGCGCGCCTTCGGCTGGCGCTCACCCACCGGCTTCCGGCACCCGGGGCTGCACGAGAACAACGATGAGGACGGGCTGTCGTGGCTGCGCTCGTTCTCGGGGCTGATCGTGACGGCCGGGCTCGACCACACGCTGTTCGGCGGCGACGTGCCGGCCGAGGGCTACCGGTATCCGCCGCGCGCGTCCGTACGGCACGGGCTGCACGGCCGGGCCGGGAACCTGCCCGCGCGGCTGACCGGCTACGGCGAGCGGTGGGACGGCGAGCGCTGCGTGCTGTGGGCGGAGGGCGAGATGCGGCAGGCGGCGGTCTTCGCCGAGAACCTGCGGCTGGTCCGCCGGATCGAGGCCGACCTGGGCGGCGACGAGATCCGGCTGACCGACACGGTGACGAACGCCGGGTTCGAGCCGACGCCGCACATGTACCTGTACCACATCAATCTGGGCTGGCCGCTGCTCGACGAGGGCGCCAGGCTGGAGGCCGACGTCCGCGAGACGCTGTGGCAGAGCGACAGCGTCGCCGAGCAGAAGGCCGACCACGTCGTCTTCCCCGGGCCGACGCCGGGGTTCGTGGAGCAGGTGTACGAGCACGCGCTCGTGCCGAGGCCCGACGGGCTGCACCGGGTGGCCGTGGTCAACGACCGGATCGGCATGCGGGTGGCCGTCGAGTGGCGGGCGGCGGAGTTCCCGTACTTCTTCGAGTGGCTGAACCTGCGCTCGGGCAACTACGCGGTCGGTCTGGAACCCTCCACCCACCACGTGGCGGGCGACGCGGCGGCCCGCCAGGACGGCAGCATGATCTGGCTGGGCCCGCAGGAGTCGCGCGGCTACCACACGACGTTCAGGGTGGAGGCCGTCTAGATCCGGTACGCGCGGCGGGCGGTCCCGGCGAAGACGGCGGCCCGCTCGTCCTCCGACAGGCCGGCGCACAGCTCGTCGGCGGCCGCCACGACCTGGTCGTAGCGGGCGGCGAGCAGGCAGACCGGCCAGTCGGAGCCGAACATCACCCGCTCGGGCCCGAACGCCTCCAGCACGGTCTCGGCGTACGGCCGCAGGTCGGACACCCGCCAGGACGTGCGGCCGGCCCCGATGTCGGCCTCGGTGTCGGCCTCGGTGTCGGCCTCGGTGTCGGCCTCGGTGTCGGCCTCGGTGACCATGCCGGACAGCTTGCAGAAGACGTTCGGGTACGCGGCCAGCTCCCTGATGTGGCCGCGCCACGGCTCCAGCTCGCCGCTCGCGATCGGCGGCTTGGACAGGTGGTCGAGCACGAACGTCAGCTGGGGCAGCGCGGCCACCGTCCTGATCGCGGAAGGGAGCTGGTGCGGCAGCGTGAGCAGGTCGTAGGCGAGCCCGGCGGCGGCCACGTCGGCCAGCCCGCGGCGCACGCCTGGCCGGTCGAGCCAGGCCGGGTCGGGCTCGGACTGCACGCCGTGGCGCACGCCCACGAGGCCTGGCGGCAGCGCGGCCAGCGTGTCGGCGACGCCCGGCGCGGTGAGGTCGATCCATCCGACCACGCCGGCGACCAGCTCGGACGCGGCTGCCAGCGCGAGGAAGTCGCGGGTCTCGTCGAGGTCGGGCAGCACCTGCACGAGCACCGTGCGCGTCACGCCGGCCGCCGCGGCGTGCCCGGCGAGGTCGTCCAGCGTGTACGTGCGCCGCACCGGCGCCATCGGCTCGGGGTCGAGCCAGGCGTGCGGGCGGGCCGCCAGGTCCCAGACGTGGTGGTGGGCGTCGATACGGCTCACGGCTTTCCTCCGATGTTTCAACGAAATTACGCCGGGTCTGGACAGATATCGGCAGTGTGACGTAAAGATACATCCCATGTATAGGGCGTTTCCGCCCTTGGCTCGTGCTCACGGCAGTGCGCACCCGGCACTGACCCCGGGGCAGCCGGCTCGTCTCCCCCGGGCGAGCGTCCATCCCCCACCCCACCGAACAGGAGCAACCGTGACCAACGACGGCTACACCCGCCGAGGCGTGCTCGCGACCGGTCTGACGGCCGCCGCCGGATCCCTGCTCGTGAACGGCGTCGCGGCCGGCCCCGCCTGGGCCGCCGCCGGCGACGACGCCCTGACCCTCTGGTACACCCGCCCGGCCGCCCAGTGGCTGGAGGCGCTGCCCGTCGGCTGCGGCCGGCTGGGCGCGATGGTCTTCGGCGGCGTGGCCACAGAACGGCTCCAGCTCAACGAGGACAGCATCTGGGCCGGCGGCCCGCACACCTACGACAACCCCGAGGCGCTGGCCGCGCTCCCCCAGATCCGGCAGTGGGTGTGGGAGGACAAGTGGAAGGCGGCCCAGAACCTGGCCGACCAGAAGTTCCTCGGGCAGCCCAGCGAGCAGGCGCCGTACCAGGTGCTCGGCGACCTGACGCTGACCTTCCCCGGCTCCGAGGAGTTCACGGACTACCGCCGCGAGCTGGACCTGACCACCGCCGTCACCTCCGTGAGCTTCGTGCGCGACGGCGTGCGGCACACCCGCGAGGTCTTCGCCAGCAACCCCGACCAGGTCATCGTGGTCCGGCTCAGCGCCGACAAGCCGGGCTCGGTGACGTTCCATGCCGCCTTCTCCAGCCCGCAGGACGTCACCTCGTCGGCGGCCGGGCGCGACACGATCGCGCTCGACGGCGTCAGCGGCGACACCCAGGGCCTGAAGGGCGAGGTGCGCTTCCGCGCGCTGGCCAAGGCGGAGGCCGAGCGGGGCAGCGTACGCACCGAGGGCGGCACGCTGTCGGTCGAGGGCGCCGACGAGGTCACCCTGCTCATCTCCATGGGCTCCAGCTACCGCAGCTACCGGGACGTCGGTGGTGACCCCGCCGAGGTGGCCGGGCGGCATCTCAAGCGGGCGAGCGGGCAGCCGTACGAGGTGCTGCGGCGCAGGCACGTACGCGACTACCAGGAGTTGTTCGGCCGCGTGTCGATCGACCTCGGCACGTCCGGCGCGGCCGCGCTGCCGACCGACGAGCGCATCGCCCGCCGGCAGCTCGACACCGACCCGCAGCTCGCCGCGCTCTACTTCCAGTACGGCCGCTACCTGCTCATCTCCTCCTCCCGCTCCCCCGGCCACGCGGCGAACCTCCAGGGCGTCTGGAACGACTCGCTGACCCCAGCCTGGGAGTCGAAGTACACGATCAACATCAACCTGGAGATGAACTACTGGCCGGCCGCGCCGGGCAACCTCATCGAGTGCATGGACCCGCTCTTCGACCTCATCAAGGACCTGTCGGAGACGGGCGCGAAGACCGCGAAGACGCAGTACGGCGCCAAGGGCTGGGTAGCGCACCACAACACCGACGGCTGGCGCGGCACCGCGCCGGTGGACTTCGCCTTCTACGGCATCTGGCCGACCGGCGGCGCCTGGCTCTGCCTGACCCTGTGGGAGCACTACCTCTACACCGGTGACGAGCGGCGGCTGCGCGAGCACTTCCCGCTGATCAAGGGCTCGGTGGAGTTCTTCCTCGACACGCTGCAGACCGACCCCAGGTCCGGCTACCTGGTCACGAACCCGTCGCACTCCCCCGAGGTCGGCCACCACGAGGACGACGACGAGAACGTCAGCATCTGCGCGGGCCCGACCATGGACATGCAGATCCTGCGCGAGCTGTTCGGGGCCTTCGCCGAGGCGTCGGAGGTGCTCGGGGCCGAGCCCGAGCTGGCGGCCAAGGCGTCGGAGGCGCGCGGGCGGCTCGTCCCCAACCAGGTCGGGCATCTCGGGCAGATCCAGGAGTGGCAGGAGGACTACCGGGGCGACGCGGCGCTGTCGCGCAGCCGGCACATCTCCCACCTGTGGGGGCTGTTCCCCGCGCACCAGATCGACCCCAGGCTCTCGCCGGAGCTGGCCCGGGCCGCGCGGCGGACGCTGGAGCTGCGCGGCGAGGCCGGCGCCGGGTGGTCGCTGGCCTGGAAGATCAACTTCTGGGCGCGGCTGCTGGACTCCGTCGAGGCGTACAAGCGGCTGTCGAACCTGCTGGTGCCCGCGCGGACCGCGCCCAACATGTTCGACCTGCACCCGCCGTTCCAGATCGACGGGAACTTCGGCGGCACCTCGGGGATCACCGAGATGCTGCTGCAGAGCCACGCCGGCCAGGTGCACCTGCTGCCCGCCCTGCCCGCCGCCTGGCCGGCCGGGTCCTACCGGGGGCTGCGGGCCCGTGGCGGGTTCGAGGTGGACGTGGAGTGGGCCTCCGGCGCGCTGCGGCGCGGCAGGATCAGGTCGGACCTCGGTCGGCGGCTGACGCTGCGCACGGCGGGGCCCGTGACGGTCACCGAGCACGGCCGGCCGGTCAAGGCCGGGCGGCCGGAGCCGGGCGTGATCGTGCTGGACACCCGCCGCGGCGCCACCTACGAGGTCACCCCGTCCGCCTGAACCATCACGGTGTCTCCCGCGCTCGCCGCGTTCTTGGGGCGGGTGCGGGAGGCCTCGCCGCGGGCGTGGGCGGCGAAGAGCCGGGCGGCCTCCTCGGGGTCGCCCGCGGCCAGCGCCGCGACCAGGTCGTCGTGGTGGCCGGCCATCGCGCCCCAGTCGCCGTCGTAGAGCGGGTTGCCCACGACGTGCAGGCTCCACAAATTCGACTCGATCGTCCGCCACAGCCGCAGCAGGAAGGAGTTTCCGCAGGCCGCGCAGACCCGGCGGTGGAAGGCGAGGTCGGCGTCGCGGAAGGCGCCGATGTCGCCGTCGCGTGCCGCCTTGCGCATGGCCAGCACGTCGGCCGAGAGCTGGCGCAGCGTCTCGGGCTGGATGCGGGCAGCCGCACCTCGTGCGGCATACTCCTCCAGCAACACCCTGATGTCGCGAACCTCCCGGGCCTGCTCGTCCGAGATCTCGGCGACGTAGCTGCCCCGGTTCGGATAGGAGATGACCAGGCCCTCGTGCGCCAACCGCTTGATCGCCTCACGTGCCGGCGCCTGGCTGGTGCCGACCCGGCGGGCGATCTCGGCTTCCACCAGGCGCTGCCCGGCCGTCAGCTCGCCGGAGACGATCCAGCCGCGCAGCAGCGCGTAGACGCGGTCGGACAGCAGCTCTCTGGGCAGCAGGCGGGCGGCGGGCGGCGCGATCTGCTGCTCCTGCCAGATGCGCGCCACCGTGGACTGCGAGAGGCCGAGCTGGGCGGCCATCGTCCTGGTGGACGGCACGGCGGCGCCGTCGGCCGCGGCGGCGATGACCCGCTCGGCCTCCTGCCGCTCGGGGCTGCGCGGGCGGCCCGGCCTGGGCGCGTCGTCGAGCCCGTCGATGCCTCGCTCGACGAAGCGGGCCCGCCACTTGGCGACCGTGGCGGGGCTCACCCCGAGCCTGCTCGCGATCTCCTTGCGGGGCAGCCCCTCGGCACAGGCCAGGACGATGCGGCTGCGCAGCGCCGTCCCCTTGGCCGGCTCGCGTGCGGCCCACTCTCGCAGCGTGGCGAGCTCCTCGTCGCCCACCACCAGCCGCTTGTCGTCATCGGGTGCGTTCACGGGCCAACTTTAACGTACTTATGACTCAGCAAGCCGCTAGAAACGTTTTTGTAGCGTCACATATCCCCTTGACGACCCCATGTGACCAACGTATTAAATAATCGCTAATCGAGTGCCGACCCATTAAAAGGCGTCGCAGATCTCGCCCCTTTGGAGGTGCGATGCGTTCCCCCCGACCGTCCCTCGCCCTATCGGCCCTCGGCTGCCTGCTCGTCCTGACCGGCTGCGGCGGGGGCGGCTTCGCCGGCGACTCCCAGGCGCAGCAGAACGAGGACGGCCAGGTCACCGTCCGGATGCTGGTGAACATCAGCCCGAACCTCACCCAGACGTACTGGGAGGGCCTGGTCAAGCCGTTCGAGCAGGCCAACCCCGGCATCGACGTCAAGATCGAGGCGCCGACCGGCAAGGGCGTGGCCGACACGCTGCCGCAGCAGCTCGCCGCGGGCAACGCACCCGACGTGGTCGAGACGCTGATGGCCGACGAGACGCTGGCCCAGCAGCTCCTCGACCTGACCGACCAGCCGTGGGCCAAGGACACGCCGCTCGCCGAGCAGGCCAAGCTGGGCGGCAGGATCTACACCGTCGGCGTCGGCGTGCAGGCCCAGTCGCTGGTCTTCTACAACAAGACCGCGTTCGAGAAGGCGGGCATCGAGGAGCCGCCGACCACGTTCGACGAGTTCGACGCCGCGATGGGCCGGCTCAAGGACGCGGGCTACCTGCCGCTGCAGACCGGCGGCGACTTCCTCACCGGGCTGCAGCTGCTGCAGCTGTCCAACCCCAGCAGGGCGCAGCTGCACCCTGCCTGGCAGCAGGACGTCAAGGCGGGCAAGATCAAGGCGGGCGAGTCGCTGCTGCCCTACCTGGAGCGCTACCGCACCTGGATCGACAAGGGGTACGTCGACAAGAACGCGCTCGGCATGAAGTACGCCGACGCCGAGACCAGCTTCCTGTCCGGCAAATCCGGCATGTACGTCATGGGGAGCTGGTTCACCGCCACCGAGGCCAAGGCGAAGAAGGACTTCGAGGTCGGCGTCTTCCCCGCCCCGGTCGACAAGGGCCAGACCTACCCGGGTCCGCAGGGCGCGACGCCGGCGGCCCCGTACATGATCCTCAAGTCCACCCCCAACAAGGACGCCGCGCTCAAGCTCGTCCAGTGGCTCGTCACCGACCCCGGAGCGGTCAAGAGCCAGCTCGCTCAGGACGGCAACTTCCGCACCGGCGTTGAGCGCGAGTTCACCCCGCTGGAGAAGCAGGTCCAGGAGATCCTCGACCAGGCGCCGCAGGGCGTGCCGCAGGGTGAGGGCTACGGCGACGCCACCCTGCCCAAGGGCTTCAACGCCGCGTGGAACACCGAGGTCCAGGGCCTGTACGTGGGCAAGTCGCCCAAGGAGGTCGCCGAGGGCGTGGACCGCTGGGTGGCCTCCAAGTCATGACGCTCACCCGGGAGGCACCCCCGACCGTGCGACGGCCCCCCGCAGGCGAGCGCTCCAGGCGCCGCACCGAGGGCCTGGCGACCACGCTGATGGTGGCGCCGGCGACCGTGCTCTACGTGGTCATGCTGATCGTCCCGGTCGGCCTGGCCCTCTACCTGAGCCTGACCGACTGGGACGGCTTCAGCGCCGACCCGGCCTTCGTCGGCGCCGCCAACTACGTCGACCTGCTCGACGACCCCGAACTGCGCCGCGCCGCGCTGGTCACCCTGCTCGTCGCCGCGGCCGGCACCGCCGGGCTCAACCTGTGCGGCCTCGGCTTCGCCCTCCTGGTGAACGGCGCCTCCCGGCTCAACACGTTCTTCCGGATCGTGCTGTTCTACCCGCACGTGCTCAGCGCCCTGGTGGTCGGCTTCCTCTGGTCGGCCATCCTCGGCACCACCGGCGCGGTCAACAACCTCATCACCACGTGGGGCGGCGAGGTGCTGCCGTTCCTGTCCGACCCGGCGTGGGCCACCGTCACCATGATCGCGGTGCTGGTCTGGGCCGGGTTCGGCGTCAACGTGGTGCTCTACCTGGCCGGGCTGCAGGCGGTGCCGCACTCGCTGATCGAGGCGGCCCGCATCGACGGCGCCACGCGGTGGCAGGTGTTCAGGAACGTCACGCTGCCCGCGCTCGGGCCGTCGGTGACGGTGAACGTCGTGCTGTCGCTGGTGACGCTGCTGAAGACGTACGACCTGGTCGTCTCGCTGACGGCGGGCGGCCCGGCCGGGCAGACCCAGACCGTCGCCTACCTCATCCTCTGGAACTCCTTCCACGACGCCCGCCTCGGCTTCGGCTCGGCGCAGTCGGTGATCCTCATGCTGGTCACGGCGGCGCTGGCGTTCGTGGTGACGAAGCTGCGCAGGCGCGGCGAGCTGGCGGTGCACCAATGAGAAAGACGTTCCTCTGGGCGGCCGCCGCCTTCATGCTCATCCCCCTGTACGTGCTGACCGTCAACGCCTTCAAGGGCCAGCAGGACATCCTGGCCAACCCGTTCGGCCTGGGCGGCCTGACCCTCGAACCGCTCGGCAGGGCGCTGACCAACCCCAGCTTCAACGTGGCCAAGGGCTACGCGATCACGCTGCTGTTCGTGGTGGCGGTCAACGTGCTGTCGGTGGGGCTGGCCGCGCCCGCCGCGTACGTGATCGCCCGCAGCCCCAGGCGCCGCTTCCGCGTCCTCATGCTGTTCTTCCTGGCCGGCACCTTCATCCCCGGCCAGGTGCTGGTCATCCCCGTCGTGTACGTGCTCAAGACCCTCGGCCTGATGGGCACCATCCGCGGGTTCGTGCTGTTCGAGACCACGCTCACGCTGCCGTTCTCGATCTTCCTGTACGCCGGCTACATCGCGACCATCCCCGCCGTGCTCGACCAGGCGGCGGCGGTGGACGGGGCGGGCAGGCTGCGGACGTTCTGGCAGATCGTCTTCCCGCTGATGCGGCCCGCGGTCGCCACGATGATCATCCTGAACACCTTCTCGGTGTGGAACGACTTCGTGAACCCGCAGATCATCCTCGGCCCCGGCAGCGGCCTCTACACCGTCACCACCGGCGTCTACGCGGCGGTCAGCCAGTACTCCACCGACTACTCGGTGGTCTTCCCGACGCTGCTGCTGGCCATCGCTCCCCTGCTCGTCTTCTTCGTCTTCATGCAACGGCACATCATCAGCGGCCTCACGGCAGGAGCTACGAAAGGGTGACCATGCGCGAGATCAGAGCGACCGTACCGCTCGGCGCGCCCCCGGCCTGGGCGGTGCTCGAACGCCGGCTGTTCGACGCCCTCGACGAGGCCTGGCGGGCCTTCGCCGGCCGCTACTGCGGACCCGACGGGCGGCTGATCTACCACGGCCCGGCGGCCGACCGCGACGGGGCCGACGACTTCTACGAGGCGTTCTTCAACTGGCCGACCCTCTACCAGCTCGGCGGCGCCGACGACCTGCTCGGCGCGGCCAAGCAGCACTGGGAGGGCGTCACCGCCCAGCTCACCGAGCTGGGCTACCTGGTGGAGGAGTACGAGCGCGGCTACGACTGGTTCCACCAGGGCGAGTCGATGCTGCTGTTCTACGGCATCTGCGCCGCCGACCCGGGCGACGAGCGGTTCGCCGAGCGGGCCCGCCGCTTCGCCGAGCTGTACCTGCCGGGCTCGGCCAACTACGACGCCGAGCACGACATCATCCGCGCCCCGCACAACGGCGCCGTCGGCCCCCGCTACGGCCTGCAGTGGGAGTGGGCCTCCTACCACACCGACCTGGTCAGCATGCGGCCGTTCGGCCTGCCGCTGCGCGACCTGCCCGGCATCACCCGCTGGGAGGACCTCGGCGACCCGTGCAACGCCGCCCGCATGGGCGCCGCCATGAGCGAGCGCATCGGCCGCGGTGACGTCGCGGTCAACCTCGCCGCGACCAGCCTGGCCGTCAACGCCTGGCTGTACGACGGCGACGACCGCTACCGCGACTGGGCGCTGCGCTACATCGGCGCCTGGCAGCGCAGGGCCGAGGCCAACGACGGCATCATCCCCGACAACGTGGGCCCGTCCGGGATCGTCGGCGAGCTGCACGACGGCCGCTGGTACGGCGGCAACTACGGCTGGCAGTGGCCGCACGGCCTCTACAGCGTGGGCGCCGCCGCCGCGATCGCCGCCGTCAATGCCCACCTGCTGACCGGCGACGACGCCGCGCTCGCGATCGGCCGCGACCCCTTGGAGGCGGTGTACGAGCGCGCCACCCAGGGCGCCGTCACCCAGACCGAGATGAGCATCAGCGACCGCTGGCTGGCCGAGCTGGGCGACGAGGCGGGCAAGCCCACCATGCTGGTGCCCAACCGGCACGACGACTCCGGCTGGTTCGACTTCCAGCCGCCGCAGCTCGGCCTGCCCGTCTGGCTCTGGCACCGCTCGCTCGGCGGCGCGGACGCCGACCGGCTGGAGCGGCTGCGCCGCGCGTCCGGCTACGACTGGACGACCGTGCGGCCGTTCCGCAACAAGGAGGAGGCGGGGCACGAGGCGCCCTGGCTGGAGTACCTGCGCGGCGCCAACCCGGCCTACCCCGAGCTGATGCTCACCACCGCGCTCGGCCAGGTGCAGCGCCGCATGGCGCTCATCGAGGCCGACGACGCCGACCTCGCCACCATCCACGTGCACCACTGGCAGCGGCTCAACCCCGTGCTCACCGAGGCGCTGCTGCAGCTCGTCACCGGCACCCCGCAGGTGCTCTACAACGGCGGCCTGCTGCCGACCCGCCTGGCCTACTTCGACGCCGACCGCCACCGCCCCGGCCTGCCGCCGGACGTGGCCGCCCTGGTCAGCGCGGTCCGCGCCGACGGCGCCGAGCTGGAGCTGGTCAACCTCAGCCTGAGCGGCACCCGCCGGGTCGTGGTGCAGGCAGGCCAGTTCGGCGAGCACGACATCGACCACGTCACCACCACCAGCTTCGCCGGTGACGGCTACCCGGGCGACCCCCGCGCCTACACCGCGCCCCCCATCCACGAGAGCGAGCAGGACGTGCCGGTGCACGGCCCGCGGCTGCTCGTGGAGCTGCCGCCCGGCCGCCGCATCCGGCTCGACCTGTACACGACCGCGCGCGTCCGCACGCCGTCCCACCAGCACTACTGAGGAGTCACATGGACGAGGCCATCTGGGATCTCCCCGTTCGCGGGCCGCTGCCCGCGGACCCCGATCCCGCGCTCATCGCGGGGCTGTCCCGGATCAGCTCGGCCACCGCCTGCGCCAAGCTGCACGCCCAGGGCATCCGGCGGACCTTCATCGAAGGCCCGCGCCCCATCGCCCAAGGACAGAAGATCGCCGGACGGGTCCGGACGCTGCAGTTCATGCCGCAGCGCGAGGACATCGCCTCCGGGCTCGGGCAGGAGTACGTCGAGCGGCACACGGCCCTGTGGCACGTGCTCGAGGACATCAGGCCGGGAGACGTGCTCGTGGTGCAGGCGTACGGGAGCGCCTACACCGGCTGCTTCGGCGACATGCTGGTCCGCTACTTCAAGCGCAGGGGCGGCGCGGGCATCGTCGTGGACGGCAGGATCAGGGACCTGCCCCGCGTCAGCGGCGTCGGCCTGCCCATCTGGTGCACCGGAGCCACCCCGCACTACGCCTCGCAGGCCGAGTTGTTCCCCTGGGCGTACGACGTGCCGGTGGCCGTGGGCGGGGCGCTCGCGCTGCCCGGCGACCTGTGCGTGGCCGACGACGACGGCGCCGTGGTGGTGCCGCTGCGCCGGGCCGGCCAGGTGCTGGAGGCCGCCGCCGACCACGAGCAGTGGGAGCGCTACAGCAGGGCCCGCATCGAGGAGGGCGGCGCACTGTCCGACTACTACCCCCTCACCCCCGAGACCCGCGCCGAGTACGAACGGTGGCGGGAGGTTAAGGAGAGCCAGTGATCCTCAGGTCCATCGGCGCCGTCGCGTTACTCCTGGGCGGGCTGACCGCCCCGGCGACCACGTCGGCCGCCACCAGCGCCACCACCAGCGCCAGGACGTGCGACTACTACGTGGCCACCACCGGCAGCGAGCGTGGCGACGGCAGCGCAGGAAACCCGTGGAAGACGATCGAGCAGGCTCGGGACGCGCTCAGGAACCCGAAGTACCAGAAGAACTGCGACATCGTGGTCAACGTCAAGGCCGGTGACTACGTCGTCGACAAGACCATCGAGTTCACCGACGCCGACTCCGGCCGCGACGGCCACACCATCACCTACCGCAGCGCCGACGGCCCCGGCAAGGCCCGCCTGGTCGGCGCCCGGCCGGTCACCGGGTGGGAGAAGTACAAGGACAACATCTACAAGACGAAGGTCGACCGGACCTTCTACACGCTCTTCGAGGACGGCGCCCGCGCCACCACCGCCCGCTACCCCAACAGGACCGCCGACGACCTCTGGTCTCCCTACCTGTTCTCGGTGACGCCCGAGGCCGAATACCAGGCCGTGCACAACTGGCTGTTCTTCGACCCCAAGGACATCCCGCAGGAGTGGGACGCCGACTTCGACAAGAACGCCCAGATGGTGGTCTGGTCGGGCGGGTCGTGGAGCTGGTTCACCGACCACGTGCCGCTCGGCGGCGCCGACTTCCGCAAGAACTTCTTCACCCTCAACCACGACAGCCGCTTCGCCCTGGTCAACAGCCGCAGCGGCTCCCGCTACTTCGTGCAGAACACGCTGCGCTTCCTCGACCAGCCCGGTGAGTACTACTTCGACTTCGCCAACAGCGAGGTCTACTACTGGCCGAAGACCTCCATCGACAAGGTCATGGCGCCGACCGTGAAGACGATCATCTCGCTGGCCGGGTCGTCGCCCGACAAGCGGGTCGAGCGGCTCACCTTCGACGGGCTCGCCCTGCAGTACTCCGACTTCGTCAACTGGTACCGCTACGGCTGGAACTCCTCCGGCGACTCCGGCTACGAGCACAAGTACCCGATCTACGACCGGCAGATCGAGATGCCGCGCAACCGGTTCGGCATGATCACCCTGGAGAACACCCGCGACATCGGCCTGACCAGGCTGCACGTCTCCGACACCGGCTTCACCGGCATCTTCCTGCTCTTCGCGAACGAACGGGTCACGATCGCCGACAGCCTGCTCGCCAACCTCGGCGGCGACGGCATCAAGGTCGAAGGCGGCTACCCCGGCGAAGGTGACATCTCCGGCCACCACACCATCAGCAACACCTACATCGACCACGTCGGCGAGCTCGTCCCCGGCGACGCCTCCGGCATCGAGCTGATGAGCACCGGCCACAACGAGGTCAGCAACGTGGTCGTCAAGCACAGCGCCCGCTACGGCATCAGCCTGGAGGTCCGCCCCGAGATCGCCAACGCCGACAACTACGCCAGGGGCAACCGCTTCTCCTACATCCGCCTGGAGGAGACCGGCCTGGACAGCGGCGACATGGGCGCCTTCTACACCTACGGCGTGCACAACGTCGAACCGCACGCCATCGACAACCACGTGACGCAGATGGTCATCGGGGACGTCATCAACGACCCCGCCGGCCAGATGCCCGACTCGGGGACGCGCGGCGTCCACATGGACGCCGGCGGCTGCGGCTTCTCCCTCTCGAACGTCGAGGTGGGCGAGGTGAGCGACGACAAGTACCAGTCGTACCAGTGCAACGAGGTCACGAACGCCAACTGGCAGGACGACTTCGACCCCTCGAAGATGGAATACGACAAGATCGGCGTCACCAGTTCCTTCCCCTACCCCCTCCCCTCCTGACCACCTGACCACCCGGCAGGCGCTTGAGGCCGGCGCCCGGGAACGTCCGGACACCGGCCACCGCCCGCGGGCCGACAGCGCGTGTCGATCAGCAGGCCGGACCGGCCACCCGAACCGGTCGCGGCCCGCCGGGCGGCCTCGGGTGGTCGCGTTCAGGTCGGTCTTTGACCGGGGCGTCGGGCCCAGTGGCCCGGCGCCCCATCCACCCCGGCAGGACCTTGTCTCCTGGAGGACCCGTGCCCGATTCCACTCCCCACGGCCACACTCCTGCTCCCACCTCCACGCCCTCCCCTGCCGCTTCCGTGACGCGGCGGGGGTTTCTTGTGCTGGGTGGGGTGGCCACGGCTTCCGTTGCGCTGGCCGGGCAGCCCCTTCCTTCCCCCGCTGCCGCTGCCCCCGCGCCCGGGGCGGGGTGGTTTCAGCGGCCTGAGGCTGCGGTGCGGCCGATGGTGCGGTGGTGGTGGCCGGATGCGCATGTCACGCCCGGCGAGGTTCGGCGGGAGGTTGATCAGCTGGCCGATGCCGGGTTCGGTGGGGCGGAGATCGCGGCTGTTCATCACAGCATTTCGGATAAGTCCGTACTCGATCCCGCGCAGCACGGCTGGGGCACGCCCGCCTGGAACGCGGCCGTCGAGGCGGCGCTGGATCAGGCCGCCCGGCGGGGCATCACGATCGACCTGACCATCGGCCCCTCGTGGCCGGCCGCCGTCCCCACCATCACCCCCGAGAGCGAGGCCGCCTGCAAGGAGCTGGCCCACGGCTCGGTGCAGGTGGCGGGCGGGAGCACGTACCGGGGTCCGGTGCCGCCGCCCGCCGTCGAAGGGCGGAGTGAGCGTACGTTGCTGCTGGTCCAGGCGGCCAGAATCGAGCCCGCCCACTCGGCCCGCGACGAGACCGGCCTCGACCCCGCCTCCGTACGGACCGTCCCGGTGGACGGCGGCACGATCACCTGGACGGCCCCCGGCGACGGCGATTGGCTGCTCATCTCCTACTGGCAGCGCGGCTCGGGCCAGCGCCCCGAGTCGGGCCCGCACACCGCGCCAGAGGCGTACGTGGTGGACCACTTCAGCCGCACCGGCACTCAGGCGGTGATCGACTTCTGGGAGCGGCGGCTGCTCACCCCCAGCATCAGGAAGCTGCTCAAACGAGCGGGCGGAGCGCTGTTCGAGGACTCGATCGAGATCGAGAGCGACGCCCTGCCGTGGACGCCGGAGTTGCCGGCCGAGTTCGAGCGGCGGCGCGGCTACCCGCTGACGGACGTGCTGCCGGTGGTCGTGCTGGCCGACGAGGACCCGGTGTTCGCGTTCGACCCGGTGCTGACCAGACACGCCCGCAAGGACTACTGGGACACGGTGTCCGAGCTGTTCAACGAGCACCACTTCACCGCGCTGCGCGACTGGGCGCACTCGCTGGGGCTGCGGTTGCGGGCGCAGCCGTACGGGCTGCAGACCGACGCCATCGAGGCGGCGGCCATCCTCGACGTGCCCGAGGGCGAGTCGCTCGGCTTCAAGAACCTCGACGACTACCGCTGCCTGGCCGGCGGCCGGGACATGGCGGGGCGCGCGGTGCTGTCCTGCGAGGCGGGGGCGTACCAGGGCGGGGCCTACACGACGACGTGGCGCAAGCTGCTGCTGACGATGGGCGGCGCGTACGCGGCGGGGCTCAACCAGACGGTGCTGCACGGCTTCTCGTACGCGAGCGCGCCGGGCGCGGGGTGGCCGGGGTTCGCGGCGTTCACGCCGTACGGGGGTTCGGTGGGGTACGCGGAGTCGTGGGGCCCGCGCCAGCCCACCTGGGACCACGTCACCGACATTTCCCGATATTTCGCGCGAATTCACCTGATCATGCGGCAAGGGACGCCTCGGGTGGACGTGGCGGTGTTCCGGCAGACCGGCTACACCAAGACCGGCATCGGCGCCACCTGGTTCACCGCGAACGGCGTACCGACCGGCTGGACCCACCAGTTCGTCAGCGGCCCGCTGCTCGACCTGCCCGACGCCCGCGTCAGGGACGGGCGGCTGGGGCGGCCCGCGTACAAGGCGCTGTTCGTGGAGGGCGACCGCTTCGGGGGCAACGCATGCACGATGACGCCGCGAGTGGCCGAACGGCTGCTCGCGTACGCCAGGGACGGGCTGCCCATCGTGCTGCTCGGCGCCTGGGAGTCGGCGTCGGTGCCCGGCGTCCCCCGCGACGGCGACGACGAACGCCTGCGCGCCCTCGTCTCCGACCTCCTCACCCAGCCCACCGTCCGCCGCGTCTCCACGGCCGACGAGGTGCCGGGCGCGCTCGAAGACCTCGGGGTCCGCCGCGACGTCCGGTACGCGACCCCGTCCACGCTGCTCACCATGCGCCGGGTGGCCGGCCGGGTGGACTACTACTACCTGTGCAACGGCAAGCATCAGGAGAACGCCAAGCCCCCGGTCACCGCCGTCGACCACGAGGTCACGCTGGCGCGTACGGACAGGAACGGCGTCCCGTACCTGCTGGACCCGTGGACCGGCCGGGCCGAGCGCATCGCTTGCTACACCGAGGACGCCGACGGCATCCACCTGCGCGTCGCCCTGCACCCCGGCCAGGCCCGCGTGATCGCCATCGGCCGCCCGGGCCTCTTCGGCGACCACACCGGCACCCGCCCGCACGCCACCGACACCTCCGCCGACCTGGTCCGCTACGACAACGCCCACCTGGTAGTCCGCACGACCAAAGCCGGCCGGCACACGACGACCCTCTCGACAGGCCGCACGATCACCACTCGCATCGACGAGATCCCCCAGCCCACCGAATTGCGAACCTGGCACCTCAAGGTCCGCGACCGCCGCCCGGACGGCGACCACATCCACACGCTCAACCTCGACCAGCCGGCGCCTTGGCACGACCTCCCGGGCCTGGCGGACGTCTCAGGCGTCGGCACGTACACGACCACGGTGCACCTGGACGGCCCCGCGTACCTGGAACTGGGCGAGGTCACCGACACCTGCCGCGTCCGCGTCAACGGCCACCTTCTCGACCCGGTGGACCTCCTCCACCCCGTCATCGACCTGGGCCCGCACCTGAAACGCGGCAGGAACACCATCGAGGTAGAGGTCGCCACCCCCCTGGGCAACCGCCTCCGCCAAGCCGACCCCACGACCTACGCCTCCCTGACCCCCCAGGCCTACGGCCTGCTGGGCCCGGTCCGGCTGGTGCCGTACGGCGAGAAACGGATATAGAAGTGGACTTTTAATAGGCTCGTCCCCCTCTCGGCCGGCGCGGGCCGGGTGAGGGGCTCGGATCGTAAGCTGGGGGCGTGAGAGCCGAGGTGGGACGCGTATGGTGACGCGCAATGATGTGGCGCGTCTGGCGGGCACCTCGCCGGCCGTGGTCAGCTATGTGATCAACAACGGGCCCAAGCCTGTCTCCGAGGCGGCGAGGCAGCGGGTGCTCGCGGCGGTCGAGCAGCTCGGATATCGGCCCAATGCGGTGGCCAGGTCGTTGCGGTCGCGGCGTACGTGGACCATCGGGGTGATCGCGTCCGACAGTGCCGGGGGCACCAGTCCGTTCTTCGGGCAGTTCACCCGGGCCTGCGAGGAGGTGGCCTGGCAGCGGGGGTACTCCGTGTTGCTGGGCAACTCGGCCGAGGATCCTGAGCGGGCCGAGGGGTATGTGCGGCGGTTCATGGAGCGGCGGGTCGATGGGCTGGTGCTGATGCGGGTGCCCGTCTCGGTCGAACGGGCGGCCGAGTTGCGGGGCGTGCCCGTGGTGACGATCGACCATGAGGCGCCGGCGCATTTCTCCCGGCTCGCGGTGGACGACGAGGAGGGCGGCTACCAGGCCACCCGGCATCTCATCGCGCACGGCCACCGCCGCATCGGGTACGTCGCCGGGCCGCTCGGCGTCACTCCCGTCGGGCTGCGGGCCGACGGGTGGCGCCGCGCCCTCCACGAGGCCGGCGCCCAGGCGGACGCCGATGCGCTCGTCGCCGAGGGGGAGCTGAGCCTGGAGGGCGGGTACGACACGGCGCTGCGGCTGCTGTCCCGGCCCGAGCGGCCGACGGCGTTGTTCGCGTCCACCGACGACCAGGCCATCGGGGCCATGCGGGCCGCGGCCGATCTCGGGCTGCGGGTGCCGGACGACGTCGCGGTGGCCGGGTTCGACGGGGCGCGGGAGGCGGCGTACACGGTGCCGGGGCTGACCACGATCAGCCAGCCGATAGACGAGATGGCACGACACGCCACCGAGACCCTGGTCGGCGCGATCGAGGAAGCCGCCGAGCCGGTCACCAAGATCTTCTCGGCGAGCCTGGTGACTCGCGGCTCCTGCGGCTGCCCGGAGCCCCACCTCATCCGCTGACGGCCGGGGCCGGATCCGGCCCCGGCCGTCACCCGCCGTCCCGCGGCCCCGCCGTCACGTCGCGGCTGCCACGATGCGCCGGACGATCTCCTGGGCGACGCGGTCCGGTGGGGCCGAGGTGGTGATGCGGGTGCGGCCGTCGCCCGGGGTGAAGGTGCTGGAGCCGTCCGGGCCGATGGTGACGTGGCCTTCCGGGCTGAAGCCGAACAGGTCGGGCACCAGCATCGTCAGGACGGTGATCGGGTCGTGCGGGCAGTTCCACTCCTCGTTCCAGAACCGCCACCACTGCTCGATCTCCGCCTTGAGCGTCTCCCCCAGCGGCCCGGCTCCGGCGATGGCGGCCACGTCGGCGGCATCCATCCGGACGGTCGTGGTGATCTCTAGGCCGGTGACGGTGATGGGCGCGCCGGAGCCGAAGACGATGGCCGCGGCCTCGGCGTCGCACGTGAAGTTGTGCTCGGGCTCGGGGCCGTCGAAGCGGCCGCCCATGATCCACAGGTGGCGGACGTCGCGGGCGAAGGCGGGTGACGCGGCGACGGCGTGGGCGATGTCGGTGAGCGGGCCGACCGCCACGACGTCCACCTGGCCGGGCGCGGCGGTGACCCGGTCCACGAGGTACGCCACCGCGTCCCCTTCGTCCACCTGCTCGGTGCCGAGGTCGGGGAACAGCCGCCCTTCGTGCCCCGCCCACCACACGGGCCGCCCGCTCAGCGTCTCGGCGGCGCCGGCCACCACGGGCAAGGTGCGACCGGCCAGGCCGGCCAGCCGCTTGGCGAGGCGGGCCCGCAGGAGTGTGTCGCCGTAGACGGTGGTGCAGCCGATCAGGTCCACCTCGGGCGAGCCGAGCAGCACGGCGAGCGCGAGCGCGTCGTCCACGTCGCTGCCGATGTCGGTGTCGAAGATGACGCTCCTGGACGAGGGTGCCATGGTGACCTTTCTCGAGAGCCACGTGAGCCCGGTGGTGGCGATGGACTGCGTGAAGTGCCGCTGGAACCGCAGAATGATCAGCAGCGGGATGACGGTCAGGACGACGGAGCCGGCGAGGAGCTGGCCGTAGTCGATGTGAACTGGCCGCGCAGGTTGGCCGGCGCGATCGGGCCGAGCTGGTGGGCGGTGTCGGTGCCGATGAGCAGCGGCCGGACGACTGCCACTGGATGTCGACATCCTCCCCCTCGTCAACGAGGGGGATTCCCACGGTCGCCCGTGGGCGAGTCTACACGTGTCACTCGGAACGATGGCCGCCATCGTGCCATGGGCGCGCGGGAACGGACAAGGTCTCACAGCCCTTGACCTTGGATGCCAGACGGTCTACATATATATTCACAGCCAACTATCCATTCGTGCATAGAAGGGCCGAATGTGAAGGCATCGATCCCGGTTCTCGCCGCCGTCACCGCACTCGTCTTAGGCGCCGTCCCCGCCGCGGCGGCCGAGGCGGGCCCCCGCTTCTCGGTGCCCGGCCGGGCGGGCGCGACCTGCGTGGACGCACCACTGACCATCACGTTCCCCGAGCCCGTCGAGCTGGGCACGTCGGGGGCGATCGAGATCCGCGCGGCGGACGGCACGCTCGCCGACCGCATCGAGGCGGCCAAGGCGAAGGACGACAGGAAGAACGTCGGCCAGGCGGTCTCGGACACGGGGCTGCCGCACGACTTCTCGTACGAGTCGATCATGGTGGACGGGAACACCGCCACCGTCTACCCGCACCACCACCTCGACCACGGCAGCACGTACACCGTCACCGTCGACGCCGGCGTCTTCCCCGGCCACGACGCCGCGCGCTGGCGCTTCACCACCGCCAAGCGCCGGCCGCACGACCAGCGCAGGCTGACCGTCTCCGCCAAGGGGAACGGCGACTTCTGCACCGTGCAGGGCGCCATCGACGCGGTGCCGCTCGGCAACGACCGGCCGGTGACCATCGACGTCAGGCCCGGCGTCTACACCGAGATCGTCTACGTCCGCGAGGACCGCCCGCACCTCACCGTCAAGGGCGCGGGCCCCGGCCGCACGGTGATCCAGTACCCCAACAACGACCTGCGCAACGGCGACAAGGCGCTGAGCGACGGCGGCCCCGCCGACGTGTGCCCGCGCCGCGTGCTCGACACCTCCGACCTGCACAACTGCTGGCGGCAGACGTTCGGCGTGGACGCGGCCGACTTCCGGCTGACCGGGCTCACCGTGCACAACACCACCCCCGACGGCGGCTCGCAGGCCGAGGCGTTCCGCGGCAACAACGACAGGATCGTGCTGGACCGGGTGCACCTGGTCAGCTTCCAGGACACGCTGCGGCTGCAGGGCAAGGGCTTCGTCACCGACAGCAGGATCAGCGGCGACACCGACTTCGTGTGGGGCACGGGCACGGTGTTCATCCAGGACTCGGTGCTGGAGTCGACCGACCGCGGCTACATCTCGCAGAGCCGCAGCGACGAGACGCGCCCCGGCTACGTCTTCGTGCGGACGAAGCTGACCAGGGCGCCCGGGGTGCCGGACGCGTCGGTGGTGCTCGGCCGCACCGCCGTGTGGCGCTTCACGCACAGCCAGGCCGTGTTCATCGACACGAAGATGGACGCGCACGTGGCGCCGGTCGGCTGGCAGATCGACCCGGACGACTGCGCGCGGGCCCAGACGGCCCGGATGTGGGAGTACGGCAGCTCCGACCTGGCCGGCAACCCCATCGACACCTCGCAGCGGCTGGCCTGCTCCCGGCAGCTCACGCCCGAGGAGGCGGAGCGGTGGCGCGACCCGGCGTTCGTCCTGGACGGCTGGGACCCCCAGGCCAAGGGAGCGACCCGATGACGGACCAAGACCCGATGACGGACCAAGACGCGATGACGGACCACAGCGCAACGGACCCGCAGCAACCCGGCGGCCGGCCCGCCGCACTGCGCGGTGAGCAGGGCCGCGCGCGATCCGACGGCCGCGCGAGCCGGCGCGGGCTCCTGGGCGGCGCGCTCGGCAGCATCGGCCTCGCGTTGGCCGCGGCGGGCCCGGCCGCGGCGGCGGCCCGCACGGGAGGCGGCACGGCGCAGGTTCAAGCGACGCCGGGGCGGCCTGCCGAGGCGCGGCCGGTGGCGCCGGTGAACGAGGAGGTGGCCGCCCGGTTCGGCCCCGAGTACAAGACGCTGCCCACCGCCGCGGCAGGCGTGGACATCGAGCCGCTCATCGGCATCGACCGGCCGGACGACATCGAGACCAGGCGCCGGCAGATGATCGGCTTCATCTGGAAGGGCGCCGGCCTGCCGCAGGGACGGCCGGAGGTCGAGAAGGGCGTGAGCGCCCCCGACTTCGCCCCGCTCACCGGCGTCCGCGGGATCGACCTGCTGACCGTCCCCCTGCGCTACGGCATCAACGCCAAGGTGTACGACCTGCGGCCCCGCAAGCCCTGGAACCGCCGCCTGGCGCTCTACCACAACGGCCACGGCGAGCCGCTCGACACGATGCTCCGCACCGTGCAGGCCCTGCTGGACCGGGGCTACCGCGTGATGGCGTACGCGATGCCCTTCCATCACTGGAACGGCGGCCAGCTGATCGAGGACCCGGCGAACCCGGGCACGATGCTGCCGCCGCCGTCGCACCGGGAGCTGGTGCCGTGGGAGAGCGAGACGTTCTCGACGCTGACGTTCTTCCTGGAGCCGCTGGTCGTCACGCTCAACCACGCGGAGGCGACCTACCGCCCCGCCTCGGTCGAGATGCTGGGCCTGTCGGGCGGCGGCTGGACGACCACCGTGTACGCCGCGCTCGACCCGCGCGTCAAGCACAGTTACCCGGTGGCCGGCTCGCTGCCGTTCTTCCTGCGCCCCGCCTCCCCCAAGCCCAGCCCGACGGTGGGCGACTGGGAGCAGACGAAGGCGTCGTTCCCCGGCTTCTACTCCTCGATCACGGCGGGCACGGCGGACGACTATCTGCAGATGTACGTGATGGCGTCCGTCGGCGAGGACCGGGGCCAGCTGCAGATTCTCAACAGGTTCGACGACTGCTGCTTCAACGGGGTCAGCCACCGGGTCTACCAGGCGCCGGTGCGCGACCGGGTGCGGCTGCTGGCGGGCGGCAGGCCGGAGCGGGGCCGCTGGGATCTGCTGGAGGACGGCAGCCACGGCGATCACACGATCTCGCCGTACGCGCTTTCCGTCATCCTCTGGGATCTTGACAGCGCAAATGTCACAACCTAATATCAGAATATAGATACATTATCGAATAGATATTCACCACGGCCATTCTGGAGGGCCGCATGGCGGGCAGGACCTTTTCCCACCGGCGCCGCGTCATCATCGACACCGATGCGAAGAACGAGGCGGACGACCAATTCGCCGTCGTGCACGCCCTGCTCTCCCCGAGCTTCGACATCAGGGGCCTGATCCCCGCGCATTTCGGCAACCGGCGCACCCGGCACAGCCTGGAGGAGAGCCGCGCGGAGATCGAGCTGCTGCTGCGGCTGATGAAGCTCGACGGGCAGGTGCGGGTGGCGGACGGGGCGCCGTACGCGCTGCCCGACGCCCGCACCCCCGTGCCCTCGCCAGGGGCCGAGCTGATCGTCGAGGAGGCCATGCGCGACGTGGAGGAGCCCCTCTACGTCGCCTTCCTCGGCCCGCTGACCGACATGGCGGCCGCCCTGCTCATGGAGCCGCGCATCGCCGAGCGGGACCTCACCGTCGTCTGGATCGGCGGCGGCGGTTACGACGGGCGCGGCCCCCAGGACGGGCGGCCCGAGTTCAACCTGTCCAACGACATCGCGGCGGCCAACGTGGTGTTCTCCTCGGCGCTGCGGGTCTGGCAGGTGCCCGCGCCGACGTACCGGATGACCGCCGTGAGCTACGCCGAGCTGGACGCCAAGGTCGCGCCGTACGGGGAGATCGGCGACTACCTCGTACGCCAGCTCGTCGAGTGGAACGAGCGCGAGCACGGCGGCTCCATCGAGTTCCGGGTGCTCGGCGACTCCCCCGCGGTCGGCCTGATGCTGCACCCCGACTGCGGCACCTGGGTCGAGCGGCCGGCGCCGGCCTTCCGCTACGACGGAAGCTACGACTTCTCGGCCGCCAACCGGCCGATCCGCACGTACGACAGCATCGACGCCCGGTTCATCCACGAGGACTTCTTCGCCAAGATCCGCGCCTTCACGGAGGGCCGATGAGCACCGGCTGCATGGCCGGCGGCACGCGCCCGTGCTGACGGTGTGCGGACGGCGCCGCGTGCTAGCACAATGGCACTCGGCAGTGGCCCGGGCTCGCCACCGGACCAGCAGGAGCGGCGGAGCCGAAGCGGAGGCCAGCGATCGTGGGAGCTGACAGTGGGTTCGACAAGGGCCGCTCGGGCGAGGTGAGGTTCGGCGGCCGGCGGCTCGGCGCGGAGTCCGAGCGCATGCGGCTGCTCGTCCGCGTCGCCCGCCTCTACCACGAGCACGGCGTACGCCAGCCGCAGATCGCCGCCCAGCTGCGCATCTCGCAGCCCCGGGTGTCGCGGCTGCTCAAGGAGGCGGCGGAGCTCGGCATCGTGCGCACGGTGGTCGTGGTGCCGTCCGGGGTGCACGCGCTGCTGGAGGAGGACCTCGAGCGCAAATACGGCGTGGAGCAGATCATCGTCGTCGACGCGGCGGGCGAGAACCACGACGTGGTGGCCGCGCTGGGCTCGGCGGGGGCTACCCACCTCGACGCCACGCTGATCGGCGGCGAGCACCTCGGCATCTCCTCATGGAGTGCGAGCCTGCTGGCCACGGTCGAGGCGATGCAGCGCCGTCCCGTGCGGGTGGCGGAGGAGGTCGTGCAGCTGATCGGTGGCGTCGGCAAGGGCTCCGCGCAGGTGCAGGCGACCCGGCTGGCCGCCCACCTCGCCGACCTGACGGGCGCCGAGCCGGTCTTCCTGCCCGCTCCAGGGCTGGTGGGCTCGCCGGTGGCGCGGCAGGCGCTGTCGGACGACGACGTGGTGCGCCAGGTGGTCGAGGCGTGGTCGCGGCTCACCACGGTGCTGGTGGGCATCGGCAGCCTCAACCCGTCGCCGCTGCTGCGGGAGAGCGGCAACGCGATCTCCGAGGACGAGCTGGAGGCGCTGCGCGGGCTCGGCGCGGTGGGCGACGTGTGCCTGCGCTTCTTCGACGCGGAGGGCCGGCTGATCGACTCGCCGCTGGAGGAGCGCATCCTCGGCATCCCGGCCGCCGACCTGCGGCGGGTGCCGCGCCGCATCGCGATCGCGGGCGGCCGCCGAAAGACGGCCGCGATCAGGGCCGCGCTGAAGGGCGGCTGGGTCAACACCCTCATCACGGACGTCGGTGTCGCCGAGGAGCTCCTCAACGGCTGACCCCCGCCCCGCACGAGGACCGGGCCGCCGGAGCCTGGCGCCGCCGCTCGCGGCGGCCGTGATCCGCCCAGGGCCCTGTGCCCCCTTTCCCTTCGACGGCCGTCGCGCCATGCGCGGCGGCCTTTGTCGCGTTCCCCGGCGCACGCGCGAAAGTTGACCAGCAGGGAAACGACTCTTGACAGTCACATCGGCGTCGTTCACGATGTGATGAATCCACTCCATTCATGGCTGAATAAAAATTCTCACCCACTACAGGGTGGTCCGGAGTGTGCCGATTCAGCGGCACGGCCCTGCCTATTTCCAGGGCGGAAAGAGAGCGTTTCGATGACCGAGGCCCTTGGCTTCGACCCCCTGAGGTCAGGATTCGGCCGCCGCGCTTTCATGCGCTCGGCGGCCCTCGCCACGCCCGCCGTGGCCTGGGGGACGACAGCGGGTCAGGCCGCGGCGGCGGCCCCCACCCCGACGCCCAGCCCGCCGGCGACGGCCTCCGCCGATGACGCGCTCGCCGAGAAGGCGCCCGCCTTCCCGGGGGCGGAGGGCGCGGGCAGGTACGTGACCGGCGGCCGGGGCGGCGCGGTGTACGAGGTGACCACCCTGGACGACGACGGGCCTGGCTCGCTGCGCGAGGCGGCCGCCAAGTCGGACGGCACGATCGTGTTCCGGGTGGCCGGCACCATCAAGCTCAAGGGCGGCCTCGACGTCACCGGCTCGAACCTGACGATCGCCGGCCAGACCGCACCCGGCCACGGCATCACCGTCACCGGCAACGAGACGCAGATCAAGGGCGACAACATCATCCTGCGCCACCTGCGCTTCCGCGGCGGCGACGAGTTGGGCACCCCGATCGACACGTTCAGCGCGCGGGGCGTGCGCGACCTCATCATCGACCACTGCTCGTTCAGCTGGGGCGTGGACGAGTGCTGCTCCGTCTACGGCAACACCAACGTGACCGTGCAGTGGTGCATCATCTCCGAGGGCCTGACGAACTCGGTGCACGACAAGGGCCGGCACGGCATGGGCGGCCTGTGGGGCGGCGACACGATCACGTACCACCACAACCTGCTCATCCACCAGAACGCCCGCAACCCGCGCTTCAGCTTCGAGGAGGGCATGGCGCTGCTGGTGGACCACCGCAACAACGTGATCTACAACCCCGGCATCACGTCCTGCTACGGCGGCGAGTGGTCCAACGGCATCAACCTGGTGGGCAACTACTACAAGCCGGGCCCCAACACGCTGCCCGCGATCGCCAGGGAGATCGTCGCCCCCGGGCGGTTCGGCCAGTGGCACGTCAGCGGCAACGTCATCGAGGGCCACGCCGACGTCACGGCCGACAACGGCAAGGGCATCACGTTCCCGATCGGCGGCGTCACGCTGCTGCCGAGGCCGGTGGAGTTCGCCGAAGGCATCACCGAGCAGACCCCTCAGCAGGCGTTCGCGAGCGTCCTGGAGCAGGCCGGCGCCACCCTGCCGCGCCGGGACGCCATCGACGCGCGGCTGGTCAATGAGGCGCGCACCGGCACGGGACGGCACATCGACTCGCAGAAGGACGTGGGCGGCTTCCTCCCCTTACCCGGTGAGGTGCCCGCGCCCGCCGACGGCGACCACGACGGCATCCCGGACGCGTGGGAGAGCGCGCACGGCCTCGACCCGGCCGACCCCGCCGACGCGCAGGCGATCGGCCCCGACGGGTACACGAACCTGGAGCGCTACCTCAACTCCATCGAGCGGGCCGGCGCCCGCAACCCCGAGGTGGCCATCACCTCTCCCGCGATCGACGAGGTGTTCGCCGCGGCCAAGGACGAGCAGAGCGTCACGATCACCGCCGACGCCACGGCACTCGACGGGGCCTCCATCGCGAAGGTCGAGTTCTTCCACGGCGCCACGAAGATCGGCGAGGCCACGGCCGCGCCGTACCGGGTGACGTGGGACGGCGTGAAGGACGGCAGCTACTGCCTGACCGCCAGGGCCACCGACAGCACCGGCACGGCGACCACCTCCTCGCTGGTGCCGATCCACGTCAACCGCACCAGGACGCACACCGGCTGGCAGGTCAAGGACATCGGCCAGGTGCCCATCCCCGGCAACACGGCGCTCAAGGACGGCGTGTTCACGATGAAGGGCTCCGGCAGGATCGCCGGCTGGAACGACTCCTTCCACTTCGCCTACAAGGCGGTCGGCTTCAGCAGGCGCGGCGAGGTGCTGGAGATCACCGCCCGCGTCGACGGCGTCAGCAAGAACCACGTGGACGCGGTGGCCGGGATCATGGTCCGGCAGGACCTGGAGCCGAACTCGCCGTTCATGATGGCCGGCATCGGCTACTCGGCCAGCGGCGAGGACGGCTCGGGGCGGCGCGCCAAGGCGATCAGGGTCGCCTCGCACGGCCGCCGGCCGAGCGTCGGGTTGTGGTCCGACGCGCTGAGCGAGAAGCCGTACTGGCTGCGCCTGGTCTGCCGGAGCCTGGCGACCGGCTCCGACCTGGAGTTCGAGGCGTTCCTGTCGGACAACTCGCTCAACTGGGACCGCATCGGCTACGAGCGCATCGTGATGCGCACCAGCCGCTTCTACGTCGGCCTCGCCGTGGACGGCAACCAGGAGGCCAACGGCGTCCACCCCTACATCACCGCGACCTTCAGCCAGGTCAAGGTCAATCGTTAGACCCCCGGAACGGAGCACCGATGACAGAGCACGTGTTCACGCGGAGGAGCCTGCTCCGCGGCGGCGGCGGGCTGCTGCTGCTGGCCACGGCCGGTGGCTGCGGCTTCTTCGACACCAGCCCCGACACGGGCGGCGCGGGACCCGCGGCGGCCGCCGACCCGGCGGCCAAGGAGGCGCCTGCGCTGGCCGAGCTGGTCAAGGCCGGCAAGCTGCCCCCGCTGGAGCAGCGCCTGCCGAAGAACCCGGTGGTCGTCACCCCGCTGAAGGAGGCCGGCGCATACGGCGGCACGTGGACCTCGGCGATCGTCGGCGAGGACGACTTCGACTGGCTGTATTACTCGCTCGGCTACGAGCCCCTGGTCAGGCTCAAGGCCGGCACCAACGGCCAGAAGGGCCCGGACGACATCATCCCGAACGTGGCCGAGTTCGAGGTCAGGGACGACGGCCGGGTGTACGTCTTCAAGCTGCGCGAGGGCCTGAAGTGGTCGGACGGCGAGCCGTGCACGGCCGACGACCTGCTGTTCGCCTTCGAGGACGTGGCCGTCTACAAGGATCTGCACACGACCGGCGTCTACGACCTCTACCTGGAGAACGGCAGCACGGACGAGCTGGTCAAGGTGGAGAAGGTGGACGAGCGGACGGTCACCTACACCTACAAGGAGCCGAAGGCGGGCCTGCTGTTCCAGATCGCGGTCTCGACGTTCGAGCGCGGTGGCGCGGCCGGGTTCCTGCTGCCCAAGCACTACCTGAAGCAGTTCCACAAGAAGTACAACCCGGACGCCGACAAGCTGGCCAAGGAGGAGCAGCTGGAGGACTGGACCCAGTTGTTCATGAACAAGAACGACGTCGCACACAACGCCGACATGCCGACCTTGCACCCGTGGAAGATCACGAACCCCGTGGGGCGCGGCACGGCGGTCGTGGCGGAGCGGAACCCGTACTACTGGAAGGTCGACGAGCAGGGGCGGCAACTCCCGTACATCGACCGGTTCAGGGCGGAGGTGCTCGGCGACGTCGAGGTCGAGCTGCTGAAGATCATGAATGGCGAGCTCGGCCTGCAGCTGTACAACTTCAACACGCCGGAGAACAAGCCGCTGGTCGCCCAGAACGCGGCCAAGGGGAAGTACCGGCTGTTCGACGTGCCGAGCCGGCTGAGCAACACGATGATCCTGCAGTTCAACCAGACGATCAAGGACGACGGCCTGCGCGAGCTGTTCAGGAAGAAGGACTTCAGGATCGGGCTGTCGTACGCGATCAACCGGCAGGAGATCATCGACGGCGTGTACGCCGGCCAGGGCGAGCCGTGGCAGGGCGCGCCGTCGAAGAACAACGCGCTCTACGACGCCGGCTTCGCCAAGCAGTACACCGAGTACGACGTCGCCAAGGCGGGTGAGCACCTGGACAAGGCCGGCCTGACCGAGAAGGACGCCGACGGCCGACGGCTCGGCCCCGACGGCAAGCCGCTGATCGTCACCGTCATGGCCTCCACGGAGTTCCCGCATCACGTCGAGGCGCTGGAGTTCGTCAAGAAGGGCTGGGAGGCGGTCGGCGTCGGGCTGCGCGTCGATCCGGTCGCGGCCACGCTCTTCACCGAGCGCTCGATGGGCAACCAGCCGCAGTGCTCGACGTACACGTGCAGCGACTTCGACGTGATCACCGGCACCGGCGGCGACCACTACTACGTGCCGAGCAACTCCGGCAGCGCGCGTTACGCCATCCGCTGGGCGCAGTGGTACGGCAGCAAGGGCAAGAGCGGCGACGAGCCGCCGGCCGAGGTGCGCGCGCAGCTGGAGAAGTTCACCGAGATGCGCACCGAGCCCGACTTCACCAAGGCGCTGGAACACGCCAAGGAGGTGGTGCGGGTGGCCAAGGAGCAGTTCTACGCGATCGGCGTCAGCTCGTACCCGAACGAGTACGGCATCGTCGGCACCGCGTTCAAGAACGTGCCCGACGCGATGGCGAACACGGCCGTGAACCCCGGGCCGACGCAGCCCGAGCAGTACTCCCTCTGAGGGGCCGGCGTGCTGGGCTACTTCGGGCGCCGCCTGGTCTACGTGGTGGTGACGCTGTGGGCGATCTCGATCGTCACGTTCGTCATCATCAACCTGCCGCCGGGCGACTACGTCTCGACCCTCGTGGCCAACGCGCAGGCGGGCGGCGAGGGCATCACTCCGGCGGAGATCGCCAACCTGCGGCAGCGGTACGGCCTCGACGACCCCCTGCTCGTGCAGTACTGGCAGTGGATCTCCGCCATCGTCCTGCACGGTGACTTCGGTCAATCGTTTGCCTGGAACCAGCCGGTGTCCACGCTCATCGGCGAGCGCATCGCGCTGTCGGCGATCCTGTCGCTCAGCTCGCTGCTCATGGTCTGGGCGATCGCGTTCCCCATCGGCATCTACAGCGCGGTCCGCCAGTACTCCTGGGGCGACTACGGCTTCTCCTTCCTCGGCTTCATCGGGATGGCGGTGCCGGAGTTCATGCTCGCGCTGGTCCTGATGTACATCGGGTTCCGCTTCTTCGGGCAGAGCGTGGGCGGCCTGTTCTCGCCGGAGTTCCAGGACGCCGCATGGAACCTCGGCAAGGTGCTCGACCTGGCGAGCCACCTGTGGGTGCCGATCGTCGTCATCGGGGTGTCGGGCACCGCCGGCATGATCCGGGTGACCAGGGCGAACCTGCTGGACGAGCTCTACCGCCCGTACGTCGTCACCGCCAGGGCCAAGGGCCTGCCGGAGTGGAAGCTGCTGCTGCGGTATCCGGTGCGGATGTCGCTCAGCCCGTTCTTCAGCACCGTGGGCTGGCTGCTGCCCGGCCTGATCGGCGGCGAGACGATCGTCTCGGTCGTCATGAGCCTGCCGACCGGCGGCCCGCTGCTGCTCAGCGGCGTGATGAACCAGGACATGTATCTCGTCGGCAGCTTCGTGCTGATCCTCAGCACGCTGACCGTGATCGGCACCGTGATCAGCGACCTGGCACTGGCGTGGTGGGACCCGCGCATCCGCAAAAGGTACAAGAGAGAGTAGCGCCAGATGTTCCTCAGGCGACCGACGGCGAGGGAAGCAGGGACGCTGCCGCAGTGGCGGCTGATGTGGCGGCAGTTCCGCCGGCACCGGCTCGCGATGGCGGGCGCGGCGATCCTCATCCCGATCTACTTCGTGGCGATCTTCGCGGAGTTCTTCGCGCCGATGTCCAGCTCGACGGCGGACACGACGATGACGTACGCGCCCCCGCAGGTGCTGCGCGTCTCCGGCGAGCACGGGCTGCACGTGTACGGGTACACCAGCGAGCGCGATCCTGACACGTTCGCCCAGACCTACACCGAGGATCCCTCCCGGGTGATCGAGGTCGGGCTGTTCGTGCACGGGGATCCGTACAAGCTGCTCGGGGTGATCCCGTCCGACATCCACCTGATCGGGCCCGTGCACAAGGGCGAGCCGTTCTTCCTGCTCGGCTCCGACCAGAACGGCCGTGACCTGCTGTCGCGGCTCATCCACGGCGCGCGGGTGTCGTTGTCGATCGGGCTGGTGGGCGTGCTGGCGAGCTTTATGCTCGGCATGCTCATCGGCGGCGTCTCCGGCTATTTCGGCGGCGCGGTGGACAACGTCGTGCAGCGGGCCATCGAGTTCCTCATGGCGATCCCGACGCTGCCGCTGTGGATGGCGCTGTCGGCGGCGCTGCCCACGGACTGGGGGCCGCTGACCCGATACTTCGCCATCACGGTGCTGCTGTCGCTGATCGGGTGGACCGGGCTGGCCAGGGACGTGCGCGGCCGGTTCCTGTCGCTGCGCGAGGAGGACTTCGTCACCGCGGCCCGGCTGGACGGCGTGGGCCGCCTGTCGATCATCTTCCGGCACATGATCCCGTCGTTCGCCAGTCACATCATCGCCTCGTTGTCGCTGGCCATCCCCGGGATGATCCTCGGCGAGACCAGCCTGAGCTTCCTCGGCCTGGGCCTGCAGGCGCCGGCCGTGAGCTGGGGCGTGCTGCTGGAGGGCGCCCAGAACGTGCGCGTCGTCGCCGACGCCCCGTGGCTGCTGGCGCCGGGCGTCGCGGTGGTGGTCGTGGTGGTCGCCATGAACTTCTTCGGGGACGGCCTGCGGGACGCCGCCGATCCGTACGGAGCGGCGAGCGGAGCCCGGAGAAGGAAGCCGTTCAGGCGTAACCGCGTAGGGCGACAGTGAGCGCGACCATTCGACACGCGACAACAAGGGGGTGGGCAGGCGTGGCCGCAGGCGACGTGCTGCTTGAGATCGAGGACCTGCGTACGCACTTCCACCTGGACGACGGCGTCGTGAGCGCCGTGGACGGCGTGGACCTGCGGGTGCGCAAGGGCGAGACGCTGGCCATCGTCGGCGAGTCCGGCTGCGGCAAGAGCGTCATGGCCCGCTCGATCCTGCACCTGGTGGACCCGCCAGGCCGCATCGAGGGCGGCAAGGTCACCCTGCACCGCCCCGACGGGCCCGTCGAGCTGGTCGGCGCGGGCAAGCGGCTGCTGCGGCAGGTCAGGTGGAACGACATCGCGATGGTCTTCCAGGAGCCGATGGCCTCGCTGAGCCTGGTGCACACGATCGGCAGCCAGATCATCGAGGCGGTGCGGCTGCACGAGAACGTCGGCAAGGCCGAGGCCCGCAGGCGCGCGATCGACCTGCTCGACCGGGTCGGCATCCCGATGCCGCAGCGGCGGGTCGACTCCTACCCGTTCGAGCTGAGCGGCGGCATGCGGCAGCGGGCGATGATCGCGATGGCGCTGTCGTGCCGACCGAGCCTGCTCATCGCCGACGAGCCGACCACCGCACTCGACGTGACCACGCAGGCGCAGATCCTTGAGCTGCTGCGCGACCTCCAGGGCGAGCTGGGCATGGCGATCATGCTGATCACCCACGACCTCGGCGTTGCGGCGCAGGTGGCCGAGCGCATGGCGGTGATGTACCTGGGCCGGGTCGTCGAGTACGGCTCCGCCGAGCAGGTGCTGTCGCAGCCGCGCCACCCGTACGCGCAGGCGCTGCTGCGCTCGATGCCCCGGCTGGGGCAGGCCAGGCAGCGGCGGCTGACGGCGATCAGGGGCACGGTGCCGCCGCCGTACGCGCGGCCGGACGGCTGCTTCTTCCACCCGCGCTGCGACCACGTGATCGCGGGCCGGTGCGACGTGGTGCCGCCGCCTCTGGCGGACATCGGTGATCGGGAAGTGGCGTGCCTGCTCTACCAGGACGAACCAGACCAGGACGGACCAGACCAGGACGGACCGGACCAGGACGAGAGGGAGACGGCGTGAGCACGGAGCCGCTGCTCGAAATCGAGGGGCTGAGCAAACACTTCCCCGTCCGCAGCGGCCTGCTGGGCCGGCAGGTGGGCGCGGTGCGCGCAGTGGACGAGGTCGATCTGAGCATCGCGCCGGGCAGCACGCTCGGCCTGGTCGGCGAGTCGGGCTGCGGCAAGACGACGCTCGGCCGGTGCATCGTGCGGGCGCACGACCCGACGGGCGGGCGCATGCTCTACCGGCGGGCCGACGGCTCGGTGATCGACGTGGCGGGGCTGAGGGAGAAGGAGCTCAAGCCGTACCGGGCGGAGGTGCGGATGATCTTCCAGGACCCGCACTCGTCGCTCAACCCCCGCAAGACGCTGCGCGAGATCATCGGCGAGCCGATGCGGGTGCACGGGTACGGCTCGTCCGACGAGGTCGCCGAGCGCGTCGGCGAGCTGCTGGAACGGGTGGGCCTGCGCCGCGAGTACGCCGACCGCTACCCCCACGCCTTCAGCGGCGGCCAGCGGCAGCGGGTCGGCATCGCGCGGGCCCTGGCGCTCTCGCCCCGGCTGGTGGTGGCCGACGAGGCGGTCAGCGCGCTGGACGTGTCGGTCCGCGCGCAGATCCTCAACCTGCTGATGGACCTGCAGGAGGAGTCGGGGCTGGGCTTCCTGTTCGTCAGCCACGACCTCGGCATCATCGAGCACGTCGCGGACGTGGTGGCGGTGATGTACCTCGGCCGGGTGGTCGAGGAGGCGCCGACGGAGGAGCTGTACCGGCGGCCGCTGCACCCCTACACCGAGGCGCTGCTGTCGGCGGTGCCCGACCCCGACCCGGCGGCCAGGCGGCAGCGGGAGCGGATCAAGCTGCTCGGCGACATCGCGGACCCGGCGAACGTGCCGCCCGGCTGCCCGTTCCATCCCCGCTGCGTGTACGCCAAGGAGGAGTGCCGGGTGGACCGACCGCCGCTGCGCGAGGTCGGCGGGCGGCGGGTGGCCTGCCACTTCGCCGGCGAGCTCGACCTGCGCGGCGTGCCGGGCCCCGGCGTTCGGGAGGTGACGGCGTGAGCGACCCCCGATTCGACGGCGTCGTCCGGCCGTCCGCGGCGCTGCCCGGCGCGATGGAGGCGCTGCTGCCCGCCCCGCACGGCGTCGACAACCACGCCGCCAACCTGCTGCTCACCTCATCGGGCGAGCTGCTGTGCACCTGGTTCAGCGGCCCGCAGGAGGGCGATCCCGGCACGAACGTGGTGGTGTCGCGGCTGGCCGGTGGGCGCTGGGAGCGGCCCGCGCTGGTGGCCGCCGACCCGGAGCGCACCGAGCAGAACCCGGTGCTGTTCGAGGCGGGCGGCCGGGTGTGGCTGCTGAACACCTCGGGCGAGCCGCACGACCAGGCCACCGCGCACGTGGTGGCCCGCACCTCGGGCGACGGCGGCCGCACGTGGAGCGCGCCGCGCGTCCTGCTCCCCGAGCCGGGAAGCTGGGTCAGGCACCCCCCGATCGTCCTGGACGACGGCACGTGGCTGCTGCCCGCCTACCACTGCGCCGCCGCGGGCGACCGCAGCGTCGTGCACGTCAGCACGGACGGCGGCGGCACCTGGGCCGCGCACGACGTGCCGGACAGCGCGGGCGTGGTGCAGATGACGATCGCGCCGCGGCCCGGCGGGCTGCTGGCGCTGTTCCGCGACCGGCGGGCCGGGCGCATCCACGCCTCGGTCTCGGCCGACGGCCGCACCTGGTCCGCTCCCGAGCGGACCGAGCTGCCGAACAACGACTCCTCCGTCCAGCTCACGAGGCTCGGCGACGGCCGGCTCGCGCTCGTCCACAACGACGCGAGCCTGGAGCGCGACCAGTTCAGGTGGGTGACCAAGAACGGGCGGCGGCGCAGGAAGGCGCTGCGCACCCCGCTCGTGCTCGCCCTGTCCGAAGACGGCGGCCTGACCTGGCCCGATCGGCATGTCCTGCAGGAATCCGACTCCGAGTACTGGCAGAACGAGCTCGGCTACTCGTATCCGAGCGTGATCGACGGCGGCGGCGGGCGGGTGCACGTCGCCTTCTCCTACCTGCGCAAGACCATCAAGTATCTAGAGATTGGCGTGTGATGAAAGTTCGGCAGAGCCTTTTATACGGCGCTCTGGCCGTGGCGGTCGCGGTGCCGTCGTACGCGGCGGGCGATCGCGGCGGAGGCGACGACACCGTACGGGTCCAGCCGACCGGCGCGTACGCCTGCCGCCAGGACGTGGCGCCGCCCGACCCCGACGTGCCCAAGGTGCACGCGGCGGCGGTGGCCCAGGCCCCGCAGGGCGACGTCCTCACCGTCTACTACGGCGGCACCACGGAAGGAGCGCCGGACCAGGCCCTCTACCTGTCGCGGCTGGCGGCCGGCAAGCACACCTGGTCCAAGCCCGAGGTGGTGTTCGACGAGCCCGGCAAGGCCGACGGCAACCCGGTGCTGTGGTCGGACGGCCGGCGCCTCTACCTGTTCTTCGTCACGATCGAGGGGCACGGCTGGGAGCAGGCGCCGATCCGGCTGATCACCTCAGACGACGGCGGCCACACCTGGAGCGAGCCGGTCACCATCCGCGAGGAATGGGGGTGGATGGTCGGCACCAACCCGATCCGCATGTCGAACGGCGAGGTGCTGCTGCCCCTCTACGACGAGTCGCGCTCCACGTCCGGGTTCTACGTGTTCAGCGAGGACATGAGCACGTGGAAGGCGTACCCGGAGGACACGGGGAGCTGGATCCGCACGCCGGAGGGCTCGATCCAGCCGACCGTGGTCGAGGTGGAGCCGGGGCGGCTGGTGGCGTACCTGCGGACCGGGGACGGCGCGATCTACACCAGCCAGTCCACCGACTTCGCCCGCACGTGGAGCGCGCCGGTGGCCGAGCCGATCGGCAACCCGAACTCGCGGGTGGCCGCGCTCAAGCTGGCGAACGACAAGCTGGTGCTGGCCTACAACCCGTGGGTCGAGCACCGCTCCCCCATGCGGCTGTCGCTCTCGCCCGACAAGGGCCGTACGTGGGAGCACACGGTGGACGTCGAGGCGCAGTCGGGCCCGCAGTTCACCTACCCGGTGCTGACGCAGAGCGCCGACGGCTTCATCCACCTCGTCTACTCCTACAACCGCAACAACATCCGGCACGTCGTCTTCAACGAGGAATACCTGCGTGACGCCGTGGGCCTGCTGTCGAACTGGCCCGAGCACACCATCACCGAATTCAGGAACGGCGTCCGGCGGAACGTCGTGCGCCAGTGTGATTACGCGCCCGCGAAGGGGAACTCATGAGGAACCAGGTTCGTGGCATCGCCCTGCTCGCGCTCGCGCTGAGCGTGACCGCCGTCCCCGCCCAGGCGTCCGTCTCGGCCGCCGCCTGCAAGGACGTGCCGAACAAGTACGACCAGCCATTCCAGGTCTGCGACGACGAGCTGTTCATCTTCGCGGCCAACTACAAGCCGTTCGAGTCGACCGTGGACGAGTCGCGGCAGGGCACCCGCGTCTTCGACGAGATCATCGGGAACAAGCTGCGGGCCGCGTTCCCCGACGTCAAAATCAAGTACGCGACGTGGGACCTGCCCATCCGCTACGAGGACCTCAAGAACGCCGGGGTCACGCCCGACATCATCATCGAGGACCCGAAGAACCGCATCGACCGCGACCTCGAGCCCATGGGCTGGGTCGGCGACCTCACCGCCGACCTCGAGCAGGCCGGCATCGACCTGAGCACGCTGAACCAGGCCACGGTGGAGCTGACCAGGTCGCGCTCCGACGGCGGCATCTACGGGGTGCCGCTGTTCATCGACGAGCACGTGCTGCTCTACAACAAGAAGATCTTCGACAAGTTCCGGGTGCAGCATCCCAGGCCCGGCATGACGTACGACGAGGCGTACAAGAAGGCCAAGCAGCTGACCAAGGACGACGGCCTTGATCACTACAAGGGCTACATGCAGCACCCCGACCAGTATCTGGACTTCAACCAGGCCGGTCTCTACCCGTTCCTGCCGACGTCGGGCGAGGAGCCCGCGCCCGAGGACGTCAAGGTCGACGTCAGCAGCGACGCCTGGAAGCAGTACGTCGACAACCTGTACCGCTTCCTGGAGATCCCGCGCAACGAGTTCACCACCGTCACCGACTTCTTCAAGGGCGACATGAGCCAGCCGGGCCACCTGGCCATGGCGGTCGACACGCTGTCCCGGCTCACCATGTACGCGGGCAGCGAGCTTTTCATCGAGGACGGGGACGAGGAGTCCTTCGCCGAGCAGGGCAAGAACGTCGACATCGGCGTCAGCGCGATCCCCGTGCTGAAGAAGGGCGACACGACGACCTACCAGCCGAACACGCGCGCCGCGTTCATCCCGCCGTCCTCGCAGAAGAAGGACCAGGCACTGCGGATCGTGAAGTGGCTGGTCTCCGAGGAGGGCCAGACCGAGCTGTCCAGCCACGGGCTCAAGGCGGTCCTGCAGACCGACAAGGTCGTGCGGAGCTTCGGCACGGCGATCCCCGAGCTGGCGAAGATCGACACCTCGGCCGTCTACTGGGGCGAGAACGCGACGATCTCCAACTACCGGAACACCGAGTACTGGGACCTGCCGCTGTGGTCGGTCTACCGCCAGCACATCCTGCGTGACGGCGGCACGCCCGACCAGGCGCTGGCCCTGACCCAGCAGCAGGACATCCCCACCTACATCAAGGCGCAGAGCGAAGCAGGGAAGGACTGGTAACACTGTCCCCCACCGTGGAACGCTGGGGCGTCCACGAGATCGAGCTGTCCGGGCCGTCCGGCGGCAACCCCTTCACGGAGGTTCGCCTGTCGGCCCGGTTCAGCTTCCGTCACCGCGTCGTCGAAGCCGACGGCTTCTACGACGGTGACGGCGTCTACCGCGTCCGGTTCATGCCGGACGCGGCAGGCTCGTGGAGCTACACCACCGTCAGTAATGTGACCGAGCTGGACGGCCATGGGGGCGCCTTCGAGGTGTCGCCCGCGTCCGAGGGCAACCATGGCCCGGTGCGGGCCGCCGGCACCGGCTTCGTGTACGCCGACGGCACGCCGTACCTGCCGTTCGGCACCACCGCCTACCACTGGACGCACGACCTGGACGAGGAGCGCGAGCAGCGCACGCTGCGGACGCTGGCCGGCTCGCCGTTCAACAAGCTGCGCATGTGCGTGCTGCCGGCCGGGCCGATGCGGCCGCCGCTGGTGCCGTTCGCCGGCACCGACCCGGACGGGCTCGACTTCACGCGCTACGACCCCGCTTTCTTCCGCCACCTGGAGTCCCGCGTACGGGACCTGCGGGACCTCGGCGTCGAGGCCGACGTCATCCTGTTCCACCCGTACGACGGGGGCGTGCGCGGCATCGAGGACATGGGCCGCGAGGCCGACCACGCCTACCTGCGGTACGTCATCGCCCGCCTGGCGGCCTTCCGCAACGTGTGGTGGTCGGCGGCCAACGAGTACGACTTCAACAAGGCCAAGACCGTCGAGGACTGGGACGACATCCTGCGCACGATCGTGCGGCTCGACCCGTACGAGCATCTGCGCTCGATCCACAACGGCACCCGCATGTACGAGGTCGCCTCCCTCTACGACTTCACCAAGCCGTGGGTGACGCACCAGAGCATCCAGCACTGGGACGCCACCCCCACCGGCGCCTGGCTGCGCGCCTGCCGGAAGCCGGTGGTGATCGACGAGATCTCCTACGAGGGCGACCTGGGCAAACGCTGGGGCAACGTGACCGCGCAGGAGCTCATGGACCGCTTCTGGGAGGGCGTGGCGCGGGGCGGGTACGTCGGGCACGGCGAGTCGCTGATGGGCCACCAGCCGCGCGCGTGGATCAGCAACGGCGGCGGCCTGTTCGGCGAGAGCCCGGCGCGGATCGCGTTCCTGCGGCGCGTCGTGGAGGACAGCGCCGCCGGGTCGTTCCTGCGGTACCTGGGGCGGCGGCAGCAGGCGCACGTGACGGTCGAGCTGCCGGACGACGGCGCGTACCGGGTGGAGCTGATCGACGCCTGGGCCATGACGATCACCCCGGTGGACGGGGAGCACAAGGGGCGGGCGCGGGTCGCGCTGCCGGGCCGGCCGTACCTGGCGCTGCGGATGACGAGGGTGAGCTCATGATCGACAAGGGGTTGGCGACGACCGCGCTCGGCTGGCACCTGCACGACGAGCGGCGGCGCGCGCGGACGCTGGCGGCGCTGCGTTCCTCGCCGTTCGACCGGGTGCGGATGGCGGCGCTGGCCTCCCGCTGCTCGCTCGACGCGCTGGAGGAGCGGGTGGAGGAGCTGGCCGCGATCGGCGTGACGGCCGAGCTGGTGCTGCTGCGGCCGGGCGAGGGGGTGGAGGACGCGCAGGCCGCCGCCCGCTACCTGAGCGAGGTGGTGCCCCGGCTGGCCGCGCACCGGAACGTGTGGTGGTCGCTCACCGACGACCCCGCCGCGTTCCCCGCCTTCGACGAGCACGACTGGGTGGCGCTGGGCAACCTCGTCGCCGAGGAGGACCCGCTGCACCACCCGCTGTCCATCACGGCCGAGGCCGGCTCGCCGCTGCTGTGGCGGCGGATCTGGACGCACGGCAGCGTACGGGCGCGCAGCCCGCGCGACGCCTGGGTGGCCACCCGCCACCACCACAAGCCGGTGCGGATGGACATGTGCGGGTACGAGGGCGACGCCGCCGACCCGTGGCTCAGCCTCACCCCCGAGGAGGTGGTGACCCAGGCGTGGGACGGCGTCGTACGGCGGCGGCCCGTCACCCACGGCGAGGCGTACGCCGGGGACGACGGGCTGACCTGGTCGCAGGACGGCGGGACGCTGACCGGGGCCGCAGTGCCCAGGCTCGCGCTGCTGCGCCAGGTGCTCGCCGCCATCCCCGGCGAGGCCGCCCACCGCGACAGGGACGCGCCGATGCTGGAGCTGACCGGGGAGTTCTACCTGGAGTTCTGCGGCGAGCACCGGTTCCCCGAGCGGTCGTTCGACGTGCCGGACGGGCGGTACGAGGCCGAGGTGATCGACACGTGGGAGATGACGGTGACGCCGCTCGGCATCATGAAGGGGCCGGTGGTCACGGTGCCGCTGCCCGGCACGGTCGGCCAGGCCATCCGCCTGCGCCGCGTCCCATGACCGCCCCCCACGCCTTCCCCCGGGGCGGGCAGGCGGCCCCGCCGCTCGCCTCGCTCACCGGCCCCGGCGGCAAGCTGGTCGAGGTCGTGAGCGGCGCCGGAGACTCCGGCGCCGCGGGCGGCGGGGCCCGGGCCGGCGAGGCGCACCTGCGACTGGGGCGCACCGGCGCTCGGGCGCCGCACCTCCAGGTGCCGTTGCACGTCCTGTTCACCGCCTCGGCCGGGCGGCCCTGGCGGTTCCAGGGCGCTGACCCGGCCTCCGTGCGGGTCCGGCCGCCCGATCCCGGGGGCGGGATCGTGGTGACGGCGCGAGCCGGGGAGCTGAGCGTCCGGCTGGAGCTGGGCTTCGGCCGCGAAGGGCTGCTGGAGCTGCGCACCGCCTGGCACAACGAGACCGGCCGCCACCTCACCGACGTGGCGGCCGGCCTGCTGCTCCCGCTGCCCGCCGAGGACGTCCACCTGACCATGCCGGGCGTGCTCTACAACGACAACCCGTCGTCGGACCCGAGCCGCGAGGTCCCGCACGTCGGTTTCGTGTGCGAGGAGCACCGCCTGCCCATCCCGGCCGTCAACGCCGCATGGGACGGCCACTACGTCAGCCTGTTCGCCCACCCGGACCCGGTCAGGGACGAGAGGGACGGCACGGTCGCGTACGGATCACTCGGCGTGGTCCGCGCGCCGGGCCCGGCGGTGACGGCGCTGACGGGCGTGATCGCGTTCAACGGCCGGCCTGACGTCTGCTATGTCAGCAAGGCCACGACGGAGGAGCGCCCGCTCGGCTACCGCGACCTCGCCCCAGGAGCGGCGACCACCACCCGGCACAGCCTCGACTGGGGCGAGGTCGAGCCGCGCGGCTTCGGCTTCAGGACGCTCGTGCACACCCCCCTCTACCGGGACGAGGGCGCCGCCCCGCTGACCGCGTCCGAGATCGTCCGGCTCAAGACCAACGCGATGGACGCCCGCTGGAACGGCGACGGCTACCTCGCCTACGAGGGCGTGCGCCACGGCCGCCCGCGCTCCTACCTGTACGGATGGACCGGCCAGTGCATGAAGCTGGCGCTGTGCGACGCCATGCTCGGCATCGAGGACGGCGAGCCCGAGCGCGTCGAGCGGGCCCGCCGCGCCGCCGGCTTCTACGTGGACGGCAGCAGGACGCCGGTGCGTGGCCTGCACGCCGCCCGCTACCTGGTGGACGACGGCCGGTGGGAGATGTTCGACAAGGACGGCTGGGGCGCGTTCGTCTCCAGCAGGGCCCACGGCGAGACCATCACCGACCTGGCGGCGCTGGCGCTGCTGTTCGAGGAGGCCGGACTGGAGGTGCCGCGGTCGTGGGTGGAGACGGTGACGGACGCCGCCGCGGTGTTCTGGCACACCAGGCTGACCGAAGGGGTCGTCCCGGTCGGCTGGAGCCCGCTCGGCACCCCGGTCTCCGACCTGGTCAGCGCGGCGGGGGTGGCGTGCGTGCCGGCGATGCTGGGGGCGTACCGGCTGAGCGGGGAGCGGATGTGGCTGCTGCGCGCCGAGGAGATGCTGGCCTGCTACCACCGGGTGCACGCGGCCACGTACGAGCGGCCGTTCGCGCACGCCACCCTCGACGCCTCCGGTGAGGACAAGGAGGCCGGGATGTACTTCTTCCTGGCGGCGTACGAGCTGCACCGGCTCACCGGCGACGAGCGTCACGCGGAGTGGGCGGAGGCGGCGGCCGACTGGCTGCTGACGTTCGTGTACGCGTGGTCGCCCGAGTTCGCCGCGGACAGCACGTTCGCCAGGCGCGGCTTCAAGGCGGCCGGCTGGCCGGCGGTGAGCGTGCAGAACCATCACCTCGACGTGTTCTTCCCGACGTCGGAGCTGTGGGAGTTCGGCAGGACGACCGGCCGGCCGCGCTACGCCGAGCGGGCGGTGCGGATCCTGCACGCCATGGGCCAGGGCGTCTGCACGGAGCCGGGCGACTGGGGGTTCGCGACGCCGGGCGAGCAGGGTGAGGGGTTCTTCCAGACCAACTGGCAGCGTACGGGCGAGGCGAACACGTGGAACCCGTCCTGGGTGATCGCGCTGCCGCTCTATCACGCGCTGCGCATGAGGAAGGTGGCATGAGCGAGTTCCTGAGCGAGGCGGACGCCTGGCGGTACGCCGACGAGCTGCGCGAGCGGGTGCGCCCGCCGGACTTCCCCGACCGGTGGTTCGACGTGACCGCGTACCGGAGCGGCGACACCTGGACGGAGGCGTTCCGCGCGGCGATCAGCGCCTGCCACGAGGCGGGCGGCGGCCACGTGCGGGTGCCGCCCGGGACGTACCCGACGGGCGCCATCCACCTGCTCAGCAACGTGGATCTGCACGTCGAGGAGGGGGCGGTGATCCTTTTCTCCACCGACCCCGCCGACTACCTGCCGGCCGTCCACACCCGCTTCTCGGCCATCGAGTGCTACAACTACTCCCCCTTCATCTACGCCTACGGCCAGGAGAACATCGCGATCACCGGCCGCGGCACGCTCGACGGCTCGGCGGGGCCCGAGCACTGGTGGCCGTGGGTGGGCACGCCGGAGTTCGGCTGGCGGCCCGGCACGCCGGAGGAGAGCGAGGACTGGGCGGCGCTGCAGCGCATGGCGGCCGACGGCGTGCCGGTCGAGGAGCGGGTCTTCGGGGCCGGGCACTACCTGCGGCCGAACATGATCCAGCCGTACCTGTGCCGCAACGTGCTCGTCGAGGGGGTGCGCGTCGTGCGCTCCCCCATGTGGGAGATCCATCCGGTGCGCTGCGAGAACGTGCTGGTCAGGGACGTGACGATCCACTCGCGCGGCCCCAACAACGACGGCTGCGACCCCGAATCGTGCCGCGACGTCGTCATCTCGGGCTGCGTGTTCGACGTCGGCGACGACTGCATCGCCATCAAGGCGGGCCGGGGCCCCGACGGGCGCCGGGTCGGGGTGCCGTGCGAGAACGTGCTGATCGAGGACTGCGACATGCGCTACCGGTACGGCTCGGTCGCCATCGGCACCGACACGACGGGCGGCATCCGCAACGTGTTCGTGCGCCGCTGCCGCTGGGGCGGCCCCGGGCTGTACTTCGGCCTGTACGTCAAGACGAACTCGGTGCGCGGCGGATTCGTGGAGAACGTCTTCGTCAAGGACGTCACGATCAGCGAGCTGACCAAGGAGGCCGTCTCCATCGACCTCTACCACGGCGACGGCCACAACGGCGACGACCCGCCCCCGATCCGCAACGTGCGGGTGTCGGGGCTGCGCAGCGACAGGACGCGCAGCGCGTACCTGCTGCGCGGCTATCCCGAGCAGCCGCTGCGCGACATCGCGATCAGGGACAGCTCGTTCGCCCGGGTGCTGCGGGCGGACGTGGTGAGCGACGTCGAAGGGCTGTCGGTGACCGGAGTGACCGTGGGCGAGACCCCCTAGAGGGTCTCGCCCGGTGGTCAGTGCATCGGCGTCCAGATCGTCATGGCGCCCGGGGTGCGGTTGGCCCAGGCGTGGTACGGGACGAAGGTCAGGTCGACCGGGCCCACGTGCTCCGGCTCAAGAGGCGCGGCGGCGGTGCGGTAGGGGTAGCCGCCGTCCTCCTTCCTGTGCACGTGGGCCCGGCCGCGCGCGTGGACCGGCACCACCTCGGCGGGCAGGCCGGCGATCGGGCCCCCATCGGACAGCCCGCCCTCCAGGCACAGGTCGTCCACGCCGGCACCCGGGTGGTCAGCCTGCTCCAGGCAGTAGACGAGCGGCCCGCGTTCCACCGCGACCTGACCGCGGGCCACGTCGAGCCGGGGCACGGCGGCGGTCAGCCGGGGGCGGATGGCGAAGTCGAGCACGATGCGGTCGCCCCGCCGCCAGACGCGGCGGGCGCGGTAGTACGAGCCGGGCCGCGTGGGGAGTCCGGTGCCCGACAGGCCGTCCACGCTGGCGCCGTCGGCCCACGACGGGATGCGGGCGGCGAGTGTCCACGGGGTGTCCGGGGCCTCGGCCACGGTGATCGCCACCCGGCCGTCCCACGGGTAGCCGGTCTCGACGCGCAGCACCACGTCGCCGGCCCTGAGCGTGCCAGGGGCGTACAGGTGGAGCTGGACGCCGCCGTCGTCGCGGGTGGCGAGGTAGCGGTCGAGTGAGGACAGCAGGCGCATGACGTTGGGCGGGCAGCAGGCGGTGCCGTACCAGTCCTGGCGGCCGCGGGCGGCGGCGCGGCGGTCGTCGGGGTTCGCCCCCGCGCGCACGCGCAGCGCGTTGACGTAGAAGAAGCGGTCGCCGGAGAGCGAGACGCCGGGGAGCACGGCGTTGTAGAGGGTGCGTTCCATGAGGTCGGCGTAGACGGACTCGCCGGTCGCGAGAAGCATCCGGTACGCCCACTGGACGCTGCCCACGGCGGCGCACGTCTCGCAGTACGCGGTCTCCGGGGTCAGCTCGTGGGGGCCGCCGAACTGCTCGCCGTACCAGACGGAGCCGAGCCCGCCGGTCAGGTACGTCTTGGTCGCCACCATGTCGCGCCACTGCGTCGCGAGCGCGGCGAGCAGCTCGCGGTCGCCGGTCTCGGCGGCGACGTCGGCGGCGCCCGCGGCGAGGTACATGGCCCGCACGGCGTGCCCCTCGACGGTGGTGGCGGCGCGCAGCGGGACGCGGTCCTGGCGGATGCCGGGCCCGTGGTGCCCCTTGAGCGGCAGCGTCTCGTGCCCCCTGCCGTCGATCATGCGGGCGGCCAGGTCGAGGTACGCGCGCACGCCGGTTTCGCGGTAGAGCTCGGCCAGCGCGGTCTCGATCTGCGGATGCCCGTCGAGCGCGTCGGGCGGCAGGTCCTTGACGAGGTGGTCGGCGAACCGGCCCGCGACGCCGAGCAGGCGTTCGTCGCCGATGGCGCGGCGGCCGGCGACGGCGGCCTGCATGAGGTGGCCCGCGCAGTAGAGCTCGTGGCTGGATGCCATGTCGCTGTAGCGCGGGCGGCCGGTGAGCTGGGTGTGGGTGTGCAGGTAGCCGTCGGGGGCCTGGGCGGCGGCGACGAGCGCGGACGCCTCCTCGTACGCGCCCGCCAGCTCGGCCGACTCGGCCCTGCCGCGCTCCCAGGCGAGGGCTTCGAGCCACTTGTAGACGTCGGAGTCGGCGAAGACCTTGCCGTGATGCCGCCCGCCGCCGCGTGCGGCCTGTTCGAGGTTGGCGAAGGCGCCGGATTCGCGGATGCGCACGCCGCCCAGGGGAATGGTGACCTCGCGGTTGACCCGCTGCCGTGCTGCCCAGAAGCCGCTTTCGATCCGCATGCCGGGTACGGGTCGCAGGGTCACGGCGGCTTCCGGGCGGGGTCGTACCACCGAATCATCGCTCATGCGGACATCCTGCCTCACGGTTTATATATCCAACAAGATACGAATATCTATGCTCACCTTGACGCCACAGGAGAGGCGGCGGAGGCTGGAGAGTAGGTTTTATGCGGCAGTGAATATTTATAAGGGGAACGATGGCTGAGATACCCGACACGGTCGTGCTCGAAGAGCGGGCCGAGCTGGCGATGAACGCCGTGGCCGGGCTGCCGGACGCCGGCATGGACGGCATCCCGTACTTCAGCGCCGACCTGCTGGCCCGCCCCGCGGTGCTGCGGCACGGCGACTGGGACTGGGGCTCCAGCCACGGGCGGCTGCTCGACGCGTGCGTGCTGGCCAGGCACATGACGGGCAAGGACACGTGGCGGGAGGTCGAGGACGGCTACCGGCGGCGGCTGGCCGGCTTCTTCGGCCCCGACGGGCTCAGCTACCGCCGGGCCCGCCCCGAGGCCGGCTGGCCCGCCCACGCCAACCTCATCGACCAGCGGGCCGTGCTGCTCTCACTGACCACCTCCTACCTGTCCGACGGCGACCCCGAGGTCAGGAGACTGGCCGACGGGCACGTGGCCGCGCTCAAGCGCATCGCCGTCAAGGAGCGCGACGTCTGGTTCTACCCGGCCTCGGAGTACACGCCGGACGGCTGGCCCTCGCCCAACGCGATCGCGCTGCACCTCGCGCCCGACCCCGCCTCGTTCAGCGGCCGGCTCATCATGCCGCTGCTGCGCTACCACCAGGCCACCGGCAACGAGGACGCCCTTGAGCTGTGCGGGTGGTTCGCGCGGCTGATCGTCGAGAAGAGCGGCGTCTACCACGAGGACGGCAGCTTCAACCCGGCCCGCGCCTACCGCAGCGGGCACTTCCACACCCGGCTCGGCACCCTCGAAGGACTCGCCCGGTACGCCCTGCACACCTCCGACCACGAGCTGACCGCGTTCGTGCGCCGGTCGTACGACTGGGCGCTCGGGCAGGCCACCGCGTTCGGCTGGACGCCCGGCGACCTGGCCGACCAGCGCTACGAGCACGAGAGCTGCTCCCTGGTCGACCTCATCGGTCTCGGCGCCACGCTGGCCCGCGCCGGGCACACCTCTTATTGGGGCGTGGTCGAGCGGTTCCTGCGCAACCACCTGGTGGAGTCGCAGCTGCTGGATCTGAGCTGGGTTCAATCCGCGCCCGACACCTCGGGTGACGAGCCCGGCTGGACGACGCACGTGCGGGTGGGCGAGCGCGTCCTCGGCGCCTTCGCCGGGTACGGCGCGCCCAACGACTTCGTCTGCGACGTCGAGCTGGGCCGCGGGCACACCGCCGACGTACAGGCGTGCTGCGTGGGCTCCGGGGTGCGCGGGCTGTTCTGGGGCTGGAACAACGTCGTCGCCGCCGACGACCGGGCCACCCGCGTCCACCTGCTGCTCAACCGGGCCACCCGCCAGGTCACCGTGCTCAGCCACCTGCCCCACGAGGGCCGGGTGGACCTCGACGTGCACGAGGACCTGCGCGAGCTGCGCGTCCGCATCCCCGGCTGGGCCGGCTACGCCAAGGTCCGCGTCACCCGCCCCTCGGGCGACTTCGACGGCACCCGCACGGGGGCCTGGGCCCCCGACGGCTACCTGTCGATCCCCGCCCCGCGCCGGGGCGAACGCGTCACCGTCACCTTCCCCGTCCCCGAGCGGACCAGCACGGAGGTGGCGGCGGGCCGCGAGTACCAGGTGCGGTGGCGGGGCGACGACGTCACCGGCATCAGCCCGGAAGGCACGGCCCGCCCGATGTACAGCGCCCGCAAGGTCCACCCGACCGCCCCACGCCGCCCGTACGAGCTGAACCGGCCCACCACCGAATGGACATGGTGACGGCCTGGTCGGCCGCCGCCGAGATCCTCGCCGGAGACCTGCACGAGATCACGATCCGCAACATCGTCCGCCCCGCCATGAGCGGAACGGACCTGCGCCTCCACCTCACCAACGCCTACGGCACCCACCCGCTGCACTTCGGCCACGTCCGCGTCGGCGTCCCGAGCGGCGGACCGGCCCTTGAGGCGGGCTCCAACCGCAGGGCGACCTTCGCCGGCACCACCGAGGTCACCCTGGCACCCGGAACGACAGCCGTCAGCGACCCGCTCCCCGGCTCGGTACGGGCCGGGCACCTCCTCGCCGTCAGCCTGTACCTACGCGGCCCCAGTGGCACCCTGACCGGCCGCAACCGCGCCTTGCTGCCCCTGGACGGACGCGAAGGACCGGGGGCGCCCTGCTACCGGTCGGTGCCCGGTGACCATGCCGGGAACGAGCGCGGCGACGCCTTCATCGAGGAGGTCACGGTCTGGCACTGGCTGGAGGCCCTGACCGTCGTCCCCGCGGCGCCGGTGGGGGTTGTCGCTGCGCTGGGCGACTCGATCACGGTCGGGGTCGGCTCGGAGACCGGACAAGCGTGGCCCGACTTCCTCGGACTCGCCATCGTGAACGAGGGCATCTCAGGCGGAAAGGTCCTCAGGGCAGGAACCGGCCGCCCAGCAGAGACCCGCCTGACCGCGGAGGTCCTGCCCAAGCCCGGCATCACCACGGTGATCGTCCAGGCCGGCATCAACGACGTCGGCGCAGGGGCGCGAGCAGAGCACCTTGTCGCCGCCTACCAGCGTATGGCAGCAGCGGCCCACGCCGCCGGAGTGCACCTGGTCATCGGAACGCTCACCCCGTTCGAGGGCGCGGAGTACTACACACCGGCCAGAGAACAGGTCCGCCAGGAGGTGAACACCTTCCTCCGCCGAAGCCGCATGTCCAACGCCCTGACCGACCCCGGCGCCCCGCGCCGCTCCAGCACCCTGACCGGCTCCGGCGTCTTGACCGCATGCGACGCCCGGACCGGCTTCGGCTCTCTGGCCGACTTCGACGCCGTGCTCCGCGACCCCGCCCACCCGACCCGCCTCCTGCCGGCCTATGACAGCGGCGACCACCTCCACCCCGGCACAGCCGGCCACCGCGCCATGGCCGCCGCAGTGGACCTCCGCGCCCCGCGCCCCTCCTGACCCGCGACGCAGCCCCGCGCCGGCCTCGGCCGGGCGGGGCGGGCATACCCCGGAGCCGTTACGTCGGGGAGGTCGTGGCGGGTTCTGGGCGGTGGACGCCTCGGGGGCGGTAGCCGAGGGTGTCGGAGAGGCCGAGGTAGTCGGCGAGCAGCCAGATGATGGCGAGCCACATCTCCGTGCCTTGCAGGCCGGGGGTGCGGGTGGGGCCGGTGCCGGTGGTGAGGGCGAAGCTGAGGCCGGCGCCGTCCTGCCAGCCGCTCAGGGCGCGGTTGAGGTGGTCCCTGGCCCAGGACTCGCCCTCCGCGCGCCGGTGGCCCGTCTGACGGCCGGTCAGCCAGAGCGGGTGGATGACGTCGAGGACGTTGCAGGCGTTGCCGGTGTCAGGGCCGAAGTAGCGGGGGTCGCGGGCGTGGGCGAGCACGGTGTCCACGGCCCGTTCTGGGTATGGCAGCGGCAGCCCGAACTGCGCGTACGTGCCGCGTGTGAGCCGGTAGAAGCCGTTGACCACGTGCAGCCGGCCCGCGTCGGAGTCGGGCTCGCCCCACATCCCGTGCGTCGGCCTGCACCGGGTGAGCAGCCAGCCGTACAGGGTCTCCAGCTGGGGGCCGGTCAATCCGAAGTCGGTGAGGTTGCGGTGGAGGCCGGTGCCGATGGCGTCCACGACCGAGCCGGCCGTCCATGCGCCGCGCGCCCAGTCGAGGCCGTCGAGCAGCGCGATGAGGTCGGCGGGCGGCAGCTCGGAGATGGCTCTGATCGGGTGGCGGAAGCGGGTGCCGAGCAGGTCGAGCGCGTAGCCGACGGACAGGATGTGGTACGCCGTGATGCCCTCAAGCTCCAACCCGCCCTCACCGGCCCCTTCGCCGGCGGCCCCCTGCCCGCCGATGACCGCCTCGCCGGCCTCTCCGCCGCCGGCGGCCCCAGCGTCAGCTCCCTTCCCGCCGACGGCCCCCTTTTCGCTGGTGGCTGCCTCTGGGGAGCCGGGGGCGCCGATCTCTGGGACGAGGCCGGTGGCAGGGTCCTGGCGGTCGCGGAGGAAGGCGATGATCTCGTCGCGGGTGGGGGTGGGTGGCGGGCCGCCGAGCAGCAGGTCGGCGATCTCGACGGCGTCGGCCCAGGCCCGCACGGTGGGCTCGGCGCCGGGGCGGTCCACGTAACGCTCGCCGGTCCAGCAGCGGGCGAGCACGTCGTGCGCCTGCTCCCTGGCCCGCTCAGCGAACGCGACCAGCCGCCCCTCCAGGTCACGCGGCGCGGCGGACCGTCCCTGCCGGTCGCTCGACGCGGCAGGCCGTCCCTGCTCGCCGCTCGGCGTGGCAGGGCGCGGGTGTTCATCGCGGGGGGTGCGGCGGTCGCGGATCGCGCGGGCTGGGTTGCCGGCGACCATGGCCCAGGCCGGTACGTCCTTCGTGACGACCGAGCCGGCGCCGATGACGGCGTGGTCGCCGATCGTGACGCCGTCGAGGATGACGACGTTGGAGCCGATCCACACGTCGTCGCCGATGCGGATGCCCTCGCTGGTGATGGGCTGGCGGAAGACCTCACGGTCGGGGGCGGTGCCGTGGTTGAAGCCCAGTAAGGAGGTGTGGGCGCCGATCCGTACGGCGTCGCCGAGCGAGATCGTGCCCCGGACGACGGCGTACGGGTTGACGGTGCAGTCGCGGCCCATGGAGACGTCGCCGGTCACGTACGCGTGCGCGGCGAGGTAGCAGAAGTCGCCCATGCGCAGCCGTTCGGTGTGCACGGCGGCCAGCGGCGAGATGTACACCTTGCCCGCCGCCTCCAGCCCGATCTCCGAGCGCAGCCCGGCGACGTGGGCCTCCTGGGCGCGGCGGTCGTCGTCGGTGGCGTGGTCCCAGTAGAGCCACGGACGGAAGTCGAACGTCATGTCATTCCTCTCAGGGGCGCACCGGCGTCAGCGTCATCGACCAGGTGTAGGGGCGGACCTTGAGCCGGTACCGCTCGGGCAGCGCGGGCCCGCACGACGCGCTGCCGATGCCCTGCTGGCCGTGGTCGAGGTTGAGCCACACGCGACCGGCGTCGGTGAGGTCGTGCGGGTGGCGGGCGGCCCGCAGTGCCTCGCTGGTCCAGCGGCGGGCGGTGAAGTCGACGTGCGGCTCCCCGTCCACGCGCAGGGTGGGCAGGCCGTCGCCGGACACCTCCAGCCAGCGGGTCTCGACGTGGTTGCCGTTCTCCTGGGGGACGACGTACGGGGTCTGCAGCGCGTCGATGGAGCCGCGGAACCGGCCGACGCGGACGGCGGCGCGGCTGTCGGCGTACGACTCGCCCGGCCCGAGCCCGAACCACGTGACGTCGGTGTAGCCGCCGGGCAGCGCGAACCTCGTGCCCATGCGGGGTGGCGTCACCGTCAGGTGACCGTAGGCCGTGTCGTCCCAGTCGCCCACGGGGTCGGCGTCGATCCGCAGGTGGAGGGTGCCGTCGTCGTGCAGCCGGTAGGTGTACGTGGTGCGGAGGCCCAGGGTGCGGGTGGCGGGGCCGCTGCGGCCTCGGACGACGAGGGTGCGTTCGTCGGGGCGGTCCAAGGCGGCGGTGCGGTGCAGGAACCTGTCGATGCCGACGGCCTCCCAGTCGGCGGCCAGCGCGTTGGCGCCGCCCAGGCCGTGGTCGTTCTCGATGGGGGCGCGCCACACGTCGAGGACGGGCCCGTCCAGCTCGACGTCGCCGAGCCGGGCCAGCCGCCCGGTCCTGCCGTCGAACACCGCCGCCCCCAACCGCACCTCCCCCGCACGCCCGCCGACAGCCGGCGGCGAGGCAGGGGCAGGGGCACGGGCAGGGGCAGGGCGCCGGCGGGTGGCGGTGCCCAGGTGGGTCTGGGTGAAGGCGATCACGTGGCCGGCCGGTGCCCACCTGGTCGCCTCGGCCAGGACCGCCTCCACCGTGAGCCACGTCTCGCCGTCCCCGCCGGCCTCGGCCGAGGGCAGCGGGACCCGTACGGACGAGCGGGCCGGGCAGTGCGGCACGGAAAGCGTCCCGGAGGCGCCGCGCACCCCGTCGCTCTCCACGAACCACCGGAAGGCCAGGTGATCAAGTGCGGCGAAGTCGTACTTGCTGGTGATGACCAGCTCGCCGCCGGAGACCTCCATCGACACCGGCTCGATGGCCTTACGCAGCTCCAGCAGCCCGGGCGACGGCGTGCGGTCGGGGAAGAGCAGGCCGTCGAGGCAGAAGCGCTCGCCGTTGGGGCTGGCGTCGATGTCGCCGCCGTGCCGGTAGTAGAGGCGGCCGAGCGCGTCGCGCCCCGCCAGCCCGTGGTCGATCCACTCCCACACGAACGCGCCGCAGAACCGCTCGTAGGACTCCAGGATCCGCTGGTAGTCCACCAGTGACCCGGGCCCGTTGCCCATGGCGTGCGCGTACTCGCAGAGCAGGAACGGCAGCTCGCGCCGCCGCACGTCGTCCGGCGAGCCGGGCTCGACGCCCGCGGGCGTGTCCTCCTTGCGCTGCCCGATGCGCTCCAGGGTGTCCTGGGCGGGATACATGAGGCTGTAGAAGTCGGAGTGCCGGTAGGAGGGGTCGCGCTCGTAGTGCAGCGGCCTGGTGGGGTCGCGCTCGCGGATCCACTCCTCGATGTCGCCGAACGTGGCGCCGCTGCCGCTCTCGTTGCCCAGCGACCAGATGATGACGCTGGGGTGGTTCTTGTCGCGCTCGACCATGCGCCGGGCTCGGTCGAGCAGGGCGTCGCGCCACATGGGCTCGGCGGGCGGGTTGCCCTCCCAGCCGGCGTAGACGAAGCCGTGCGTCTCGATGTCGCACTCGTCCACGACCCACAGGCCGTACTCGTCGCACAGCCGCAGGAACTCGGGGTGCGGCGGGTAGTGGGAGGTGCGGACGGCGTTGACGTTGTGCCGCTTCATCAGCTCGATGTCGCGGATCATGGTGGCGCGGTCGAGCGAGCGGCCGCGATCGGGGTCGTGCTCGTGCCGGTTGACGCCGCGCATGAGGACGGGCCTGCCGTTGACGAGCAGCCGCCCGCCGGCGATCTCGACGGTCCTGAAGCCGACGGCGAGGTCGATGGCCTCGCCCGCGGCGGTGAGCGTGCCGCGGTAGAGGCAGGGGTCCTCGGCGCTCCACGGGCGCACGCCCGGCACGGTGACCTGCTCGCCGGTGGGGATGGCGAGGCCGAGCGCGGGCAGCTCGACCAGTCCAGGGGCGTCGGCGGTGACGAGCAGGGTGCCGGCGCCGTCGCGGTAGGAGGCGTGCACGGTGAAGTCGTCGATGCCGCCCTCGGGCCGTGACAGCAGCTCGACGTCGCGGAAGATGCCGGGCAGCCACCACATGTCCTGGTCTTCGAGGTAGCTGCCGGACGACCAGCGGTGCACGCGGACGGCCAGCACGTTGCCGCGCTCGCGCAGCCGTCCGGTGACGTCGAACTCGAACGGCAGCCTGCTGCCCTTGGAGTGGCCGAGCAGCTCGCCGTTCAGCCAGACCGTGCCGCAGGAGTCGACGCCCTGGAAGCGCAGCACGTCCCGCGCCGCCGGCCAACCGGCCGGCAGGTCGAAGCGCAGGCGGTAGTCGCCGGTGGGGTTGTCGTCCGGCAGGTGCGGCGGGTCGATCGGGAACGGGTAGGCCGTGTTGGTGTAGAGAGGCCGGTCGTGGCCTTCCAGCACCCAGTGCGACGGCACCCTGATGCGCTCCCAGCCGCTGTCGTCGAGTGCGGGGTCGGAGAGGCCGGGGCCGGTGCCCGCTGCGGTGCCGGAGAGCAGGAAGCGCCACTGCCCGTTCAGTGAGAGCCTGGGGGCGTCGGAGACGAAGTCCGCCCGGGGCGTCCGCCTTCCGGTGCCTGGTGCTGGGTCCCCGTGGAAGTCGGCGTGGAAGTCGGCGATCACGTACGTCCCTCCGGAGGATGAGACAAAACGTTTTAACCCTAATATCCCGACACCGATGACACCAGACCTTCCATGCATTGACATGAAGGCGTGAATAAATATATTATCTGGTAAATCGTTTTAAGATCATCATGGGGTACCTCCATGACGCCTTCACCCCCGAAGAGTCCGACCCACGTCCGCTTCGGCACCGCGTACTACTGGGAGTACCAGCGGGCCCCCGATCTGCGGCGCGACCTCGACCTCATGGCCCAGGCGAAGATCGACACGATCCGCGTCGGCGAGTCCGTCTGGTCCACCTGGGAGCCGCGCGACGGTGTCTTCGACCTCGACTGGCTGACGCCCGTCCTCGACGGCGCGCACGAGCGCGGCATGAAGGTGCTGCTCGGCACCCCCACCTACGCCATCCCGCCGTGGTTGCAGCGCAAGCACCCCGAGCTGGCGATCGAGCGCGCCGACGGCCGCCGCGTGCCGTGGGGCGCGCGCCAGGAGATCGACTTCACCTCCCCCACCTTCCTGCGGTACGCCGAACGCGTCATCCGCCAGGTCATCGGCCACCACGGCGGCCATCCCGCCGTGCTCGGCGTCCAGCTCGACAACGAGCCCGGCCTGCACCTGATCCACAACGAGCCGGTGTTCGAGCGGTTCAAGGCGTGGCTGGCCGACCGGTACGCCGGCGTCGAGCGGCTCAACGAGGAGTGGGGCCTGACGTACTGGTCGCACCGGATCGGCGGCTGGGACGAGCTGTGGCCGCCGGCCGGCAACACCACCCCCTCCTACGACCTGGCCTGGCGGCGCTTCCAGGCCGAGCTGACCACCGAGTTCATCGCCTGGCAGGCCGATCTGGTGCGCGAGCTGGTGCCGGAGGACCGCGAGCTGACCACGTGCCTGGCCTACCAGCGGCCGGCGCTGCACGACGTCCAGCTCTCCGAGCACCTGACGGTGACCAGCGGCAACGCCTACTACCTGCCCCAGGACCATCTCATCCTGGACCCCGGTGACGCGCCGATCGAGGTCTCCTGGTTCAGCACCACCCCGGAGGGCCTGTTCCAGGCGGCCGACCGCATGTACGCCTCCCGGGGCCGCCGCTTCTGGGTGACCGAGACGAACGCCACCTCGATCGCCGGCTCCCAGCTCAACCTCACCCCGTACGACGGGCAGCTCCGCCAGGCGGCGTGGGCCCTGGTGGCGCGCGGGGCGGAGATGATCTCGTACTGGCACTGGCACACGCTGCCGTACGGCGCGGAGACGCACTGGGGCGGCATCCTCGGGCACGCGCTGGAGCCGGGCCGGGTCTACCGCGAGGTCGCGGCGCTGGGCGCGGAGCTGGAGCGGGCGGCCGGTGACGTGGCGGGGCTGACGCCGGACGCCGAGGTCGGGTTCCTCTACTCGCACGAGAGCAAGTGGGCGCTGTCCTTCCAGCCGCCGCTCACGCTGGACGGGCGCAATCCGGACAAGGACGCCTACGAGCGGATCGTGGCCACGTTCTACCGGGGCGCGTCGGACGCGGGACTGCAAGCCGCCTTCGTCCCACCCGCATTGGTCAATCGTTTGCCCGTCGTCGTGGCGCCCGCCTTCCACTGCCTGCCCGACGCCGTGGCCGAGGCGCTGACCTCGTACGTCGAGGGCGGCGGCCACCTCATCCTGACGTTCCTCACCGGGTACGCCGACGAGGAGGCGCGGGCCCGTACCGAGATCGCGCCCGGCCCGCTGCGCGACCTGGCCGGCGTGCGGTACCTGGAGTTCGCCACGCTGCTGGACCCACTCCCCCTGCACGGGCTCGGCGTCCAGGACGTGGCCAGGCACTGGGCGGACGCGCTGGAGCCCGAGGGCGCCGAGGTGCTGGCCCGCTACGACCACCACCACTACGGACGCTGGCCCGCCATCACCCGCAACCGCGTGGGCGCCGGCACCGTCACCTACGTCGGCACCCTCCCGGGCCGCGACCTGACCGCCGAGCTGTTCCGCCAGGCGAGCGCGGACCTGAGCCGGACGGACGCGGCTGGAGGCCGGGCGAGCGCGGGCCCCGGCGGGAAGCCGCTGGTGGTGGCGGATGAGCCGCGGGTCACCATCCGGTCGGCGGTCAACGCCCGGGGCGAGCGCCTGTGGTTCGTCCACAACTGGTCCGATCGCGCGAGCACCGTGACCCTCACCGCCCAGGCGACCGAGGTCACCGGCTCCCGCGAACCGCTGCCGCCCGGCCCGCTGCGCCTGGCGCCCTTCGACGTGCGAGTGGTGAGATGACCTGCTTCAGACCCGACTGGGAGTCGTTGCGCACCCACCGGATCCCCGGCTGGTTCGGCGAGGCGAAGTTCGGCATCTGGTCGCACTGGGGCCCGCAGTCGGTGGGCCGCTCAGGCGACTGGTACGCCCGCCACCTCTACGGCATGCAGCCCTGGTCAGAGCCCTGGGAACGCAAGCGAGCCACCAGGCAGCACGAACACCATCGCGCCCACTTCGGCGGGGGCGGCGCGAAGGACCTGTTCCCCCGCTGGCGGGCCGAGCGCTTCGACCCCGACGAGCTGATCGACCTCTACGTGAGCAGCGGCGCCCGCTACTTCGTGGCGCTGGCCGCCCACTGCGACAACTTCGACCTGTGGGACTCGAAGCTGCACGGCTGGAACGCCACCCGCGTCGGCCCCCGCCGCGACATCGTGGGCGCCTGGGAGCGCGCCGCGCGGGCGGCCGGCCTGCCGTTCGGCATGAGCTTCCACCAGAACTGGACGTGGCGCTGGCTCGACGTGGCCCACGGCGAGGACCCGGAGACCGGCGAGCCGTACGACGGGGGGCTGACCGCCGCCGACGGCGCCGGCACCTGGTGGGAGGGCCTCGACCCGGCGCGGCTCTACCCGGAGCGGCACGAGCCGGGCGCCCGCCCGCCGGCGAGGGTGGCGGAGCACTTCTACGCCCGCGTCCGCGAGGCGCTCGACCGCTACCGCCCCGACCTGGTCTACCTGGACGACGGCCGGCTGCCGTTCGGCGAGGGCAGCGTGGTGGAGTCGGAGCCGGTCAGCGCGGCGGGCCTGGAGCTGCTGGCCCACTACTACGACACCTGCCCGACCGGCGGCATCGTCACGATCAAGGACGTCCCGGACGCCGACCGCACGGCCGTGGTGCTCGACAGCGAGCGCCGCCAGCTCGACACCGCGCAGCCGTACCCGTGGCAGTTCGACACCAGCGACGGCGAGTGGTTCGACTGCGCGGACGACGACCCGATGTTCCACCCGCGCAAGAGCGCGCACCAGGTCATCCACACCCTGATCGACGTGGTGAGCAAGAACGGCTGCCTGCTGCTGAACGTGCCGCAGCGCGCCGACGGCACGGTGGACGAGCGGGCTCGCGAGTTGCTGGCCGGGGTGGGCGGCTGGTTGCGGGTGTGCGGCGAGGGCGTGTACGGCACCACACCGTGGGTGCGCGCCGCCGAGGGCTCGACAGGGATGGGCGAGACCAAGGGCTACGAGGGCTACAACGAGGCCGACCGCGCCTACGGCCCCGGCGACATCCGCTTCACCCGGCGCGGCGAGACCGTCTACGCCACGCTGCTGGCCTGGCCGAAGGACAGGACGGCGGTCATCACCAGTTTGGGCACGTCCGCGGGCCTGCTGCGCCGCCGCCCGCAGCGGGTCGAGCTGCTGGGGCACGGCCCCGTCTCCTGGCGGCTCGCCCCCGACGCGCTGCGCGCCGACCTGCCGCCCGTGCCGCCGACCACCGCCGCCTACATGTTGAAGATCACCTGAGGAGTGTCCCCGTTGCCGACGAACCTGCGAACGTGTGACCTGACCGACCCCCTCGGCATCGAGGCCACCCGTCCCGTGCTGAGCTGGCGGCTGACCGGCGCCGCCACGCAGACCGCCTACCACGTGCGCGTGGACGGCCTGTGGGACAGCGGCGAGGTCGAGTCCGCCGGCCAGCGCGTGGTGTACGGCGGCGCGCCGCTGGCGAGCAGGACCGCCGCGCGCTGGCAGGTCAGGACGCGCGACGAGGCCGGCCGCTGGTCGGGGTGGAGCGAGCCGGCCCGTTTCGAGCTGGGCCTGCTGGAGCCGGGCGACTGGACGGCGTCCTGGATCACCCACCCCGGCTGGTACGACGAGGGCGGCGACCCGCGCGTCGGCGAGGGCCGCCCGCTGCCGCTGCTGGCCGGCGAGTTCACCGCGTCGGGCCGGGTGACGCGGGCCCGCCTGTACGTCGCCGGGCTCGGCGTCTACGTGGCCTCGCTGAACGGCTCCCCGGTGACGGACGCCGTGCTGGAGCCGGCGTACACGGACTTCACCCGGCGGGTCGCGTACGCCGTGCACGACGTGACGGCGCTGCTGCGGGACGGGCGCAACGCGCTCGGGCTCGCGCTCGGCCCCGGCATCGCGCACGTGTTCCCGCACCAGGACCGCTACATGAAGTTCTACGGCTCGAAGGCGGCGCCGAAGGCGATCGCGCAGCTGGAGGTGCGCTACGCCGACGGCCGCGAGGAGCGGTTCCGCACGGACGCCGGCTGGCTCGCCGGCGAGGGCCCGACGACCCGCTCCCACTGGTACGGCGGCGAGGATTACGACGCCCGCCTGGAGCTGCCCGGCTGGGACGTCCCCGGCGCGGACCGCTCCGGCTGGCGGCCCGTGGTGGCCCTTCCCGACGCGACCGGCACGCTGCGGGCGCGGGCCTGCCCGCCGATCCGGGTCACCGAGGAGCTGCCGGCGGTGGAGAAGCTGACGGCCGCCGACGGCACGCCGGTCTTCGACGTGGGCACGGTGATCGCGGGATGGGCGGAGCTGCGGCTCGACCTGCCGGCCGGGCGTTACCTGCGGCTGGTGCCCGGCGACCAGCTCGACGCGTTCGGCCGGGTGATCCAGTCGAAGCCGACGACCGGCGCGCCGATCTTCAACACGTACGTCACCAAGGAGGGCCCGCAGCGCTGGCGCCCGAGCTTCCGCTACGACGGCTTCCGCTACGTCGAGGTGCAGGGCCTGCCCGAGCAGGCGGGCCGCGAGGCGCTGGCGGGGCTGGCGCTGCGCGCGGACAACGACGTGATCGGCCGGTTCGAGACCTCCGACCCGCTGCTCGACGGCATCCACCGGATCATCGACCGCGCGGTGCGCGGCAACATGTACAGCGTCCTGACCGACTGCCCGCACCGGGAGAAGCTGGGCTGGCTGGAGCAGACCCACCTGCTGTTCGACGTGGTGGCCTACAACTACGACGTGGCCGCGTACCTGCGCGAGCTGCTGGTCACCATCGCCGAGGCGCAGACGCCCGAGGGCCTGGTGCCGGACATCGCGCCGGAGTACCTCGTCTTCGACGGCGCCTTCAGGGACGACCCGAACTGGGGCGGCGCGATGGTGCGCATCCCGTGGCAGATGTACCGCTGGTACGGCGACGCCTCCGCGCTGGAGCGGCACTACGACGCGATGGCCCGCTACGTCGGCTACCTGACGGGCAAGGCCGACGACGGCATCCTGCGGCACGGGCTGGGCGACTGGTTCGGCCTGGACGACACGACGCAGGTGCCGCTGGTGTCCACGTGGGGCTACTGGCGGGCGGCGGGCACGCTGGCGCGGGCGGCCGAGGCGCTGGGCCGCGGCGACGACGCCAAGCGGTATAAGGCGCTGACGGACGCGATCTCGGCCGCGTTCACCGGCGCGTTCCTCAAGGACGGGCGGTTCGGCGGCGGCGGCCAGGCCTCGCAGGTGTTCGCGCTGGACATGGGCGTCGTCCCGGCCGAGCTGGTGCCGGACGCGCTGGACGAGCTGAGCGCGGCCGTGCGGGCGGGCGAGATCACGGTCGGTGAGGTCGCGCTGCCCGCGCTCTACCAGGTGCTGACCAGGGCGGGCCGGCACGACGCGCTCTACGGGTTCGCCACCTCGACCACCCACCCGAGCTACGGCTACCAGGTGCGCAACGGCGCCACCGCGCTCACCGAGGCGTGGGACGGCCCGACCCGCGGCCTGTCGCAGAACCACTACATGCTGGGCGCCATCGACGCCTGGTTCTACCGGGGGCTCGGCGGCATCGGGCAGGCGCCTGGCTCGACCGGGTTCCAGAACCTGCTGATCGCGCCGGCCGCGCCCGGCGACCTGGCGTCCGTGACCGCCCGCACCGCGACCCCGTACGGGGAGGTCGGCGTGGCGTGGCGGCGGGCGGACGGCGCGTACGAGCTGGAGGTCGAGGTGCCGCCGGGCTCGACGGCCGAGGTGCGGCTGCCCGACCTCGGCGCGGCGCGGGCGCCCGACGCCGCCCAGGCTGTCGGCGAGCGCGCCTGGGAGGTCCCTGCGGGCCGGTGGACGTTCGGGGCGCGGCGGTGACCGGGCCGGTGATCCCGTACGACCCCGCCCGGCTGCGCACGCCGTACAAGGCGGACCGGCTGCTCATCGGCCCGTCGGGCGAGCCGGGCGCGTTCGACGCGTTGTTCGTGGACTGCCCGTTCGTCTGCTCCGACGGCGGCGAGTACCTCATGACGTACGTCGGCTTCGACGGCACCGGCTACCAGACCGCGCTGAGCCGCTCACGTGACCTCACGACGTGGACGCCGGGCGAGGTGGTGTTCCCCCGCGACCCCGATCACCCCTACCGCCGCTACAACGCCGCGCTCACCTCGATCGTGCGCGACAACAGGCTCGGCTCGGACGGGCAGGTCACCTGGCTGGACGGGCAGGCCGTGGGCACCTACCACGCCTACCCGGAGGCGGGCATGGAGTCGGGCGCGGCGATCATCGGGTTCGTGGTCAGCGACGACCTGCGTACCTGGGCGGACACGGGGTCGCTGCTGCGGCCGCAGGACGGCGGCGCGTGGGAGCGGGGCGGCCTGTACAAGTCGTGGCTGCTCCGCCACGACGGCCTCTACTACTGCTTCTACAACGCCAAGAACCGCACCTACGACGGCTGGCGCGAGCAGATCGGCTACGCCGTCTCCCCCGACCTCCGGCGCTGGGAGCGCCCCAGCCCGCTGCCGGTGGTGCCGAACGGCGGCCAGGGCACGTTCGACGAGCGCTTCGCCTCCGACCCGTGCGTGCTGCGCGACGGCGACTGGTGGGTGATGTTCTACTTCGGGCTCTCCTTCGACGGGCACGCCCGCGAGGGGTACGCGGTCTCGCGCGACCTGCGGACCTGGGAGAAGGGCTCCGAGATCCTCGTTGACGTGGGCCCGCCCGGAAGCGTGGACGACACGTACGCGCACAAGCCCGCCGTCGTGGCCCATGACGGCCGCCTGCACCACTTCTACACGGCGGTGCGGCGGGCGGAGCCGTACCTGGTGGGCGAGCACCGCATGACCGAGCACAGAGGGGTCGGCGCGGCATGGGCATGAGCAGGCGCGCGGCGCTACCTCAGCCCGTACATGCGGTCCGCACTGCCGGCCACCATGCCCAGCGCACCTTCATCCGGGGCATCACGCTCACCGGCGTGAAGGGTTGAACCCCCCGCTTCGATCCGGAGGACATCGATGCAGCACTCCCGCAGAACGTTCCTGGGCGCCGCGCTCGGCGGCTTGGTCATCGCGCCGGCCCTGGCCGGGCCCGCCGAGGCGGGCACCGCGTGGAGCCGGGTGCCCGCCATCAGGCGGCGCATCAGGCCGCCGCGCTTCCCCGCCCGCACGTTCCCCATCACCCGGTACGGCGCCACCGGCGACGGCGCCACCCCGTGCACCGAGGCGTTCCGCCGGGCCGTCGAGGCGTGCGCGGCGGCCGGCGGCGGCCGGGTGCTGGTGCCGGCGGGGACGTACCTGACCGGCGCGATCCACCTGGCCGACGACGTCGAGCTGCACCTGGAGGCGGGCGCGACCATCCGCTTCAGCCGCGACCCCGCCGACTACCTGCCCGTGGTGGCCACCCGGTACGAGGGCATCGAGCTGATGAACTACTCCCCGTTCATCTACGCCCACGGCCGTACCAACATCGCCATCACCGGCTCAGGCGTGATCGACGGCCAGGCCGACGCCACGCACTGGTGGGACTGGTCGAACGACCCCCCGCCCTCCGAGGGCCCGGACAAACGGCTGCTGGCGCAACTGGCGGAGGACGGCGTGCCGGTCGCCGAGCGGGTGTTCGGCGAGGGCCACCACCTGCGGCCCAACCTCATCCAGCTCTACCGCTGCCGCAACGTGCTCATCGAGGGCGTGACGGTCAAGGACTCCCCCATGTGGAACATCCACCCCGTCCTGTGCAGGAACGTCACGATCCGCGGCGTCACCGTGGACAGCCCGCGCGGCCCCAACAACGACGGCTGCGACCCCGAGTCCTGCGTGGACGTGCTCATCGAGAACTGCACGTTCGACACCGGCGACGACTGCGTGGCGCTCAAGGCGGGCAAGAACGCCGACGGCCGCCGGGTGAACGAGCCCTGCCTCAACGTCCTCGTCACCGGCTGCGTCATGCGCGACGGCAACGGCGGCGTGACCGTCGGCAGCGAGACCACCGGCGGCGTGCGCTGGGTGTTCGCCTGGAACTGCGAGATGAGCAGCCCCCGCCTGGAGCGCGCGATCCGCATCAAGACCAACCCCGAGCGCGGCGGCTACGTCAGGGACGTTCACGTCAAGGACGTCAAGGTCGGGCAGGCCGCCGACGCGGTCATCGAGGTCGCGCTCAACTACGAGAACAAGCACACCGGGCCCCACTTCCCCGACGTCGGCGGCATCGAGATCACCCGGCTGCGGGCCGGGACCGCGCCCAGGGCGTTCACCCTCATCGGCAACCCCGGCAACCCGATCAGGGGCGTGAAGGTGAGCACAAGCGTGTTCGAGAACATGACCGAGGCCGACGTGGTGACCGACGTGACCGGGTTCGAGCTGCGTAACGTCTGGGTCAACGGACACAGGGTGTGACCTTTACCCAACCTCTGCGTCACCACCGCCGTCCAACCAGGCATGAGCAGTCCACTGATCGACGGGGACCCGCAGCGGCTCGGCGGCTACTGGCTGGCCGGCCGGCTCGGCGAGGGCGGCCAGGGAGTCGTCTACGAGGGCTATGACCAGGACGGCACGCGGGTCGCCGTCAAGGTGCTGCGCGGCGACCCGGCCGGGGCGCCGCGGCTGCGCGAGCGGCTGGCCAAGGAGGCCGCCGCCGCGCGGCGGGTCGCGCCGTTCTGCACCGCCCGGGTGCTGGACGCCGACCTCGACGGGCCGCGGCCGTACATCGTCAGCGCGTACGTCGAGGGGCCCAGCCTGCGGGATGCCGGGCGTACGTTCGGCGGCGACGACCTGCACCGCCTGGCCACCGCGATCGCCACGGCGCTCGCCGCGGTGCACGACGCCGGTGTCGTGCACCGCGACCTCAAGCCGGGCAACGTGCTGCTCGGGCCCGACGGGCCGCGGGTCATCGACTTCGGCGTGGCACGTACGCGGGAGATGACGCTCAGCTCCACAGAAAACGTGACCGGCACGCCCGGATACCTCGCGCCCGAGGTCCTCTCCGGCCTGCGCGCCGGCCCCGCCGCCGACGTCTTCGCCTGGGCCGCCGTCGTCCTGTACGCCGCCACCGGCGAGGACCCGTTCACCGGCGACTCGGCCGGCGCGGTCATGCACCAGGTCCTGACCCACGACCCGGACCTGTCGGTGCTGCCCGCCTCCCTTCACCGCCCGGTCAAGGCCGCCCTGTCCAAGGACCCGGACCTCCGGCCGTCCTCCCGCGACCTCCTGCTCTCCCTCCTGACCGGCACCGACCCCGCTGCCCACGTCCTCATGAGAAGCACCGCCGATCGCGGTCGCCGTGGCCAGGCCACCATCGCCGGGCGAGGCGCCATCGACACGGCGCAGCTGCTCGCCCTCGGGGCCGGTGACGGGGGCCGGATCGGGGCCGCGTTCGGCGCGAAGGCCGACCCCGCGCTCGGGGTGATCGCCGAGGACGCCTATGCGTCGCTCGCGCCCGAGGACCGGCTGCTCGTGCCCGTGTTGTTCCTGCGGCTGGTGACCGTGACCGACGCGGGCGAGCTGGCGTTGCGCGCGCCCCGCAGGTCGGAGCTGCCCGACGGGACGGACCGGGTGCTGAGGGCGTTCACGTACCTGGTGTCCTGCGGCGACCCCGTACGCCTGCTGCGCCCCGCGCTCCCGCTCGCCTGGCCCCGGCTGCGCGAGTGGATCGAGGCCGATCGCGACGGCCTGGCCGTGCACCGCCGCATCACCGTGGCGACCGGCCGCTGGCAGGAGCACGGCCGCAGGGACGCCGACCTGTTCCACGGCAGCACCCTGGACGACGCGCTGCGCTGGGCCGCCGCCGACCGCACGCACCTCACGCTCACCCCGGCGGAGCGCGACTTCCTGGCCTCCTCCGCCACCCTCACCCGCCGTCGCTCCCGCCGTGTCAGGCTCCTGACCGTGGGCCTGGCCGCCCTGCTCGCCCTCGCCGTCGGTGCGGGCGGGCTGGCCTGGCGGCAGAGCGCGACCCTGGCCGGGCAGCGCGACGCCGCCGACTCGGCGAGGCTGGCCGCCGCCTCCGACGCCGTACGGGGCCGCGACCCGGTGCTCGGCATGCTGCTCGCCGCCGCCTCAGGCACGCTCTCCCCCACCGCCGAGGCCAGGTCGAGCCTGCTGGCCGCCGCGTCCGACCCGGCCACCACCTCCTTCCGCGACCCGGCGACGGGCCCGGACGTCGTCCGCACCCTGACCGCCGACGGCCGCTTCCTGATCAGCGTCACCCCGGACGAGGTGACGGTCTGGGACGTCACCACCGGCCACCGCACCAGAAGCTTCACCGCCCCCATCACCACCCTGCCCCGCTCCGGTGCCGAGGCCGGAGTCCGGAGCGTCGCCCAAGCCGGAACCCCCCAAGGCGGGAGTGGGAGATTGCGGGAGGTGGCGGTCAGCCGCGACGGGAAGGTGGTGGCGGTCGCCGACGACTCCGGGATCGGGGTCTGGGAGGTGGCCACCGGGCGGCCGGTCGGGCGGCGGATCGCGGCGCCCGGCGGCGTGGACGTGTCGGTGGCGTTCAGCGGGGACCGGCTGCTGGTGACGATCGGGCAGGGGACGCAGGTCCACGACTGGCGTACCGGGACGACGACCCCGCTGCCCGCGCTGCGGCGGCCGGCCGTGCACCCCCACGGCGGGTACGCGGTCGCCGGCCCCGACCGCTACCTGCTGCCGTCGGGCAAGCGCCGCCCCGGCTACCCGGGCGTCTGCGCCGACTGCGACAGCGCCGCCGCGTTCAGCCCCGACGGCACGAGGGTGGCGATCAGCGACGACGACGGCCTGACCGTGTACGACACCCGCACCCGCGAGGAGCTGGCCGTCCTGCGCGGCTGGGAGGACCACGCGATCCCGGTGTTCAGCCAGGACGGCGAGCTGGTCGCGGGCGTCGGTGCGAAGATCACGGTGTGGCGGCCGGGCGCCGACGAGCCGCTGCTGCTGGAGCGCCGCCCGCCCGACCCGGTGACGGCCGCCGCGTTCGGCCCCGACGGCCTGCGCTACCTCAGCGACGACACGGTGGTGACGCTCGTGCCCGCCCCGCCGTCCGACGAGCCGATGGACACCGTACGGCTGAGCGGCGACGGCCGTACGGTGGCCATGCACGCGCTCGGCAGCACCGAGATCACCCTCAACGGCCGCCGCCGCGAGACCGGCGCCTTCGACGACTACGACAGCGAGCTGGCGTTCAGCCCTGACAACCGGCTGCTGGCCGTCCGGCGCGGCGACCACGTCACGGTCCGCGACGTCGCCTCCTGGCGGGAGCTGGCCGCGCTCGCCCCGAGGTTCGCCGACGAGAGGGAGGCGGCGTCGGTGCTGCCCACCTCGAAGGGCCTGTGGACGGCGGGCGAGCGGACGTTCACGCTGTGGGGGCTGCCCGGCGGGCGGCGGCTCAAGCAGGTGCCGCGGCCGGAACGGCTGCTCGGCTGGACGGCCACCGCCGACGGCCGCCTCGTCGGCCTCGACACGGTCCGTCGGCGGCTGGTGGACCTGGAGACGGACACGCCGTTCGGCGCCCGGCTGCCGCTGCCGGGGCGGGCCGACGACGTGTGGTTCGGCGCGCGGCTCGACCTGGTCGCGGTGAACTTCGCCGACAAGGTCGGGGTCTGGGACACCGCGACGGGCGCGCAGATCGGCGGCTGGATGCGGGTGGAGGGCGCGCCGTGGGACGCGGCGCTCTCGCCGGACGGGCGGCTGTTCGCCTACGCCTCCCAGGACAACACGCTCAGTCTGTGGGACGTCCGCCAGGGGCGGCGGATCGGCCCGCCGGTCGGGCTCACCGGCAGCGCCCGCTCGGTCGCCTTCACCGCCGGCTCCGCCGAGGTGCTGGCCGTCGGCAGAGGCGGCCGCCTGACCCGCCTGCCGACCACGGTCGAGGGCCTGACCGAGGCCGTCTGCATCCGGGCCGGCCGCACCCTGACGGCCGCCGAGTGGCACCGCCACCTGCCGGACCGCCCGTACGAACCGGTGTGCCCGCCCCTCGCCCGCTGAACCGCGCGTCAGACCTGGGTCGGGGTGGCGGCGGGGAGGCCGTCGCCGGACGGCCCCCGGCCCAGGAGCAGCGTCCCGAGCCACATGACCGCCATGCCGACGGCGGCCAGCGCCGTCGCCTTGCCCTCCTGGAGGGTGGCGGCGCCCAGCAGAATCACTCCGCCGGCGGTGACGGCGGCGCTGATCGGGGTGACGCGGCGCAGCACGGCGAGCACGGCCGCCAGCGCGAGCACCGCGCCGAAGAACAGCTGCGCCCCCGGCGTGTAGACGACCAGCTCGATCCCCGGATAGCCGCGCGCCTGCGTCAGCAGCGCCCGCAGCCCGGCCCCGTCGGACGCGACGAACCCGGCGTGCAGGTCGATGACGAGCTGCGTCAGGTTGGCCGCCACGCCGAACAGCGCGACCCCGGTCGCCGCCTCCACCACCACCCGGCGGCCGCCGGAGACCGGCTGGGCGAGGCCCCGCATGGCCAGCGTCATCAGCCCGAACATCAGGAAGCCGCCGAACCAGGCGAGGTGCGCCGCCGTCCACCACAGCCCCGGCTGCGTGTCGCCGTGAACGGGACGCAGGAGGAACCAGCCGGCGAGCAGGGCGGCGGGTCCGGCGGTGAAGGAGATCTGGGCCAGACGGCTTGCGGGGTTCATACAGGCCACAATGCCCGCTGCCGCCCGGCCGGATCATCGGTGATCGCCCCTGATTCAACCCTGAGGACACCAGGGGCGCCGGGTCAGGTGAAGTAGCGCAGCCAGACGTACAGCCAGGCGAGCACGGTGCTCAGCACGGTGACGACGATGCCGTACCGGGTGAACTGCCAGAAGGTGATCTTGTGGCCGTTGCGCGCGGCGATGCCGAGGGCGACCACGTTCGGGCTGGCCGCGACCGCGGTGCCGTTGCCGCCGAAGTCGGCGCCGAGCGCGAAGGCCCACCACAGCGCCTGACCGGCCTGCGGGTCGACGGCGGCGTCGACGACGCCTTCCACGATGGGGGCGGTCGTGGCGACGTACGGGATGTTGTCGAAGAACGCGCCGAGCGCGCTGGAGCCGAACAGCAGCGCCGTCGCGGCGACCAGGTAGTCGTCGCCCAGGGCGTCCAGCGCCCAGGTGCCGATGGCCGCGATCACGCCGGTGTGCACGAGCCCCGCCACCATGACGAAGAGCCCAGCGAAGAACACCAGCGTCGGCCACTCGACCTCGCGCAGCACCTCGTCGACGTTCGCACGGGAGACCAGCAGCATCACGCCGGCGCCGACGAGCGCCACGATCGACGGATCGACGTGCACCACCGCGTGCAGCCCGAACCCCGTCACCACCGCGGCCAGCACGATCAGGCAGCGCACCAGCAGCCGCATGTCGGTGATCGCCCGCCGCTCCTGCAGCGCCATCACCTCGGCGACGTGCTCGGCGTTGTACTGGAACGACTTGCGGAACAACACCCGCGTGAACAGCACGAACACCGCGAAGATGACCACCACGACCGGCGCCATGTGCACGAGGAAGTCGTTGAACGTCAGCCCCGCGCGGCTGCCGATGATGATGTTGGGCGGGTCGCCGATGAGCGTGGCCGCGCCGCCGATGTTGGACGCCAGCACCTCGGCGATCAGGTACGGTTGCGCCGCGATCCGCAGCCGGTTGCACACCACGATCGTGACCGGCGCCACCAGCATGATGGTGGTGACGTTGTCGAGGAACGGCGAGGCGACGGCGGTGATGCCCATCAGCATGACCATCAGCCGGTACGGCCGCCCTTTCGAGCGTTTGGCCGCCCAGATGGCCAGGTAATCGAAGACGCCCGTCTGCTTGATGACGCCGACGATGATCATCATCCCGAGCAGCAGGAAGATGACGTTCCAGTCGATGCCCTCGTGCTCGGAGAAGAACACCTCGGCGCCGGGGATCAGGCCGAGCACGGCCATCAGACCCGCGGCGACGAGGACGACTTTGACCTTGTTGGCCTTCTCCGTGGCGATGAAGAAGAACGCCACGATGAAGATGGCCAGTGCGAGTATCGCGCTCATCCGTTCCGCCCCGGCGGGCCGGCCTGCCCGTCGGCGGAGAGCCCGCGTTCAACGGGCACGTGACGACACAGCAGCCGTCCGGGACATGACGGCAGCGCAAAGTGAAGGGCGAACACGGCGATGACCTTTCGCGATAAGAGGAGTCGCCGCGGCGGTGCCGGCGGCCCGCGCCCGAAAGGTCGGGGCGTGGCCGCGCGGCACACGCCCGGCGGGCCTGGTTCTGTCAGTCGTCGGGGGCCAGGGCCAGACTGGTGAGCAGGCGTTCGAGGGTGATGGCTCCGGCGAGCACGCCGTCGCGGCCGACGACGGCGACGATCGGGCTGCGCAGCCGCGCCATCAGCGCGGCCACCTCCAGCAGCGTCGCCTCCATGCGGACGGTCGCCGGGGTGACCGGACGCCGGGGCAGGCAGTCGCCGACCGTCCGCTCGCCCAGCTCCCCCCAGAACACGTCGGCGTGGGCCTCGTCGATCGTCCGGCACAGCGCCGGGTCCTCCTGGTACGCCCCCGGCACCGCCAGCCGCAGCACCTGCGTCCCCGGCAGGACGCCGGCGGGCCGCCCCCGCCCGTCCACCACGATCAGGCCGGGCATGCGGCCCAGGGCCATGAGGCGGACCGCCTTGGTGACGAGGTCGTCGGCGGTGACGGTCGGCAAACTTACGGCGATGTCGCTGGCATGCATGGCATCCGCTGTCTCTCCAATCCGGCTCTGCTCAAGTCTGGCGGCGGACAGGGGTCGCGAACCATCGGGTCTGTCACCCATCTCCGCGGGGATACAACATGTAGGCGTGGGCACGGGATGAGAGTCAGCCCGGATGGACGACGACGCCCTCGGACGAGAAGGCTGATAACCATGGACGACCGCGTGGCCGGCGGGGCGGCGCAGCGGGCGGTGCACCTGCCGCGCACTCCGGCTCAGGCGCTGTTCCGGCGGCTGGTGCTGATCAACGGGCTGGTCTTCACGATAGGCACGCTGGTGCTGGCGTTCTCCCCCGCCACCATTTCCGCACCGATCGTGCTGGCCGAGGCGCCGGTGCTGCTGATCGGGCTGGCCGCGATGCTGGGGGCGAACGCGCTGCTGCTGCGCCGCAGCCTGGCGCCGCTCGACGCGCTGACGGCCCTCATGCAGCGGGTCGACCTGCTGCGCACCGGTGACCGCCTGCCCGACGGCGGCAACAGCGACCTGACGTACCTCATCGGGACGTTCAACTCGATGCTCGACCGGCTGGAGGCCGAGCGCAGCGCGAGCAGCGCCCACGCCCTCGCGGCGCAGGAGGGCGAGCGGCGGCGCATCGCCCGCGAGCTGCACGACGAGATCGGCCAGAGCCTGACCGTGGTGCTGCTCGGGCTGAAGCGGGTGGTGGACCGCGCGCCCGACGATCTGCGGGAGGAGCTGCACGGCGTGCAGGAGACCGTACGCGCGAGCCTCGACGAGGTCCGCCAGGTCGCCCGCCGGCTGCGGCCTGGCGTCCTGGAGGACCTCGGGCTGCACAGCGCGCTCAACGCCCTCGCCGCGGACGTGTCGCAAATGAGCGGCGTGAAGGTGCTGCGCTCCGTCCAGCCCGACCTGCCGCAGCTCGGCTCCGACGTCGAGCTGGTGCTGTACCGGATCGCGCAGGAGAGCCTGACCAACATCGCCAGGCACGCCCACGCCGAGCACGCCGAGCTGTCGCTGCAGGCCGAGGACGGCCGGCTCGTGCTGCGGATCGCCGACGACGGGCAGGGCGGCGCGCGCCAGGACGGCGCCGGGATCCGCGGCATGCGCGAGCGCGCCCTGCTGATCGGCGCCCGGCTGAGCGTCGACTCCCCGCCAGGCGTGGGCACGTGCGTACGCCTGGACATCCCGGATCCCGCGAATCGGAGCGCAACCTCGTGAACAAGACCCGGATCCTGCTGGCCGACGACCACGCCCTCGTACGGCGGGGGCTGCGCCTGATCCTCGACGCCGAGCCCGACCTCGAGGTGGTCGCCGAGGCCGCCGACGGCGCCGAGGCGGTGGCGGCGGCCGACGAGACCGAGGTGGACCTCGCCATCCTCGACATCGCGATGCCCCGCATGACCGGGCTGCAGGCGGCCAGGGAGATCTCCCGCCGGGCGCCCGGCATCCGCATCCTGATCCTGTCGATGTACGACAACGAGCAGTACTTCTTCGAGTCGCTCAAGGTCGGGGCGTCCGGCTACGTGCTCAAGTCCGTCGCCGACCAGGACCTGCTGGAGGCGTGCCGGGCCACCATGCGGGGCGAGCCGTTCCTCTACCCGGGGGCGATCACCGCGCTCATCCGCGACTACCTGCAGCGCGACCGGGAGGGCGAGCGCATCCCCGAGAGCATCCTGACGCCGCGGGAGGAGGAGATCGTCAAGCTGATCGCGGAGGGCAACTCCGCCAAGGAGATCGCGGAGACGCTGGTCATCAGCGTGAAGACAGTCGATCGGCACCGGGCGAACATCCTGCAGAAGCTCGGCATGCGCGACCGCCTCGACCTCACCCGCTACGCCATCCGCGCCGGCCTCGTCGAACCCTGACCGGCGGTTCCCGCGCCGGCCTGCCGGACCCCTGACGGGCGGCTTCCGGGCGGCTGCCCGGGCGGGCCGCGCTCCGGGCCCGAAGCGGGTCAGGCGTTCTTCTCCGGGACGTCGAAGGCGGCGCTGGCGTAGGTGGCGAGCATGTCGCGGCCCTTGATCTCGGCGGCGGCGTCCGCGCCGACGACGCCCTGGCCGGGCAGCTGGCCCGCGCCGCCCTCCGGGCCGAGGGGGACGACGATGACCGTCGGCTGCCGCTCGTACGGGACCGGTTCGCCCTCGCCGGTGATGATCGCGCGCAGGTTGGCGGCCAGCAGCTCGCCCTGCCGCCCCGCGTACCCGGCCATGTCGCGGTCGGCGTCGGCGATGTCGCCGATCGCGAACACCCGCTCCTGCCCGCGTACCCGCAGCAGCTCGTCCACCTGGACGTAGCCGCGCTCGTCGAGGGCGCCGGCCAGCTCGCCGCGCAGGTAGCCGGTCCGCAGCCGCCCGCCGAAGCAGCGGAACCACATGTCGGCGACCAGCTTGTCCCCCGACTCGGTGGCGATCGCGATGGGCGCCACGGTGGCGGGCTCGGCGGCCGGCAGCTCCCGCAGCGCGGTGCCGAGCTTGAGCTCGACGCCGATCTCGGCGAGCTGGCGGCGCAGCTCGTCCCGCAGCGACGGCTCGAACGGGCCGGGCAGGATGTCGTCGGACACGTCGGCCAGCGTGACGTGCTTGCCGGGGAAGGCCGCCTTGATCTCCCCCGCCAGTTCGAGGCCCACGGGCCCGGCGCCGACGAGCAGCACCCGTCCCGCCTCCCTGAGCGCGTCGTGCGCGGCGCGCACCTGGGCCTTGGCGGCGTCCGTGTCCGGGGTGTCGATCTTGGCGGGGAACGCGTACGCCGACCCTGTGGCCAGCACCAGGTAGTCGGGCTCCAGCGTGGTCCCCGACGCCAGCGTCACGCGGCGGCCGTCCACGGCCACCGCGCTGTCACGCAGGAACCGGCCGTGCTCCAGCAGCCGCCGGTAGGGCAGGAAGATCCGGTCGAGCCACTCGGGCTCCACCAGCGCCCGCCATGCGGCCACGTTGTGCACGAAGGCGTCGGACGGATCCACGAGTGTCACGTCGGCGACGTCGTCGAGCAGCTTTGCCACCTTGTGGCCGCCGTAGCCGCCACCGAGCACCACGACGGACGGGCGGGTGCCCGCGAGGTTCTCACTCATCACGCATCTCCTCACTAGGCATCGAGATGCAGCTACGTTATACATACTCACTACTAAAATCAAAGTGGCAGTTTTTCTGCTAGTTTGGAGGCATGCCGGCACCGACACCCCACACCGTGGAAGCCTGCATGCGCCGTGACGAGGCGCTGACCCGCGCGTTCACCCTGCTCGGCAAGCGCTGGGTCGGCGTCGTGCTGGCGAGCCTGCGCATGGGGCCCGCCGGGTTCCGCGAGCTGTCACGAGCCATCGAAGGAGTCAGCGACTCGGTCCTGTCCGACCGGCTGTCCGCGCTGACCAAAGAGGGGCTGATCGTCCGCAAGGTCGACGAGGGCCCGCCGGTCGCCGTGTCGTACGAGCTGACCGAGGCCGGCCAGGCGCTCATGCCGGCCCTGGAGCAGATCTCCCAGTGGGCCCACGAGCACCTGCCGCCCCGCTGACTACTTGCGGTGCGGCAACTGCCCGGTCGGCCCTTCCGCCAGCGCCAGCTTGCCCGGCCCCGACGTGACCGTGAACCTGCCGGGCCCGAACGTGTTCTCCCCCGTGGGGCCCGGTGACACCGACATGCCGCCGGCCTGCAGGTCCGCCTCGAAGCCCGGCAGCTTCAGCCGGATCAGCGCCGGCAGGAGCGCCGCCACCGTGATCAGGCCCACCAGGATCGGGGTGTTCACCATCAGCAGCGTGGTCGGCACCTTCGCGGTGAAGAAGAACATCGTCCACATCACGGCCAGCAGTGCGAACGAGATGCACGCCACCACGAACCCGCCCCACAACGCCGGCGCCGCCGCCTTCACCTCACGTTGCAGCAGGTTGAGGTTGCGCTGCGCCTCGACGTGGTTCGGCTCGCGCCGCAGGCACTCGCGCAGGTGGTGCATGGCCCGGCGGCGGTAGGCGAAGCGGCCCCGCGCCTCCGCCGTCAGCGAGCCCAGCCGGTGGTGCGCGACACCGGCCACGAAGTGCGGGTCGGCCTCCGTGTCGGGGGCCAGGCCGATCGCCCGCTGCGCCTCGGTGTACGCCTCCGCGTACAGGTCGGAGTTCTGCTGCTTGTCGCCCCGCTGCACCAGGAGCCTGGCCAGCGCCGTACAGGTGTGCCAGCGGTCCCGGTGGTCCTGGCGCGCCAGCACCTGGCGCAGGACCCGCTCCGCCTCCGCCTCGTCGCCCGTGCGCGCCAGCGCCTGCGCCAGCCCGATCGAGGCGGGTCCGGAATCGGGGTCGATCGCCAGCGCCTGACGGAACTCGCGCTCCGCCGCCGGCAGGCGTTCCTCGTCGCCTTGCAGGTAGAGATTGCCCAGCTCGATGTGGGCTGCGCTCTCGTGCCACTTCCGCGTCACGGCCAGCCGCAGCTGCTCCTCCGCCTCCTCGTGGCGGGCCATCTGGACGTACAGGGCGCCCAGGTCGATGTGGCCGCCGTGGTGCGGGTCGATGGCGAGCGCCTTCTTCAGGTGGTACTCGGCCGACAGCAGGTTGCCCGACTTGAAGGCCAGCACGCCCAGGCACACGTGCGCGGAGGCGTTCACGCCGGCGGCGGTCAGGTCGTGCGCGATCCGCACCGCCTCTTCCCTGGCCTCCTTGCCGCTCTGCCGGGTCAGCGCCCAGGCCAGGCCCAGCTCGTACTCCCTGGCGCCCGGCGCCTCCTCGATGGCGGCGCGGAAGCGGCGCTCGGCCTCCGCGTACTCCTGCGCCGAGAACGCCACCCAGCCGAGCCCGCCCTGCGCCTTCGCCCGCTCCCGCCCGCCGATCGCCGTCTCCAGCAGGCCCTCGAAGATCCGCCGCGCCTCGCCTGCCCGCCGCTCGTCGTGGTGGATCCAGGCCAGCTCGGCCTTGAGCGAGCGGTCCTCCGGCTTCTCCTCGATCCAGCGGGCGATGTCCCGCTCCGCCTCCGGGCACAGCCGCCGCGACCGCAGCACCGCCGACCTGGCGATCCTGGCCTCCACGTTGTCCGCTTCCCTGGCCAGCACGTCGTCGTAGCAGGCCAGGGCCTCCTCGAACCTGGCCTGGTCGTCGTACACGCGGCCCAGCTCGATCCGCAGCCCCATCCTGTTGGGCCGCAGCGCGATCGCCTCCGTCGCCGCCCGCTCCGCCTCCTTGAACGCCCGCATCGCGCGCAGCGTCCTGACCCGGCGTCCCAGGGCGTTGGCGTTGTCCTGGTCGATGGCCAGGGCCCGGTCCAGGTGGGCCAGGGCGTCGTCGTACCGATCCTGGTCGGCGTCGACGCGCGCCGCGGCGACGTGCGCCTCGGGATCGTTCGGCCGCAACCGCAACGCCTCGGCCGCCGCGCTCTCCGCCTCCTGATAGCGCCGGGCGAGGCACAACGCACGAACCCGGCCGCGCAGCGCCGGGGAGTTGTGCGGGTCGATCTCCAGGGCCCGGCCGAGGTGGGCCAGGGCTTCGTCGTAGCGATCCTGGTCGCTGAAGACACGCGCGGCGGCGACCTGCGCCTCCGGATCACCGGGCCGCAGCTCTCCGATCTCCGCCGCCGCCTGCCCGGCCTCCTCATAGCGGCGGCTGTAGCGCAGGAAGTCGACGCGGCTCCGCAGCGCCCACCCATCGCGGCGGTCGATGGCCAGCGCACGACCTACGTGCTCCAGTGCTTGGCCCTCGCGGTCCTGGTCACTCGCCACCCACGCGGCCGTCGTGTGCACGTCGGGATCGTCGGGCCGCAGCCGGACGGCTTCCGCCGCCGCCCGTTCGGCTTCGTCGTAACGCCAGGCGTAGCGCAGGAAGTCGACGCGGCTGCGCAGCGCCCACGAGTCGCACGGGTCGACGGCCAGCGCGCGTCCGGCCCAGACCAGCGCCTCCTCCTCGCGGTCCTGGTCACTGAAGACCCACGCCGCCGCCGTGTACATGCCGGCGTCCCGGGGCTGCAACCGCACACTCTCCGCCGCCGCCTGCTCGGCCGCTTTGTAGCGACCGCTGTAGCGCAGGAAGTCGATGCGGGCGCGCAGAGCCCGCACGTTGGCCGGCTCGATGGCCAGGGCACGCTCGATGTACGCCAGCCCCTCGTCCTCACGATCCTGGGCGCACAGCACCCACGCCGCCGACGTCAGCGCCTCGGGGTCATCGGGCCGCTGACGGAGCAGCTCCTCCGCCGCCCGCTCCGCCTCCTCGAAGCGCCGGCTGGAGCGCAGGAAGTCGACCCGGTCACGCGACGCCTGCGTGTTACGCGGGTCGATGGCCAGGGCCCGCCCGGCGTAGGCGAGCGCCTCGTCATCCCGGCCCTGGTCGCTGAAGACCCAGGCGGCCGTCGCGTACAGGTCGGAATCGCCGGGCCGCAGCCGCACGGCCTCCTCCACCGCCCGCTCCGCCTCCTCGAAGCGCAGTGCCCGGCGCAGGAGGTCAATCCGATTGCGCAGGAGCAAGGACCGGCCAGGGTCGAGCTCCAAGGCTTTCTCGAGGTGTTCCAGCGCGGCATCGAACCGGTATCGGTCGCTGTGGACCCACGCGGCGCTGAGGTGGACGTCAGGATCACCGGGACGGACACCCACGGCCTTCGCCGCCGCCCGCTCAGCCTCCTCGAACCGACCGCTGAACCGCAGGAAGTCCATCCGGCTCCGCAACGCCCACACATCACGCGGATCGATCGCCAGCGCACGCTCGACCCACTGCAGCGCCTCCTCCTCACGATCCTGAGCACTGAACACCCACGCGGCCGTCGTGAACACGTAAGGATCATCGGGACGGAGCCGCACGGCCTCCTCCACCGCCCGCTCCGCCTCCTCGAACCGGCGACCGGACTGCAGGAAGTTGACACGCCAGCACAAGGCCCACACGTTGCGCGGATCAACCGTCAGCGCACGCTCGACCCACTCCAGCGCCTCCTCCTCACGGTCCTGATCGCTGAACACCCACGCCGCCACCGTGAGCACATCAGGATCATCAGGACGCACACGCACGGCCTCCTCCGCCGCCCGCTCCGCCTCCTCGAACCGACCGCTGAACCGCAGGAAGTCCATCCGGCTCCGCAACGCCTGCGAGTGACGCGGATCGATCCCCAGCGCGCGCTCGACGTGTGCCAGCGCCTCCTCCTCGCGGTGCCGGCTACTGGAAACCGACCCAGCCGCCACATGCAGGCGCGGATTTCTCGGGTGCAGCCGCACGGCCTCCGCCGCAGCCTGCTCGGCCTCCTCATAGCGCCGGGCGTACCGCAGGAAGTCGATCCGGCTCAGCAGCGCCCACGGATCACGCGGATCGATCGCCAACGCACGCTCGACCCGCGTCACCGCCTCATCCTCGCGATCCTGAGCGCTCAGCACCCACGCCGCCGTCGTGCACACGTCTGGGTCCCTGGGCAGGAGACGCTCGGCTTCTGCCGCTGCCCGCTCGGCCTCCTCGAAGCGCCGGGCGTACCGCAGGAAGTCGATCCGGCTCAGCAGCGCCCACGGATCACGCGGATCGATCGCCAACGCACGCTCGACCCGCGTCACCGCCTC